>CAYSCA010000100.1:0-11621 GCA_964429465.1 uncultured Rhodospirillaceae bacterium
CAAGAAGTACGGCATCGACGAGCTGCTGTCCGCATGCGCGGCCTATCCCGGCGCCAACAACGCGCGGCGGATCACCTTCGAATATGTGATGCTCAAGGACAAGAACGACAGCGACGCCGACGCGCGGGAGCTGGTGCGGCTGATCAAGGCCTATAAGCTGCCCGCCAAGGTGAACCTGATCCCGTTCAATCCCTGGCCCGGCGCGCCCTATGAATGCTCCAGCGACGAGGCGATCCGCAAGTTCAGCGACATCGTCTTCAATGCCGGCTATTCCTCTCCCGTGCGCACGCCGCGCGGCCGCGACATCATGGCCGCCTGCGGCCAGCTGAAATCGGCCAGCGTGAAGCGCAGCAAGGCCGAGATCCTGCGCGAGCAGGCCGCCAAGGAAGCGGCGGCCCTGGCGCTGCCCGCCTGACCCGTCCCGCGATGCGCCGCGCCCTCATCCTGCCCGCCGCCTTCGGCCTGGCCGTGATCCTGCAGGCCGCCGGCCTCTCCGCGGCCTGGGCGCAATCCGCCTTCCCCGGGCTGCAGACGCCGCCCCCACCGCCGCCGCCGCAGGACACGCCGGTCGTCATGGCCGCGCCGGCGCCGCTGCCGCCGGTCGACGAGAGCGTCGCCTTCAACCATGCCGAACGCTGGATCATCCCCGATTATTTCGGCCGCGTGCGCGAGCGCCAGCTGCGCGCCAGCCGCAGCAAGAAATATGCGCGCGACCTGCCGGCCGGACTGACGAAGCCGCCGGCCAAGGGCGACCAGCTGTCGCCGGCGGTGGTCGCCGAGCTGCGCCGCCTGCCCGAGCCGCTGCTGCGCGAGCTGCCGCCGGCGCGGCCCGACACCCTGCGGCGCATCGCCGGCCAGGATGTGCTGATGCTGCGCCGCGCCACCGGCGAGGTGCTGGATATCCTGAGCGGCGTGATCCACTAGCGCCGCGGCGCTTTGGCACTCCTGCCCTCTTGTCTGCCAGCGCCGATCGCGCTTCCATACCGGGACTCCAGACGAACCGTCGAACCGCAACAGGAGACTGAGGCGCCATGACCACGTCCCGACTGGACCAGAGCGGCAGGCTCGAACTGCCGCAGGAGATGCTCGACACCCACGCCTGGCGGGCCGGCACCGAATTCACCATCGAGGACCGGCCGGAAGGCCTGCTGCTTCGGCCGCTGACCGGCGACCTCAAGGCAGTGAAGCCGATGCCGGCCGGCAACGGCGCCGCCGGCCGCGACCGCGCCCTGGCCGCCGCCATGCGCGACCGCTATGCCAAGCTGGGGCATTAGCCCGCCTGCTGAAAATCCCGTTAACGAAGCTGTGACCTTTATGGGACAGGGCCGCGGCGCCCCCGGTTAGCCACAGCCGCGCCACGATTGGGCGGGTTATTGGCTTTGCGTTCCACCCGGAACGGATACCCCAAGGTCGCCGCCATGCGTGCATCGCTGCCCGTTCTGCTATCCGGCCTGATCGTCGCGGGCCTGCTGCCTGCTCCGGCAGCGGCGCAGAGCGACAGCGGCACCGCCGATGGCAGCCAGACCGGAGAGGGCCTGCTGCGGCAGCTCGATCCGATGCCGAAGCCCGACCTGCGCGGCGGCTTCGATCCCAATGACGACTGGCATGTCACGCTCGGCGCCGGCGCGCTCTATGCGCCGGATTATCTCGGCTCCGACGATTACGAATTGCTGCCGCTGCCGGTCTTCGATATCCGCTACCGCGACCGGCTGTTCCTCTCCAGCCGCGACGGCCTCGGCGCCAACCTGCTGGGCAGCGGCAACTGGCGCGCCGGCCCGGTGCTGAAATACCGCCATCGCCGCGACCAGGACGACAACCGCGCCCTGCAGGGCCTGGGCAATGTCGATGCCGCCGGCGAGGCCGGCGCCTTCGTCCATTACGACCTGCGCCCCTTCAGCGCCGGCGCGGAAGTCCGGCAGGGCTTCGGCGGCCATGACGGCGTGGTGAGCGATTTCTTCGTCGCCTGGAGCACCCTGCTGGGCGAGCGCACCCAGATCACCGCCGGGCCCAGCGTCACCGTGGCCAGCAGCGACTTCACCGAAAGCTATTTCTCGATCAACGGCGCGCAGGCGGCGCGCTCGGGCTACAGCCCCTATGATGCCGACGGCACCTTCCTGTCCTACGGCCTCAACGCCGCCGTCACCTACCAGCTCAGCGAGGGCTGGGCGCTGGGCGGCTATGCCGGGATCGGCCGGCTCGGCGGCGATGCGGCGGATTCCCCGATCGTCGACCAGGCCGGCTCGGCCACCCAGGCCCGCCTCGGCCTGAGCCTCGGCTACAGCTTCGGCTGGGGGCGCTAGCGCCCCAGCTCCTCGCGCACCAGGTTCACCCAGTAGGCGGCGCCGGTGAGGATGATCGCGTCGTTGAAGTCGTAATGCGGCGTATGCACGTAATGGCAGCCGCCATCCTCCGTGCGGCCGCCATTGCCGATCAGGATATAGGCGCCGGGCTTCTTTTCCAGCATGAAGGCGAAATCCTCGGCGCCGGTCAGCGGCTCGGCATCGGCATCGACCAGCGCCTCGCCCACGGTGGCGCGCGCCGCCTGCACCGCGATGGCGGTCTGCGCCGGCGCATTCACCAGCGGCGGATAGCGCCGCAGGTAATCGTATTCCGCCGTGCCGCCATGCGCCGCGGCGATGCCCTGCACCAGCTCGCCCAGACGCCGCTCGAGCAGGTCGCGATCCTCCGGCGTGTAGCTGCGCGCCGTGCCGCGGATCGTCACCTGCGACGGGATCACGTTCGGTGAGCCATGGCTGCCGGCGGCGATATGGCCGACGCTGACCACCGCGGCATGCTGCGGCGAGACATTGCGGCCGATGATGCTCTGCGTCGCAGTGACGAAGGCCGCCGCGGGCATGACCGGGTCGGTGCCCATATGCGGCATGGCGCCATGGCCGCCGGTGCCGCGGAACACGGCCGTCCAGGTATCCGAGGCGGCCATCATCGGGCCCGGCCGGATCGCGAAATGGCCAGCGGGAATGCCCGGCATGTTGTGCATGCCGTAGACCGCGTCGCAGGGAAACTGCTCGAACAGCCCCTCTTCCATCATCACCCGCGCGCCGCCTTCGCCTTCCTCGGCGGGCTGGAAGATGAAATGCACAATGCCGGCGAAACCGGGATCGCGGCTCAGCTGCCTCGCGGCGCCGAGCAGCATGGTGGTATGCCCGTCATGGCCGCAGGCATGCATCTTGCCGTCATGGATCGAGCGATGCGCGAAATCGTTCTTCTCCTGCAGGTTCAGCGCGTCCATGTCGGCGCGCAGGCCGATCGAGCGGCCGCTGCCCCTTTTGCCCTTCAGCGTGCCGACCACGCCGGTCCGGCCCAGGCCGCGATGAACCGGGATGCCCCATTCGGTCAGCTTCGCCGCGACGATGTCGGCGGTGCGGTTCTCCTCGAAGGCGGTTTCGGGATGGCGGTGGATATCGTGGCGGATCGCCGTCAGCTCGACGCGGTCGGCCTGCAGGTCGCGGAGGGAATCTCTGGTCATGGCATGCTCTTCTGTCCGGGGTGCATCAGCACAGCATTAAGCCGGGCGCTTGGCAAGGGCAGCGCGCCGCGGCAGGGCGGTGCCGAGCAGCAGGCGGCGGTCGCGCCCGAACAGCGCCACGAGATAATCCATCACCACGCGGATGCGCGGCGCGCGGCGCAGGTCGGGATGCACCAGCAGCCAGATTTCGCGGTCGGGCGCGCCGGCATCGGGCGCCACGCGGCGCAGATGCGGATCGGCGGCGCCGGCGAAATGCGGCAGGACCGCCACGCCGATGCCGGCGCAGGCGGCGTGGTACATCGTTGTCATGTCGCTGCACAGGAAAACGATCGGGCGGCCGTCGAGCTGCTGCTCCAGCCAGTGCTGCTGGCTGATCTGGCCGAGCGTCTCGTCATAGCCGATGAAGCCGTAATCCTTCGGCCGGTGTGCCGCGAGATAGGACGGACTGGCATAGAGGCCGAAGCCCACCGCGCCCATCCGGCGCGCGATCAGGCCGCTTTCGCTGGGCTTGGTGAGCCGCAGCGCGATATCGGCCTCGCGCCGGTTGAGATCGACCACGCGGTTGCTGCCCGAGAGCGCGATGCGGATATCGGGATGCTGGCGGGGAAAATCGGCCAGCCGCGGCGTCAGATACAGGGTCGCCAGCATCGGCGAGGTGCTGATGCGCACATTGCCCCGCATGGCGAGCCGGCTGCTCGCCTGGCGCTCCAGCGCCAGGGCATCCGTTTCCATGCGTTCGGCGGCGGCCAGCAGCGTGCCGCCCTCCTCGGTCAGCACATAGCCGCGCGCCAGCCGGTCGAACAGGCGCAGGCCGAGGCGCTTCTCCAGGCCGGCGATGCGGCGCGCCACCGTGGAATGATCGACTTTCAGCTGCCGCGAGGCCGCCGACAGCGAGCCCTCGCGCGCCAGGGCAAGGAAAAGGCGGATGTCGTCCCAGTCGGCCATCGGTCCTCTGTGCATTTTTGCGGAGTGTCTGGGGAATTTTACCACCTCCTCCCGGCTCCTGCCGAGCGTAATCTTTGCCGCAACCGGCCGGACGCGCCGCGGATTGCAGCGAAGCAATCGGCGGCTGGACTTCAGCCGGCCGCGGCATCATCATCCGCCGCCTGCGACAAACCCCAGACCAAAGAGCCCCGTCATGGCCGCCGACACCGCTTCCTCCGCCTCCCGCCATTCGCCCTTCCATCATCCGTCGCTCAACCAGGCGCAGAGCATTTCCATCCTTGCCGGCGCGGCCGTGATGCTGTCGCTCGCCATGGGCATGCGCCAGAGCCTCGGCCTGTTCATGCAGCCGATCACCAGGGATATCGGCATCTCGGCCGCCGATTTCGCCTTCGCGCTGGCGATCCAGAATATCGTCTGGGGCGTCGCGCAGCCCTTCGCCGGCGCGCTGGTCGACCGCTTCGGCACGCGCATGATCGCGCTGTTCGGCGGCCTGCTCTATGCCGGCGCGCTGATCATCACGGCCTATGCCTCCGCAGCCTGGATGATCACCATCAGTTCCGGCGTGATGATCGGCGTGGCGCTCGCCTGCACCACCTCGGGCGTTGCCGCCAAGATCGCCGCCAAGGTCGTGCGCCCGGAGCGCCGCAGCCTCGCTTTCGGCCTGGTCTCGGCCGCCGGCTCGATCGGCACCTTCTTCTGCGCGCCGCTGGCGCAGGGCGTGATCCAGGCCAGCGGCTGGCAGATGGCGATGTTCGCCTTCGTCGCGCTGGCCGCGGCGATGCTGCCGGCTGCCCTGTTCGGCGGCCGCGCCGACAAGGTGCCGGTCGACAATGCCAATACCGGCGCGGCGGAGACGATGCGCAGCACGCTGGGCGAGGCCGCCGGTCATGGCGGCTATATCATCATGGCCGCCGCCTTCTTCGTCTGCGGCCTGCAGCTCGTCTTCCTCACCACCCACCTGCCGACCTTCCTGGCCGATTGCGGCGCCGACCCGATGCTGGGTGCGCAGGCGCTGGCCGTGATCGGCGCCTTCAACGTGTTCGGCTCCTGGCTGTTCGGCTGGCTGGGCGACCGCTATCACAAGCCGATGCTGCTCGGCGGCATCTACATCCTGCGCTCGGTCGCCATCGCGCTCTACTTCACCCTGCCGGTCAGCCAGTTCTCGACCCTGGTCTTCGCGGCCGTGATGGGGACGCTGTGGCTCGGCGTCATCCCGCTGGTCAACGGCCTGGTGGCGCAGATCTTCGGCATCCGCTATCTCGCCACGCTGACCGGCATCGCCTTCTTCAGCCACCAGGTCGGCAGCTTCCTCGGCGCCTGGGCCGGCGGCGTGATCTACGACGCGCTCGGCTCCTATACGCTGGCCTGGCAGCTGGCCGCCGGCATCGGCCTGGCCGCCGGCATCATGCAGCTCTTCATGGGCACGCGGCCCACCGAGCGCGTGCTGGCGCAGCAGAACGCGGCGACGGCCGCCGCAGAGTGACCCGCGGCTGCGTCAGCGCATGCTGGACAACCGTCTGAGCGTCAGGGCCGTGGTGATGAAGGCACCAGCGACAAGGCCGCTCCACAGCCCGGAGACGCCAAACGCGCCCACCTCGCAAAGGTAGATACCAAGCGGCGCACCGATGACCCAGTAGGCGACGAGCTTATAGGTCATGGTCGCCGCCGTATCCTTGCGGCCACGCAGCAATCCCAGGGCAGTCAGCCCGGGATAGGTGACGATCTCGAGCAGGCCGAGCAGGAGCAGCAGGCCAGACGCGACCTGCGCCGCCGCGATGCCGACGGCGCTGTCGTCGAAGAACCATGCGCTGAGCGGATAGGCGATGAGGCCAAGCAGAATGCACAAGGCGGCACCGCCGATGCCCGACAGGGCCATGCCGCTGGTCACGACGTCACGGGCCAGGCGGGCATCCTCCAAGCTGACCGCGCGTGCCATCCGCACCATGGAGGCCTGCAGCAACGCCGCCGATCCGGCGTAGAGGATCCCCGACATCCGCAGGGTCAGCGTATGGGCCGCGACATCGGCAACGCTGAGCGTCGCGGCATAGAGCGTGACCGCCAGATAGATGCCGGTTTCGGTCGCCATGGTGACGCCGATGGGCAGGCCGACGCGCAGCACGGCCATCATGCCGCGCCAGTCGAATGGAGCGGCCACCCGTGCGGCGGCGGGAAAGGCGCGGCGCGCGATGAAGATCAAGGCTGCCAGGCTGGCTGCGGCCACCAGCAGCGTGGACAGGCCGGCGCCGGTCGGACCGAAGGCAGGAATCGGGCCGGCCCCCATCATCAGGACGTAGTTCCCGAAGGCATTCAGCGGCAGCATCGCCAGCGTGACATACAGGAAGACCTTCGGCTTTTCGGCCGCCGTGAGGACGGTGCGGTAGAGCGTGACGCCGAGCATCGGGATCAGCGTCAGCGCCATGGTCTGCGTATAGCCCTCGCCCTGCGCGAGCAGCGCCTGATCGAGGCCGAAAGCCGCGAGCCAGACGGGCGCGGACCAGACGAGCGGGACGGAGAGGATGGCCAGCATGCCGACCGTCATCCAGCCGATCCGGTCGAGCCGCCGGCGGCCTTCCTCGTCCCCGCGCGTCACCGCTGCCGTATAAAAGGGCGCGATGCCGCCGAGGATTCCGGCGCAGATATAGAAGACGATGGAGTAGAAGTCGCTGCCGACGGATACTGCCGCCAGCGCATCGGCACCGAAGATCTTCGAGACCATCAGCGTATCGGTCACGCTCATGCCCATATTGACCAGGGCGATCAGCATGATCGGCATGGCCAGTCGCAGCAGCGCGCGGCCTTCGGCGATGCGCAGGCGCCATGCGGTATCCGCTCCGGGCTGCGTCGCGGCCGCAAGTTCGGTTTGTGCAATAGACATGGAAAATTACCTTTGTAATGGGCATGACAGCGCAGCCGCGGGATGAGCCGCGGCTGCGCCTTTCTCATTGCTAGTGGTCGCGCAGGCGGCGCTCGGCGACCCAGAAAGGCCGCGCCGCCTCGTATTGCGCGGCGACCGGATCGATGCCCGCGTCGACCAGGGTGCGGAGATCGATCTGGCCAAGTTGCTGCCGTGCCCGGCTGCGCCGGAGCCAGATCTTCAGCGCCGATGCCAGCCGGGTGAGCCAGTCGGTATGGCGGTCTTCCGCGCGGCGGCCGATGACCGCCCAGGCCAGATTCATCACCTTTAGCGCCGCGCTTCGAGGATCAGATTGAACGGCGTTTGCGTGGCGCGGCGGAACCGCGTGAAGCCGCTGTTCGTGGCGATTTCCGCCAGCCGGCCCTCGCCCGCCTGCGCCCCGAGCACATGGGTGCCGTTTTCCGAGATCGCATGCGCGCAGCACAGCATGGTGGAGCCGGCATAGTAGAGGCGGCCGACCGGATTGAGATTGTCTTCCACCTTGTCGTTGGCAAAAGGCTCGACCAGCATCACGCTGCCGTCCGGAGCCAGACTCCTGCAAGCGTGTGTCATAGCCGCTTCGGGGAAGCCCATATCGTGCAGGGCATCGAAGAAGCAGATCAGGTCGTAGCCCTGCGCCGGGTAATCGCCGGCCTTTGCAACCTCGAAAGTCACGCGGTCGGCCACTCCTTCGCGCTTCGCCACGTCACGCGCTTCCGCGATCGAACCCTCATGGGTATCGAAGCCCCAGAAACGCGACTTCGGGAAGGCTTTGGCCATCAGCACGGTGGAGTGACCATGGCCGCAGCCGATATCAGCCACCTTTGCGCCGGCCTGGAGCTTCGGCACGACGCCGTCGAGTGCCGGCAGCCATTCCGGCACCAGATGCGCGGCATAGCCGTTGCGGAAAAAAGCCGCGACACCGCAGAAGAGCCGCTCGTGATGGTCTCCCCAGGCAATGCCTTTGCCGGTACGGAAGGCTTCGATGGTCTTGGCTTCGTCGAACCACATCGATGCCGTTACTTCCCAGGCATTCGGGATGAAGACCGGGCTGGTTTCATCCGCCAGCATCATCGCCTGTTCCGGCGTCAATTCGTACTGCTGGGTCTCCGGGTGGTAGACGACGTAACCGCCGGCGGCATTGCAGTTCAGCCATTCACGCACATAACGCTCGGCGCAGCCGCTGCGCTTGGCCAGCTCGGACGGGAACATCGGGCCGCGACCGGCCATCGCCTTGTAAAGACCTAACTTGCTGCCGACGCTGATCATCACGCCGCCATTGGCGCCGGACAGTTCGGCCATCGCCATGCCGACCAGGGCATGGAGCTTCTCTTGATCGATATTCAACGCATTCATTGCAATCACCTGGGGTTTGTCTGTGCCGCCGGATTCGTCGGTGGCGGCGGGCGGGCAGAATGGCGATTGCGGGAGGCCGCCACGAGAGCGTAACTTGTCAATACCGGTTCTCTTGTGCCAATGAGGCGCCCGGAATGAACACCAAGATGCCGAGCCGCGGCCCGACCCATGTCAGCCTGATCGCGATCCCCGAAGCCTCGGCGTCGGTGATGTTCGGCATGTCCGACCTTTTCAATGCCTTTCCCCAGATGCAGGGCATCATCCCCGGCCTGCCGGAGGTGACGCCGTTCCAGGTCGAGGTTGTCGGTGAGGCCATCGGTCAGCTGACGGTTGCCGGCGGCACGCCGATCCAGGTCCAGCGTGATTTCCGCGACGTCAGCCGGACCGACATCATCATCGTGCCCGCATTGGTCATGCAGAGGTGGAAGACCGGTCGTTACGGTGCGCTGGTCGAGTGGCTGGGCAAACGCCATGACGAGGGGGCCACGCTCTGCTCGGCCTGTTCGGGCATCTTCCTGATTGCCGAAACCGGGCTGCTCGACGGTCGCCGCAGCACGATCCACTGGTCCTACGGATCGCATTTCCGCAAACTGTTCCCCAAGGTTCCGGTCAACCCCGAGCAGGTGCTGGCGATCGCCGGCGACCGTGGCCAGTATGTCTCCTGCGGCGCCTCGATGTCGTGGCACGATCTGGCGCTCTACCTTGTCGCCCGCCATACCGGCGAGGCAGCCGCCCGCGCGGTGGCGAAATTCTACGCACTGCAATGGCATCGCGACGGATTGCAGCCCTTCATCGCCTTCGAGGGCCGGCGCGACCACAACGATGCCGTGATCCTCGATGCCCAGAGCTGGCTGACCACGCATTTCCCGGTCGCCGATCCGGTCGACGAGATGGTGCGGCGCTCGGGCCTGGCCGAGCGGACCTTCAAGCGCCGCTTCACCAATGCCACCGGCCATGCACCGCTCGCCTATGTGCAGCAGCTGCGCATCGAGGAGGCCAAGCGCCGGCTGGAAGCCACGCAGGATTCCGTCGACACTATCGGCTGGCAGGTCGGCTACGAGGAGCCGGCCTTCTTCCGCCGGCTGTTCAAGCGGCTGGCCGGCGTATCGCCCGGCCAGTACCGGCGACAGTTCCAGATCCCCGATTACGCGGCCACGCCCAAGCCGGCATCCGCACCGGAACCGGCCACCGTCTAGGCACAGGCCGCGGCGGAACCGCCCTGCAAGTGCCGCGTTGCTGGAATGTGGCAGCAGACCCGAAACGGCAAAGCGACCCGCTGGATGAATGGGCCGACCGGGAATACCCGGTGGCGGAGGATATGGCGTTCCAGCGCGCCACCTGGACGACCGAGCGCATCGGCTGGGCGGCGGTCGTCATCCTGATGCTGCTGTCGCTGGCCGGCCTGTTCTCGGTCGGGCCGCTGAGCAGCACGGAGAAAAGCGACGGCAGCGGCGCGCTCACCGCGCGCTACGAATATTTCCACCGCAGCGGCGCCCGCGACGTGATGGAGCTGACCCTGGTGCCGCTGGACGGCGGCGGCGCGCAGCTGCATTTCGACGCCGCCTTCCTGCAGGCCTTCACCATCGAGCGGGTGCAGCCCGAGCCGCTGCAATGGCGCGGCGAGGAGGATGGCGCCGTGCTGGTCTTCCCGGCCACCGATGCGCGCGCCTTCACGGTGCAGCTCGACATGCTGCCGGAGGCCATCGGCCCGGTGCGCAGCAACCTGCGCCTGGGCGACCAGACGCAGCTGGCGCTTTCCTTCTTCATCTACCCCTGAGAGGTGAGCCATGGACGCGGTCCTGCGCGGCGCTGCCATCTATCTTTTCCTGCTGGTGCTGTTCCGCATCGCCGGACGGCGCACCTTCTCCGAGATGACCAGCTTCGACTTCGTGCTGCTGCTGGTGATCGGCGAGGCGACGCAGCAGGCCCTGCTGGGCGACGACTTCTCGGTGATCAACGCGATCATCGTGATCGTCACGCTGATCGCCATCGACGTGCTGTTCTCGCTGGCCAAGGGCCACCTGCCCTGGCTGGACAAGGTGATCGAGGGCCAGCCGATGATCGTGGTCGAGCACGGCAAGCCCCTGCTGCAACGGCTGAAGCGCGCCCGCATCAGCGTCGACGACGTGCTCGGCGCGGCGCGCGAGCTGCGCGGGCTGGAGCATATCGGCCAGATCAAGTTCGCCGTGCTGGAGCCCAACGGCAGTATCAGCATCATCCCCGAGGATGAATGGCGCTGACCGCCTGAGGCCCTCACCCCGCCCCTCTCCCTCAGGGAGAGGGAGGGACCGTCGCGGACGAGACGGGAGGGTGAGGGCGGCTCCCGAGGGTGACGAAATAAAATCAGGGCTGCTATCCTCCCGCCGATCCCGGGAGGAAAAACATGAGCAACACCCTGTTCCCCACCGCCGTCGCCGGCAGCCTGCCGAAGCCTGCCTGGCTGGCCGAAACGCACAAGCTGTGGCCGCAATGGCGCGCCGAGGGCGAGGCGCTGGCCGATGCCAAGCGCGACGCGACCCTGCTGTGGATCAAGGCGCAGGAGGATGCCGGGCTGGACGTGATCGGCGACGGCGAGCAGTACCGCCAGCATTTCGTGCACGGCTTCCTGGAATTCGTCGACGGCATCGACCGCGAGCACAAGGTCGAGATGGGCATCCGCGACAACCGCTATAAAGCCATGGTGCCGCAGGTGGTCGGCGCGCTCACATTGAAGGGCCGCGCGCATGAGACGGAAGCGAAGCTGCTGCGCGCGCATACCAAGCGCAAGGTGAAGTTCACCCTGCCCGGCCCGATGACCATCATCGACACGATCGCCGACCAGCATTACGGCGACCGCATCAAGATGGCGATGGCGTTTGCCGACCTGCTGAACCAGGAGGCGCGCGCGCTGGAGAAGGACGGCGTCGACATCATCCAGTTCGACGAGCCGGCCTTCAACGC
>CAYSCA010000101.1:0-11254 GCA_964429465.1 uncultured Rhodospirillaceae bacterium
CGGCGGCAGGGCCGGCGGCGGCGCGGCGCTGACGCCGCTGGGCGAGGAGGTGCTGGCGCGCTTCCGCCATATGGAGGAGGCGGCGGCAAAGGCCTGCGCGGCGGACCTCCGCGCGCTGCGCGCCAAGCTGGCGAAGTGAGGGGGGCTCTCCGGCATTGCTGCCCGTGCCGCCCACCGTTATAGTCGAAAGGTCATAACGGGGGACAGATGGTCTTCGACGACGTGGTGGCGCTGGCGCTGCTGATCTTCCTGGCGGCGACGCTGTATTCCACCGTCGGCCATGCCGGAGCATCGGGCTATATCGCCGCCATGGCCTTCATCGGCGTGGCGCCCGCCATCATGAAGCCGACGGCGCTGAGCCTGAACATCCTGGTCGCCAGCATCGGCACGATCCGCCTGTGGCGCGCCGGACTGATCAATCCGCGCGCGCTGCTGCCGCTGGTCGCGGTCTCGATCCCGCTGGCCTTCATCGGCGGCGCCGTGCAACTGCCGGTCAGCGCCTATCGCATTGCCGTCGGTGTGGTGCTGTTCTTCGCCGGCCTGCGCCTGGTGCTCGACCCGCGCGAGAAGGCCGTGCAGAAGCGCGGCAGCGGCGATGTCCGGATTCCCCTGCCGGCCGCCATCGTCGCCGGCGCCGCCATCGGGCTGCTTTCGGGGCTGACCGGCACCGGCGGCGGCATTTTCCTGTCGCCTCTGCTGCTGCTGCTCGGCTGGGCCGGCGCGCGCCAGACCGCCGGCATGGCAGCCCCCTTCATCCTGGTCAATTCGATTTCCGGCCTGGCCGGCAACCTGGTCTCGCTGCAATACCTGCCGGCGGAATTGCCCTGGTTTGCCGCCGCCGCGCTCTGCGGCGCCCTGCTCGGCACCCAGCTGGTGATCCGCTGGCTGTCGGTGCGCCTGCTGCAATACCTGCTGGGCGCGGTATTGCTGGTCGCCTCGGTGAAGCTGATCCTGACCTGAGCCGCCGGCGGTTGAGGCGGAAGCGGCGCGCCCCATATACTGGCGGCGCAGAATGAAAGCCTCCGCCGTAGCCCCCAGCGAAAGTTCCCTGGCGTGACCGAACTGAAGACATCCGAGAAGGGCCGCGTGCTCTGCGTGCTCGGCCCCACCAATACCGGCAAGACCCATCTGGCGGTCGAGCGCCTGCTGGCGCATCGCACCGGCATCATCGGGCTGCCCCTGCGGCTGCTGGCGCGCGAAATCTACGACCGCGCGGTGAAGATCAAGGGCGAGCGCCATGTTGCTTTGGTGACGGGCGAGGAGAAGATCATCCCGAAAGGCGCCACCTGGTTCGTCTGCACCGTGGAGGCGATGCCGCTGGAGCGCAGTTACGATTTCCTCGCCATCGACGAAATCCAGCTCTGCGCCGACGCCGAGCGCGGCCATGTCTTCACCGACCGCCTGCTGCATGCGCGCGGCACGGAGGAGACCATGTTCCTCGGCGCCGACACGATGCGCGGCCTGATCCGCCGCCTGGTGCCGCATGCGGAATTCATCGCCCGGCCGCGGCTGTCGCAGCTCACCTACGCGGGCTCGAAGAAGCTGTCGCGGCTGCCCAAGCGCTCGGCCATCGTCGCCTTCTCGGCCGCCGATGTCTACATGATCGCCGAAGCGGTGCGGCGCCAGCGCGGCGGCGCGGCCGTGGTGCTGGGCGCGCTCAGCCCGCGCGCGCGCAACGCCCAGGTCGAGCTGTTCCAGAACCGCGATGTCGACGTGATGGTGGCGACCGATGCCATCGGCATGGGACTCAACCTCGATATCGAGCATATGGCCTTTGCCGAACTGTCGAAATTCGACGGCATCGGCATGCGGCCGCTGACGCCGGCCGAGATCGGCCAGATCGCCGGCCGCGCCGGGCGGCATCTGCGCAACGGCACCTTCGGCACCACGGCCGATTGCCCGCCGCTGGAGCCCGACCTGATCGAGCGGATCGAGAATCACCGCTTCGAGCCGGTGACAAGTGCGCGCTGGCGCAACACCGACCTCGATTTCAGCTCGATCGACGCGCTGATCCGCACGCTGGACATGCCGCCGCCGCGCGAGGGCCTGACGCGGGGCCGCGAGGCCGACGACCTCCTGTCGCTGCAGGTGCTGAAAACCGAGGCGCCGGTGCAGCAGCGCGCCCAAGGAAATGGCTCTCTGGGCCGCGACCGCATCCGCCTGCTCTGGCAGGTCTGCGAGATTCCGGATTTCGCCAAAAGCATGCATGACGTGCATGCCCGGCTGCTGACGCAGATCTATGTCCATCTCTGCGACAATGGCAGCCGCCTGCCGGCCGACTGGGTGAACGGACATCTGAAGCAGATCGACCGCACCGAAGGCGATATCGACACGCTGTCGGCGCGGCTGGCCAATATCCGCACCTGGACCTATGTCGCGCACCGCTCCGATTCACGGGGCGGCGCCTGGCTGGACAATGCCGCCGAATTCCAGGCGCGCACGCGGGCGATCGAGGACCGGCTGTCGGATGCCCTGCACGAGAAGCTGACCGAGCGCTTCGTCGACCGCCGCACATCGGTGCTCACCCGCGGCCTGCGGGAAGACCCGGCCCTGCTGGACGTTCGCCTGGGCGAGGACGACGCGCTCACCGTCGGCGGCGAGATCATCGGCCATGTGCGCGGCCTGCGCTTCCGCCCGGTGGGCCATGACAGCGTGGAGGAGCGCCGCGCCATCCGCGCCGCCTCGATCCGCGTGCTCGGGCCCGCGTTGCAGGAACGCGCGCAGGCCCTGCTCGCCCTGCCCGACGAGAGCTTCGTGTTGTCGCCCGAAGGCGGCATCCTGCTGGTGACGCCGGAGAAGGAGAGCGTGGCGCTGGCCGTGCTGACCAGGGGCGCCGAGATGCTTGAGCCCAGGCTCAGCCTGCTGGCCGACGAATTGCTGCCGGCGGAAAGCCGCAAGCTGGTCGAGGACAAGCTCACCGACTGGCTGAAGCGCTACCTGCGCCAGCATCTGGGCGACCTGTATCGCCTGCGCGATGCCGAGCTGAAATTCGCCGCCCGCGGCGTCGCCTTCCAGCTGGCCGAGAATCTCGGCGCGCTGAAGCGCGACGACGTCGCCGATCTCGTGCGTGGCATGGGCCAGGCCGAGCGCCATCCCCTGCGCAAGATGGGCGTCACCTTCGGCGAGACGCATATCCTGATGCCCAAGCTGCTGAAGCCGAAGCCGACGCAGCTCAAGACTTTGCTCTGGGCGGTGCATGCGGGCCGCGAGCCGGAGGCGCCGCCGACGCCGGGGCTGACTTCGCTGCCGATCCTGGAATGGCGCGACGACCGCTGGTGGCTGGCGGCGGGTTTCCTGCGCGCCGGGCGCCATGCCTTCCGCCTCGATGTCGTGCAGCGCATCGCCGAGGGCGCGCGCCAGGCCGAGCAGGAGGCGCGCAAGCCGCGGCCGAAACCCGAGCCCGCGCCGCAGCCGGAGGCGAAGCCCGCGCCGGAGGCGATGAAGACAGAGCCCGAGCCGGAGGCGGTGAAAACCGAACCCGCGCCGGAGGCGCCGGTGCCCGACGCGCCGCCGGTGACGGAGGCTTCGGCCATCGAAGCCGCGGCGAACCCGGCGGATGCGGTGAGCGACCATGTCGCGGCGCCGGTGGAGGCCCCGGCCGCAGCGCCGGTGCCGGAAGCGAAGGCAGACGCCAAAGCCGAGCCGGCGCCCGCGCCGCGCAGAAGCCATAACGGCCCGCCCGGCGCCTTCGCTGCCGATACCGCCTGGATGAACCTGGCCGGCTGCGGCGCCGAGGAATTGCAGCGGCTGCTCTGGGCGCTCGGCTACAAGCCGATCACCGCCAAAGACCGCGAGACCGGCGCGCCGGTGCAGCTGTATCTGCGCTCGCACAAGGCCATCGTGGAAAAACGCAAGCGCGAGACCGAGAAGCGCCGCGAGGACGAGGCGAAGATGGCGGATTCGCCCTTCGCCGCGCTGATGAAGCTGAAGCAGCCGGCGCGGCGCTAAAGACCCTCACCCCGACCCTCTCCCGCTGCACGGGAGAGGGAGAAAAAATGCCCTCTCCCTCCGGGAGAGGGAGGGACCCGCGAAGCGGGAGGGTGAGGGTTGTGCTCAGAACGGCAGGCGGATGCCGAATTCGCTCTGCATGATGCTGACCATCAGCTGATGCAGGCTCTCGTCGATCTGCTCCATGCTGTCGGGATCGACGCTCCAGTCGACCTGCTCCTCGGCGGCATCGCCATAGACGCTGCGCACGTCCTGCACCAGCATGGCCAGCAGCGCGAGCCGGCTGGCGGCCGACATCTGCGACAGCCGGTCGGCCCAGTTGTCGAATTCGACCAGCAGCTCGCGGAACAGCGCGCCCTTGCCGCCCTTCTCGGCGGCGGCCTGCACCTCGGCGGTGCTGACGGCGGCGGCGCCATGCAGGCTGACCTGGGCGGCCAGCAGGCAGAGCATGCCGTGATAGAGATTCTCGACGGCGACCAGCCATTCCTCGAGCTCGGCGCCGCCCAGGATCATCGACGGCGTGAAGCTGACCGCGCCGAGGAAATTGGCGCTGAGCCGGAGCTGGCCGCGCACATGCTCGACATAGGAGCGGGCGGGCGCCGGCCCGAGCGGGGAACCGGGAAAGCGGCGGCTGCGGGATTTCGGCATGGCATGGCGCTCCGGCGGAATGGCTGGGGCCAATCTGCCACCGGCCGGCGCCGCCGACAGCGTTACTTTTCGGATATGTTACCGCGGATTTTCGCGGCCCACGCGCCGCTGTTGCACCCCGGCCGCATCCTCGCTAGTCTCCGGCCCCTGCCGCCAGGCCTTGCGTCTCCGTAGCTCAGCTGGATAGAGCGGCTGCGTCCTAAGCAGCGGGTCGGGAGTTCGAATCTCTCCGGGGACGCCATCTTCCATCCGCGATGAAACGCGAAAACCGCCGGCGCTGGGGCCGACGGTCCGCTTCTCATGCCGGTGTCCTATTCCGCCGCCTGCGCCTGCTTCATCTTGCCTTCGCAGTTGATCATCCAGGGGATGCCGAAGCGGTCGGTGACGGTGCCGAATTTCTCGGCCCAGAAGGTCTCGCCAAGCGGCATCTTCACCTGGCCGCCCTCGCTGAGCGCGGCGAAGAGCCGCTCGGCCTCCTTCGGATCGTCGACATTCAGGGTCATGTCGATGCCCTGCGCCGGCCGGTACATGCCCGGCGGCGCGTCGGAAACCATGATGACGGCATTCCCGAGCGCCATGCGCGCATGCATGATCCGGCTGCCCCAGTCCGGCGGCAGCGCGGGGCCGGCGCAGCCGGGCTGATCGGCGGCCTCCTGGGGCATCGGCGGCGCCTCGGCATAGGTCATGCGGAACTCGACCTTGCCGCCGAGATGGCGCTCGTAGAATTGCAGCGCCGCGGCGCAGTCGCCGTCGAAATTCAGATAGGCGTTGACTTGCATGGGACTCTCCCTGGTTGAACGGGTTACGACAGGGCGCGCAGATCGGCGCGCAGGCTGTTGAGATCGCCGCGCGCCACCAGGCGGTCGATCTCCTGATGGGTGCGCGTCCAGACCGGCAGCGCGCGTTCCAGCAGGCGCCGGCCGGCGGCGGTGAGCGCAAGCTGCCGGGCGCGCCGGTCGGCCGGATCGGCCGTGATGCCGACCAGCTTGCGGCGTTCCAGCGGCTTGAGATTCGCCGTCAGCGTCGTGCGGTCCATCGCCAGCAGGGCGGCCACCTCGGCCATTTTCGCCGGAAGCGGCCGGTTCAGCGCCATCAGCAGCGAGAATTGTCCGTTGGTGAGATCGAGCGGCCGCAGCGCCTCGTCGAAGCGCCGCGCCACCGCGCGCGCGGCGCGCTGCACATGCAGGCAGAGGCAGGTGTCGCGCACGAAGCGCGTCGTCTCGAAGCTGAGCGTCGCGGCGGCGCGGTAGCGGGCATCGGCCTGCCGATTGGCCTGGGCATGGGCGCGCGCGTTTGACATGCCGGCATTATGTTGATATCAACCTATCGAGTCAACCAGAACAGCAGCCATCCCGGAATTGTGATGAACCAGACCGCGACGATCGGGCAGCGCCCGCGATTTCTGCGCAACGCGCTGGTGCTCGGCCTGCTCACCGCGATCGGGCCGTTCGCCATCGACATGTATCTGCCCTCGCTGCCCTCCATCGGCGCCAGCCTGCAGGCCGATGCCGATGCGGTGCTGATGAGCATGACGGCCTTCTTCGCCACTTTCGCGCTCGGCCATATGGTATTCGGCCCGGCCTCCGACATGATCGGCCGCAAGGCGCCGCTCTGCTTCGGCATCCTGCTGTTCATCGGCGCCAGCATCGGCTGCGCGCTGGCGCCCGATATCGGCACGCTGATCGCCTTCCGCGGCCTGCAGGGCCTGGGCGGCGCGGCCGGCATCGTGATCGCGCGCGCCATCGTGCGCGACCTGCATAGCGGGGTGGACGAGGCGCGGCTGCTCGCCCTGCTGATGCTGGTGCTCAGCGTTTCGCCGCTTTTCGCCCCGCTGGCCGGCAGCCTGGTGATCGAAGCCGCGGGCTGGCGCGCCATCTTCTGGCTGGTCACCGGCCTGGCCGTGCTCGGGCTGATGCTGGCCGTGCTGCTGGTGCGCGAGACGCGGCCGGCGGCGCTGCGCGACGGCAGCAGCCTGCGCAGCGTGCTGGCGGCCTGCCGCCTGCTGCTGACCGACCGGCATTTCCTCGGCCTCACCTTCACCGGCTCGTTCGCCATCGCCAGCTTCTTCGTCTTCCTGGCGCAATCCTCCTTCGTGCTGATGGAGCATTACGGCCTGTCGCCGCTGGCCTACAGCCTGTCCTTCTCGGTCAATGCGGCCGCCTTCTTCGCCGCCATGCAGCTGACCGGCTGGCTCGGCGCGCGCTTCGGCCTCGCCCGGCTGGTGCGCCCGGCCGTGTTCGGCTTCGCCGCCAGCATGGCGCTGCTGTTCGCCATTGCCGCGGCGGGCATCGACCACTTCGTCATCCTCGGCCTGGTGCTGTTCATCGGCTATGGCTTCGTCGGCATCCTGCTGCCGGTCGCCTCGGTGCTGGCGCTGGAGGCGCATGGCGCCATCGCCGGCACGGCCTCCTCGCTGATGGGCACGCTGCAGCTGGCGACCGGCGCGGTGGCGATGGCGATCAGCGGCGCCTTCGCCGATGGCAGCCTGATGCCGATGCTGGGCGGCATCGCCGGCTGCGCCCTGCTCAGCCTGGTTCTGGCGCTGCTGTCGGGCCGGCCGCGGCTGGCCGCCGGATAATCGCCGCTTTACCGGCGGCGCGCGCCGTGGCTTCATGGGCGCATGGCACAGCGCGATGCCAGCGCCCCGCAGATCCTGATCGCCGGCGGCGGGCCGGCGGGGGTGATGCTCGGCTTCCTGCTGGCGCGCGCCGGCATGCCGGTCACCGTGCTGGAGAAGCACAAGGATTTCCTGCGCGATTTCCGCGGCGACACGATCCATGCCTCGACGCTCGACCTGATGCAGGAGCTCGGGCTGCTGGAGGAGTTCCTCCGCCTGCCGCACCAGAAGGTGACGCGGTTCTCCGGCCGGTTCGGCGCCGAGGAGGTCGCCATCGGCGATTTCTCGCATCTGCCGGGCCAGGCGAAATACATCGCCTTCATGCCGCAATGGGATTTCCTCGATTTCATCGCCGACCGGGGCCGGCGCTATCCCGGCTTCGATCTGCGCATGGGCGTGAAGGCGCAGGCCTTGCTGCGCGACGCGCGCAGCGGCCGCGTCGCCGGCGTGAGTTTCCGCGATGCCGACGGCGGCAAGGGCGAGCTGCGCGCCGATTTCACCATCGCCTGCGACGGCCGCCATTCCGAGCTGCGGGCGCAGAGCGGCCTGCCGCTGATCGAGCGCGGCGCGGCGATCGACGTGCTGTGGTTCCGCCTGCCGCGCGCCGGCAGCGATCCCGAACAGCTGCTCGGCCGCGTCGATCTCGGCCGCGCCATGGTGCTGATCAACCGCGGCGACTATTTCCAATGCGCCTGGATCATCGCCAAGGGCGGCTTCGCGGCGGTGCAGGGCGCGGGCCTGCCGGCCTTCCGGGATTCCGTCGCGGCGCTGGCGCCCTTCCTGGGCGGTCGCGTCGCGGCGCTGCAAAGCTGGGATGACGTCAAGCTGCTGACCGTGCAGGTCAACCGGCTGGCGACCTGGCACCGGCCCGGCCTGCTCTGCATCGGCGATGCGGCGCATGCGATGTCGCCGGTCGGCGGCGTCGGCATCAACCTCGCGATCCAGGACGCGGTGGCGACGGCGAATATCCTCTACCGCGCCTGGCGCGGCGGACTCGGCTTCGACAGCGCCGCCGCCCAGGTGCAGGCGCGGCGCGAAAGCCCGACCCGGCTGATCCAGGCCTTCCAGGTCGGTGCGCAGGCGATGCTGGCGAAAAACTACCTGAACCGCTCGCCCGGCGATGGCGGCCCGCCGGCGGCTGCGCCCTGGCCGCTGAAGCTGCTGACGCGCTTCCCGCTGCTGCAGCGCCTGCCGGCGCGCTTCATCGGCATCGGCCCGCGGCCGGAACATATCGGGACGCCCGGCATTCCAGTCTGAGAGATGCGCCGTCTCGGCCTGATACTGGCTTGCGCGGCCGGCCTCGTGCTGCTGCTGGCCGGGGCCGGGTGGCTCTGGCTGTCGCGCGCCGAGATCGCGCCGCAGGCTGCGCGCCTTGCCGTCTCCATGCTCGGCCGCGATGTGAGCATCGGCAGCCTCACGCTGCATCCCGGCTTTCCCGTCGAACTCGAGCTCCGCGACCTGCGCATCGCCAATGCCGCCTGGGCGGAAGAGCCGGAGATGCTGCGGCTCGCCCGGCTGTCGGCGCGCATCGATCCCGGCGCGCTGCTGAGCGGCGTGCTGCGCTACGAGACGCTGGCGGCGGAAGGGCTGCGGCTGCGGCTGGAGCGCAACGGCGAGCGGGTCGGCAACTGGGAATTCCCCGGCCTGGCCGATGCCGCCGGTACATCCGAGGGCGGCCTGGTGCTGATCCCGGCGAACCGCACGCAGTTTCCGATCCTCAACGACTTCACCCTGCGCGACGCGCTGATCACCTATCGCACCACGAGCGGCAGGGAGCTGCGCATCGGCCTGCGCGAGGCGGCGATCGGCGCGCGCGATGCGATGGTGCCGGTGCGGCTCGCCTTCGCGGGCGAGTATGACGGCAGCGCGCTGCGGCTGCGCGGCCGCACGGCGCCCTTCGCGGCTTTGCGCGATGCGACGCGACCCTTCGAGGCCGCCTTCACCATCGAGGGCGACAATCTGCGCGCCGATTTCGGCGGGCTGGTCGACAAGCCGCTGGATTTCGATGCCGTGCAGGGGCGCTTCAGCCTGGAGGCCACCTGGCTGTCCGCCCTGCTGCGGCTGTTCGGCGATGCCGAGACGCGCGCCGCGCTGGGGCTGAGCATCCAGGGCGGCCTCAGCCGCCGCGGCGACGCCTGGCATCTGGAAGACGCCTTCGGCCGCCTGGCCGGGCAGGATTTCACCGGCAGGCTGGCGCTGACGGAAGGGCCGGCCGCGGGCAGCGACAGGATCGAGGCCGCGCTGGATTTCCCGACGCTCGATCTCGATCCGCTGCTGGCGGGCCTGAGCGACGGCGCGGATGGGCCGGTCTCGCTGCGGCTCGACAGCGATCCGGCCGGGCCGCGCATCGCCGCCACTCTGAAGGCCGCGACCCTGCGCTACCGGACCTGGCGCGCGGCGGATCTCCGCGCCGAGGCAACGCTGGCGCCCGGCATCCTGGAGGTGCCGCATCTGCGCCTGGCGCTAGGCGGCGGGCAGGCGGAAGGCAGCCTGCGGGCGCGCGACAGCAAGGGCGCGACCCATGTCACGGCCAGCCTGGGCCTGAACCACGCCGAGGCGGCGAAGCTGGCGCTGCTGCTCGGCGCGGCGGAGGATGCCATCGGCGCGCCGGTGGCCGGCTGGGTGGATGCGCGCGCCTTCCTCGAGATGAGCGGCGCGACGCTGGACGAGGCGCTGAAACTCAGCCGCGGCCATCTGGTGGCGAGCATGGCGGATGGCCGCATCGCGCGCACCTTGCTCGAACAGGCCTCGACCGATCTGCGCGCGCTGTTCCGCAGCCGCAAGGGCGAGGCGGAACTCGACTGCCTGCTCGGCGTCGCCACGCTGCAGAACGGCCAGGTGGCGATCACGCCGTTGCGCCTGCAGGCACAACGCACCGAACTGAGCGGCGGCGGCATCGTCGACCTGCAGCAGCACCGGCTCGACCTGGTGCTGCGCTCCAACCCGGGCGCCAGCGGCTTCTTCGCGCTCGACATCCCGCTGCGCTTCCAGGGGCCATTCGGCGAGATCCGGGTCGCGCCGACCCGCGGCAAGGCGACGGTGCCGATGCTGGATGCGCAGGTGGCGATCCAGGCGCTGCCGCCGCGGCTGAAGCAGCTCGCGCTGTCGAATGCCTGCCTGGGACGCGGATAGAATCCGGCGCGTCAGCCCTGCCGCAGGCCGTTGCGCAGCTGGAAGATCAGCAGATCGCCGCTGGCCCGCCCGATCTCGGCGGCCGCGCTTTCCGCATCGGCGGCCAGCACGCGCATCTCCTCCAGCTTGTCGCCGCAGCGCTCGGCCAGCACCGCATCCTCGGCATCGCCGCGGCGGGTTTTCATCAGGCGGTTCAGCTCGGCCTCGCAGGCCTGCTTGGCGGCGCACAGCCGATGCTGGCGTTCGACGGCATCCTTGATGCGCTGCTGCAGCGCCAGGATCTCGGGGATCGGCGCCGCCTGGCCGCGCGGCGCGGCTTTGCGCGCCGGCGTGAAGCGGCGCAGGGCGGACAGATCGGATTTGTCGGACTTGCCGGATATGCGGTGCCGCGACTGGGGCATGGATGGCTCTCTCCTGAAATCGGCGTCATCTCTTCCCCGGCGGCTGAGGTCCTGCGACCGCATGCCGCTGCCGTTTTTTGCGTTTCTGTGCTGCCGCCCGGGGCGGCGACCGGCCTGGACGCGCATCGCGGCGGCCGGCAGGCTTTTTTCGGATCGGCCCCGGCCTTCATCGCCGCGGGCAGGCGCTATTGCGTCCTTGCCAGCAGGCTAGAGCAGAACAGTTTGCGGCACAAACGACTAAAGCCGCGGTGCCATTATTGTCATGAAGATATCGGCATGCCGGAACCCGGCGCGATGTGGCGGGTTGATGGTTCTGCAAGTGGTGCGCGCAGCAGAGCGGAGTGAGCGATGGGATTTACGCGCTTTGCCAATGTTGCGTCGCGCATTGCCGGCACGGCCTGGACCTTCGGCCTCGCCGTCATCTGCATTCTCGCCTGGGCGGTGGCCGGCCCGTTCTTCGGCTTCTCCGAAACCTGGCAGCTGACGGTCAACACCGGCACGACCATCA
>CAYSCA010000102.1:0-11160 GCA_964429465.1 uncultured Rhodospirillaceae bacterium
CCCGGCGAGGTGACCGGCTGCTGCCAGGCCTCGTAATCGGCGCGCGACTGCTTCGTGGCCGCCGCCCAGGCCCTGCCGTCGACCGGACCCATCTTCGTCAGTGCCGCCGCGAAAGCCGCGTTGCCGGCATGGATCGGCAGGTCGGCGGAATAGACCCGGTTGAGCTCTTCCGCGCCGGCATGCACATGCACCATCTTCTGGCCCGGCACCGGGATGCCGAGCATGGTGTAGCCGCCGGTCGCCATCTCGCCCAGCTTGGACCCCATCACCAGCAGCAGGTCGGCCTCCCTGACGCGCGCCTGCAGCTTGGGATTGATGCCGATGCCGACATCGCCGACATAATTGGGCCAGTCGTTGTCGAGATAGTCCTGGCGGCGGAACACCGCCCCGACCGGCAGGTCGGAAGCGCCGGCCCAGGCCTGCACCTGCTCGCGCACCCTCTCGCTCCAGCCGCTGCCGCCCACGATCATGAACGGCTTCTTCGCATCCTGCAGCATGGCCTTGAGCTGGACCATCTGCTCCATAGAAGGATGCGCCTCGGCCGGGATCACCGCGCGGCCATCGGGCACCTCGGCCTGCTCGGTCAGCATGTCTTCGGGCAGCGCCAGCACCACCGGCCCGCGCCGGCCCGACAGCGCCACCGAAAAGGCGCGGCTGACATATTCGGGAATGCGGGCCGGATCGTCGATCTGCGCCACCCATTTCGCCATCTGGCCGTACATGCGGCGATAGTCGATTTCCTGGAAGGCCTCGCGCTCGATCATGGCGCGGCCGACCTGGCCGATGAACAGGATCAGCGGCGTCGAATCCTGAAACGCCACATGCACCCCGGCAGAGGCATTGGTCGCCCCCGGGCCGCGGGTGACCATGCAGATGCCCGGCCTGCCCGTCGTCTTGGCCCAGGCATCCGCCATCATGGCGGCCCCGCCTTCCTGGCGGCAGATGACAAACCGCATGGTATTGCTGTGATCGTGCAGCGCATCCAGCACCGCAAGGAAGCTTTCGCCGGGCACCCCGAACATCGTCTCGACGCCATGGATGCGCAGCTGTTCGACCAGAATCTCACCGCCGGTACGATTCATGACGCCTGGCTCGCGGCGGGCGGAGCGTCGCTGCCGATCCGGTTGGCTGCGCCGCGCGGCGCAGCCGCCATGCTGCAACGGCTCATCTTGCATCGCCGCCATGGCCGGATCCCACCGGTGCGGTCGGCGCCTTCAGCTGCCGCCATTGCGAGATGACGATGACCAGCGCCACGATGGTGACGATGCTGCTGGAGGCGGCGCTGATCGTCGGGTCGAACTGCATGCGAATCTCGCTCCACATCTTGAGCGGCAGGGTCGGGGTCTGGCGGCCGAGCACGAACAGCGTGACCAGCAACTCGTCGAAGGAATGCAGGAAGGCCATCACCCAGGCGGACAGCAGGCCGGGCAGCAGGGCCGGCAATACGACGCGGCGCAGGACCACCGGCGGCGCCGCGCCCAGGGTGGCGGCGGCATATTCGAGATTGCGGTCGAGGCCGCGTACGGCGCCGAGCAGGATCACCAGGGCATAGGGCGTTGCGACCAGCAGATGGCCGATGACCAGGCCGGCGAAGCTGCCGGTCAGGCCGAGATCGGACAGCGCCAGATAGAGGCAGAGGGCGACGATCACCACCGGGACCAGCAGCGGCGAGAGCATCAGGATGAACAGCCCCCGCTTGGCGGCAAACCCGCCGCGCACCAGGGCAAAGGCCGCTGCCAGGGCAATGCCGGTGGCCAGGCAGGCGACAATGGCGGCCAGCCTGGTGCTCATCAGCAGGGCGTCGCGCCATTCCGCGCTGCCGAAGAATGCCGCATACCAGCGCAGCGAAAATCCAGGCGGCGGAAAGACCAGAAACGGCGAGGCGCTGAAGGACAGGACATAGATGATGACGAGCGGCGCCAGCATGAAGCCGACGATGGCGACGGCATAACCGCGCAGCAGGAGGCCCATCAGCCAGGGCGGCGAGGTCAGCAGGGCCGCCGCAACGGCCTCCAGCCGCAGCAGCAGCCATGTCACTGGCGCGAGCCAGCGCATCCGGCGAGTACTGCCAGCGGGCGGGCGCTGCACCGGCAGCGACCACATCTGCTCGATCGGCACGACGCGGTTGGCCAGCGCCAGCACCGCGAGGGTTGCCGCCAGCAGCAGACAGGCCAGCGCATAGCCGAATTCCGGCTGGCCGAGCGTGGTGACATGGCTGACGATGAGCTGCGCCACCATGGTGTCGGACGGGCTGCCGAGCAGCACCGGGGCGATGAAGAAGCCGATCGCCAGGATGAAGACCAGCACGGCGGCGGCGATCACCCCGGCCAGGCTCATCGGCAGGTAGACGCGGACAAAGGCCTGGACCGGATTGGCGCCGAGCACGATGGCGGCCTGCAGCAGCCGCCGGTCGATCCGCGCCATGCTGGCATACATGGCAAAGACCGCGATCGGGGTCAGCACATGGACCATGCCGATATAGACGGCAAGCCGGGTGCCCAGCAGCCGCACCGGCGCGTCGACCAGCTCCAGCGCGACCAGGACCGTATTGATCACGCCGTTGCGGCCGAGCAGCGACATCCAGCCATAGGAGCGGATCAGAAACGCGGTGAACAGCGGCACCAGCAGGCAGATGGCCAGGGCGGTGGCGCTGCGGCGCGGCAGGGTGGTGAGCAGATAGGCGAGCGGATAGCCCAGCAGCAGGCAGAACAGAGTCACCACGACGCCGGTCTGGAAACTGCGGCCCAGGACCGCGCGGTAGAGCGGCTCGCGCAGGATCTCACCGTAGCGCGCGAAATCCAGCGCGGCGCCGTCGACGCTGTCCCACAGGGCGCGGCCCAGCGGCAGCAGGAAGCACAGCGCCACCAGCCCCAGGGCGGGCGCCAGCTGCAACAGGCGCGGCACGACGACGGCGACCAGGGGCCGCAGCCATCCGATGACCGCCCGCCCCGGCGACCCGGATACGGCCCGCGCCGCCAGCGTCATCACCGCTCTCCCGTGAGCTCGGCGGCGATGCCGAACAGCGCCTGGCCCGGCACGACCAGCGGATGGGTGCAGCGCCAGAGCAAAATCCCGTCCGCCGGCGCCACCAGCACCTCGCGGCCGCGTCCCAGGGCATCCTTGATGCAGCCCAGTATGTGCCCCCGTGTCACCATGACGCCCGGTTCGACGACATAGTCGCACCAGCCGGCATGCTGGGCGGCGACCCAGCGATAGGCGGCGGCATGCAGGGGCGCGGGCCGGCGCCGTGGCGGCGCCTGGGCGATCATGCCGAGCAGGGCGGCCGCGCGTTTGACGCCGTCGACATGCTGGCGGATGCAGGCGGCGTCGAGCAGACCATTGGCGCCGGCCTCGAAGAACCCGGCCCGGCGCCCCTGGCGCGCCCGGCCGCTGCAGCTCCGCCCGGGCTGTTCCAGGGCCTCGGGCGGAAGCTGGACCACCACCTGCGGATCGAAGGCTTCGGCGATCGCGGCATTGGCCTGGTCCAGCACGGCATCCCCGGTGCATTGCTGCACGGCAAAGGGAGTCATGGTCTCGCAGAGATCGCCGCCATGCAGATCGATCAGCAGATCGGCATCGGCGGCCCAATGCTGCAGCAGCGCATCGGCGAGGGCTGCGCTGTAGCTGCCGTCGGGCCGGCCAGGGAAGCTGAAATTGATATTCCGGCCATCCACCGGGCTGCAATGCTGCGCCCGGGTGGCGATGGCGGCCGGATCGGTGACCGGCAGAATCGCCACCTGCCCGCTGAAGGAGGTCTCGCTGAAATAATCGATCAGCTGCTGTGCGGCGGCGATGCCGGCCACTTCGTTGACATGCATGCCGGCCATCACGCAGAGCCGCGGGCCGGGTGCAGCGCCCGCGATCTCATAGGCGCACCAGCTATGCCCCGCCAGGGCGGGCGCCGCAAAGGTCAATTGCTGTTCAGATACTGCTTTGGCCTGCATGCCATTTCCTCACGTAACGCAGCCGTCTCACGCATCCCGCCGTCGCACGGCCCCACCGGCATGATGGATCGCGGCAGTCCACAGGACCGTCTGCTGCAACGCCTGGCAGCGCGCTGGCCGCAACCTGGATCGGCACCGGTGTGCCGGTACCGGGCGAACCCGTACCCGGCCCGACCCTCAATCGGCGGCACAACTGCCTGGGCGGCGCCCGGCGGCCGGCTTGCGGCCATGATCGCCGGGCTCTGCCGCAGGGTCGGCCATCGGCTGCCGCCCCTGGCGCCATGGTGGGCAGGATGGGGTGCCACCCCGCCCACCAGCTCTGCCCCGGCATCCTGCATCCGCTTGCGCGGCTGACCGCTGCGGCAGCGTTGGGTCGCCGCCTGCTATTGCGCCAGTTCGCTGAGGCAGCGCGCCATGGCGCGTTCCCAGTTGGTCTTGCCGTCATCGCCCAGCTGCGTCCACCAGCTGTAATCCTGGTAGATCACGTCCTTCTCGTTATCGGGCGAGCCGGGGAGCCAGGGCACAAGCTCGGGGCGGATGAACTCATAGGCCTTGGTATTGACCGGGCCGAAGCCCATCTCGTTGGCGAAATCGGCCTGTGGGCGAGCCCGGCTGACAAAGGCGAGGAACTTCATCGCATTGTCGCGATTGGCGCTGTTCTTCGGCACCACCCAGTAATCGTACTGCACCAGGGCGTGATGCCAGGTCAGGCCGATCGGCGCACCCTGCTTGCGGGCCGCGTAGATACGGCCATTGAAGGCGGTCGACAGCGCCAGCTCCCCATCGATCAGGCCCTGGGGCGCCTCGCCGCCCATCTGCCACCAGCGCCCGACATGGGGCTTGAGCGCCGCCAGCATGCCGAAGGCGCGATCGAGATCGATCGGATAGATCGTGGTCTTGTCGGCGCCCGATGCCAGCATGGCAAATTCCAGGCCGCCGCCGGAAATCAGGCGGTCGCCGCAGCCCGACAGGCCGCGCGGCCCCGGAAAGGTCTTGGTGTCGAAGAACTCGACCCAGTTGCGCGGCCGCGGCTTGGTCGCCGGGTATTCCTTCTCATTGTAGGCCATGACGATCGCATAGAGGATGGCGCCAACGCCGTATTCATGCTTCAGCACCGGCGCCATGCCCTCCAGGGTTTCGCGATCGAAATAGCTGTAGTCGATTTTCTCCAGGGCCTGGCGCCGCAGGAAGCTCGCGATCACCCCGGCGCTGAGATTGGTCAGGTCGGCCTCGGGCCGGCCGCGCTCGATCGAGGCGAGCAGCTTGCCGGTATCGCCGGGGACCAGCACGATCTTGATGCCGGTCGCCGCTTCGAAAGGCTCGAAATAGGCCTTCTTCTGGGCCGCCTCCCAGCTGCCGCCGCCGGTAGTGATGACGAGTTCGCCGCTGCCCTGCAGGCGGCTGTCGCGCGCCGTCTGCTGGGCCCCGGCATTGACGGGCAGGAAGGCCATCATCGACAGACATGCGATGGCGAATTGCACCAATGTCGAACGCGGCGATCCTGCCGAACGCGGCGATCCTGCCGAGCGCGGCGGCGCGGCGGCGTGGGACGGCGATGCCGCCTGGGGCGGCGATGCTTCATGGGACAGCAGCGACGCCGCCGTGTTGTCGCGGCCGGCGCGCCGCCCGATGCAAGTTCTCATGGCTGTTTCCCCGTTTCGTGTTTCGCCCTTGGGCAGGCCTCACTAGAGGAAACGGGTCGGTTCGAAACAACCGGCAATCTGGCGGGCTTTTGCCGCTTTCCGACAGACCCGCGGCAATATGGCGGCAGATTTCCAGCTATCCGCCCGATCGCCGCCTTCGCTGCATCCCCTGCTGGCGTCTGCCATGATCGCGTATCCGCGCCGCCAGGCCGGCGGAGGCTTTGCGCTCTGCACCGTCATAATACCGGTGCCTTCGGCACTTCGTCGGTGCAGGCGCGGCAACCGTCGCCACGCCGGCGTTTTCCGGCCGGCAAACCCGCTAGACCGGTGGCACTGGATGCAGGAGCATGAGCATGGCCGCCGAGGACGACATTGCCGACCCGATGCTGGGTGCCGCCAATCCCGAGGTCTGGGGCGATTTCGCGCCGCGCCCGCAGGGTTTCGACGCCTTGCGGGCGCGCTTCTACGAAGCGCCGGTCCCCGATCGCCGCCTGGCGCAGGTCTGGTGCTATACCGACCGGCTGTCCTACCGGCCCGGCGCGGTGGTCAGCATTCATGGCAGCGCCAGCCATGCGCCGGTCGCGCTGACGATCCATCGCGACGATCTCGGCCAGACCCCGATCGCCAGCCTGGCCATGGTCAACGCGCCCTTCGAGATGCCGCCGGCCGATTTCGCCGCCGCCGGCTGCGGCTGGCCGGTGATTGCGCGCTGGCCGGTGCCGGCCGATCTGCCCAGCGGCTTCTACATCCTGCGCGCCCGCATCAGCGACGGCGCCGGCGGTTGCCGCGATCAGGAGCATGGCTTTGTCGTCCTGCCCGCCGCAGCGGCATTGCCGGCGCCCTACCTGCTGATTGCCGCCACCGCCACCTGGACCGCCTATAACGACTGGGGCGGCGCCTCCGCCTACGGCGCCGACCGCCATCCCGACGGCCTGCCGCTGGCGCCGCGCTTGAGCATCCATCGCCCCTATGCGCGGGGTTTCATCGCGCTGCCCGGAAATGCTCCGCGCAAGCGCCATGCGCTGCGGCCGCAGCCCGGCGACATTCCGCGCTATCCGCAGTTCGAATTCGCCCATCAGCGCGGCTACAGCCGCTATTACGCCAATGCCGGCTGGGCGTCGTTCGAGCGGCCCTTTGCGCATTGGGCCGAACGCGCCGGCTACCGCCTCGATTTTGCCACTCAGCATGATCTGCATTTCACGCCCGAGCTGCTGGAGCGCTACCGCTGCGTGGTGATCGTCGGCCATGACGAATACTGGAGCTGGGAGATGCGCGAGGCGATCGAGGGCTATCTCGCGCGCGGCGGCCGGGTGGCGCGCTTTGCCGGCAACTTCGCCTGGCAGATCCGGCTCGAGGCCGGCGGCGATGTGCAGGTCTGCTACAACCGTCTGGCGCGCAGCCATGATCCCCTGATGGGCAGCGCCGAGCAGCGCCGCGTCACCACTTGCTGGGAGGATCCGCTGGTCGACTGGCCAGGCGCCAGGACGCTTGGGCTGAACGGCCTGTGGGGCGTCTATGCCGGCTTCGGCACGCTGGCGGCGAATGCCGGCGGCTTTACCGTCTATCGTCCCGAGCATTGGGCGCTGCGCGGCACCGGCCTTTGCTATGGCGATGCGCTCGGTGCGGCAGCCGGAATCTTCGGCTATGAGGTCGATGGCCTCGATTACGTGGTGCGTGACGGCCTGCCCTGGCCGACCGGCCGGGATGGCGCGTCCGATCAGATCGAGATCATCGCCATGGGTCTGGCCAGCAACCGGGAGACCGCGAGCCCCCTGCCCGGCGCGCTCACCTATCTGCCCGACGAGACACCCTTCTTCGCATTCTGCCGCTATGGCGCCGACACACCGGAGAATCGCGCCAAGGCAGGACGCGGCAGCGGCATGATCGTGACCATGCCGTTTGGCGCCGGCGAGGTCTTCAATGCCGGGACCATCGACTGGGTTGCCGGGCTCCTGCAGGGCGATGCGGCAACCGAGACCGTCACCCGCAATGTGCTGGACGCTTACGCAAAAGGTCGCGGCGGTTCGCCTTGACCTGAAAGGCGAACCCGGTGCCCCGTCGTAGTGTCATCCGCTGCGGGCAGGCGAAGTCGTGTGGATGTTTCAGCTACTTGCCTGATCCGGAAGACAGCACTTTTGCGCACGCTCAGCCATTTCCCAGCGCTGTTTCATCTTGTCTTCTGGGGGCCGGCAAGGCCGCCAGCCTTGTATGACCAGAACAAGGAGAGCGGCAGCGCCACCATGCCGTCTCCCATGGTGGCGACGCGGTCGCCCAGATACACCACGAAGCCACATCCGTTATAGGCCGAGCCAGGCCCATTGCTGAAGAACCATCTCAGGTGCTTGATGTCGCCTGGGGTGACGGATGTTGACGCCTTCATTCTAAAGAGGGCCAGGACCCGTCCGGGGGCCTCAGCCAGGATGTCGACTTCCCGCTGCTCTTTGTCTCGCCAGTGATAGAGCTGCCATTGCTGTTCCTGAAGCGGCAGTGACTTCAAAAGCTCGCTAACGACGAAAGTCTCGAGAACATGGCCAAGCGCGGTCGGATCGGCACCCAAGCCGTAGCTGGTCAGGTCTTCACCGCGAAGCGCTGTGGCACACCCGGTATCGAGGAAATGGTACTTCGGAGATCTGATGTCCCAGCTGGTCGGTGCAGACTTCCATGCGGGGGACTGCTCACTACAGAGCGATATCCCAGAGCGATATCCCAGCGCCAGTTTTGACGCCGTTGGTCACCACGGAATTCCGATGCTCCGTTCGGCGTGCCGGTTATTCGTGACTCGCCCGGCGGGATGACATTTGCCGTCGCAGGGCATCATGCGGCTTCGGCGAGTATGGGGGAGCGAATGCTATTATGATGCGTGCAACTCATAGACCGATGGACATTCTCCACGATCTTGCTCATCTCACTTTGCCTTCGTCGCAACCGGGCCCAGGATCATGCCCTGGCGCCGCAGTGTCTTCGGCGCGCCGGTCGATCTTCTTCGCCAGCACGATGAAGGAGCGGCAGCGCTCGACACCGGGATGGCCGACGATCTCGTCGATCACCGCGTCCATGTCTTCCAGCCGGGGCGCCTCGAGCAGCAGGAAGAGATCGCAGTCGCCGCTGATCGTGTAGCACAGCTTGACCTCGGGCAGTTTGGCCAGCCGGTCGACGACGACGCGCTGCTGGCGCTGGGCCAGCGCCAGCAGCGCGATCGCCTGGGCATATTCGGCAAACGGGTCACGGCTGAGCCGCACCGCATAGCCGCGGATCACGCCGTCGCGCTCGAGCCGGCGGATGCGCTCATGCACGGTGCTGCGCGCCAGGCCGAGCCGCTTGGCCAGCGTCATGGTCGATTGCCGCGCATCGGTCTGCAGCAGGGCGATCAGCTGCCGGTCGATATCGTCGCGAATGCCGCGCGCCATGATCCCGTCCCGTTTGCAGCTAAGGCCCGGCGGGCGGTGCCGGCGCGGCGGTTGGAGGAGAGATCATCGCCATCGCTCCGCTACAGCCAGGGCGGGAAGCGCTCGAGCGCGAGCAGCGCTGCCAGCGGCTGACGCTGGCGAATGACGGCGTGCTGCGCGCCATCGACCAGCAATTCGGCGATCAGCGGCCGGGCATTGTAGGTCGAGGCGAGACTGGCGCCATAGGCGCCGACATCGCAGATCGCCAGCAGCGCGCCGGCCTCGGGCAGCGCCAGCGGCAGGTCGCGGGCAAAGACGTCGCTGCTTTCGCAGACCGGCCCGGCGATGTGGCAGAGCGCGGTCTGGCGGCTGCGCTGATGCATGACCGGCAGGATGCGGTGCTGGGCGTCGTAGAGCGCCGGCCGCATGAAATCGTTCATCGCCGCATCGACAATGACAAACCAGCCCTTGGGCGCCGGCTTGGTGGCGATCACGCGCGTGACCAGCAGGCCGGCCCGCGCCAGCAGCAGGCGGCCGGGCTCGATCACCAGTTCGCAATCCAGATCGCCCAGATGGCGCCGCAGGCAGGCGGCGTAGGCGTCGAGCGGCGGCGCCCGCCCGGTCGCATAATCGATGCCCAGGCCGCCGCCGAGATCGAGCCTTTGCACCGGCAGGCCGGCGCGGCGCAGCGCCAGGACCAGATCGCGCAGCCTGGCGAAGGCTGCCGCGAATGGCGCGGCGCTGAGGATCTGCGAGCCGATATGCAGCGCCAGCCCGCGCAGATCCAGTTCGGGCCGCTGCAGCGCCGCGCGATAGAGCGCCGGGATGGCGTCAAGCGGGATGCCGAACTTGCTGTCGGCCATGCCGGTGGCGATCTTGGCATGGGTGCCGGGATCGATATCGGGGTTGAGGCGCAGCAGCACCGGCGCCCGGCATGCCGTCGCCCTGGCCAGGCGGCTGATCTGATCCAGCTCGGCGGCTGATTCGACATTGAGATGGCCGATTCGGCAGGCCAGCGCCTGGGCGATCTCGGCATCGCTCTTGCCGACGCCGGAATAGACGATCCGCTCAGCCGCGATGCCTGCCGCCAGGGCACGCTGCAGCTCGCCGCCCGAGACCACGTCGGCGCCGGCGCCCAGGCGCGCCAGGCTGCGCAAAACCGCCAGATTGCCGTTGGCCTTGACGGCAAAGCAGATCAGCGGGTCGAGGCCGGCCAGAGCCGCCTGCAGATCGGCATGGGCGAGCGCGATGGCACTACGGGAATAGCAGTAGAACGGCGTGTCGATCCGGGCCGCGAGCTCAGCCACCGGCACCGCCTCGATCCAGAGCGCGTCATCACGGTAGCGCGCGGCCTCGCGGCCGGCGCCGTCCATGCCGTCCGGCCCGGACGGCTCGGGAGACGGCGCAGCGGCAGGCGGCACGCCGGCGGAATCCCTGTCGGCCGCTGACGCGGCACCTGGGATCGCAGCAGCCGGGATCGCTGCCGCCGGTGTTGCGGCAGCGGCGCTCATCGCCCGGGCCGGCATCAGGCGACCTTGGGCAGGCCGTGTTCGGCGGCCGAATTGGCATAGAGCCGGCCGAAGCGGTTGCCCAGGAAGCGTTCCAGGGCGACCTGCTCCTGCCGCACCAGGCCCTGCTGCGGCAGCTCGCCCGCCGCCAGCAGGTCGAGCACGGCGCACAGGCTGGCGGCGGTGGTGATCTGGATCGCGCTGCGCAGCTGGCCATTGATGGTCTGCGCATAGATCTTGTGGGCATAGCTCTCCTGCATGAGCCGGCCCTGGCGCTGACCGCTGGCGGTGATGAAGACGATCACCATGTCCTGCAGGGTCGCCGGCACCGCCTGCTCGAGGATATCCTTGAGCAGGTCGCGGCGCTGGCTGAGGCGCAGATCCTGCAGCAGCAGCTTCATCACCGCCGCATGGCCGGGATAGCGGATGCTGCGATAGTTGAGCAGGCGCAGCCGGCCCGCCAGGCTGTCGCACAGGGTACCCAGGCCGCCCGAGGTGTTGAAGGCCTCATAGCGCACGCCGTCGAGGGAGAATTCCTCACATTCCTCCAGGGCCGGCACCAGCACGGGCCTGCCATCCACGATCGCCTCGCAGGGCTGGCAATATTCGTTGATCACGCCTTCGGTGCTCCAGGTCAGGTTGTAGTTGAGGCCGTTGGCGGGAAATTGCGGCAGGGCGC
>CAYSCA010000103.1:0-11141 GCA_964429465.1 uncultured Rhodospirillaceae bacterium
CACCGTGCAGCCTTCGATCTCGCGCAACTCCTTCTGGACGTCGTCGAGCTCATCGCGATGGCGGATGGTGACGCCCGGCGCCCATTCGGTGCCCACCGGGTATTTGTCGGGGTCGTCGGTGACGACGACGATCTTGCGCACGCCCTCGCCATAGACCTGCTGGGTGATCTGCGGCGGCGTCAGCTGGCCGTCATGCGGCTGGCCGCCGGTCATCGCCACCGCGTCATTGTAAAGAATCTTGTAGGTGATGTTCACCTTTGCCGCGATCGAGGCACGGATCGCCAGCAGCCCGGAATGAAAATAGGTGCCGTCGCCGAGATTGGCGAAGATGTGCTTCTCGTCGGTGAACGGCGCCTGGCCGATCCACGGCGTGCCTTCGCCGCCCATCTGTGTGAACGTGGCGGTCGAGCGATCCATCCACACCGCCATGAAATGGCAGCCGATGCCGGCCACCGCGCGGCTGCCTTCCGGCACCCGGGTGGAGGTGTTATGCGGGCAGCCCGAGCAGAAATACGGGATGCGCGCGGTCTTGGTGCCGCCGCCCTCGCGCTCCAGCTCCTTCTGTTCGATGAAGGCGATCCGCTCCTCGATCCGCGCATTGGTATGGAAGCGCCTGATGCGGCTGTAGAGCGCCTTGGCGACCATGGCCGGCGAGAGCTCGCCCGAGGAGGGCAGGAGCCATTCGCCGGTTTCGTCGAACTTGCCCACAACCCGCGGGCGCACGTCCTCGCGCCAGTTGTAGAGCTGTTCCTTCAGCTGGTTCTCGATGACGGCGCGCTTTTCCTCGACGACCAGAACCTCTTCCAGCCCCTCGGCGAAATGCCGGGCGCCCTCGCGCTCCAGCGGCCAGACCATGCCCACCTTGTAGAGGCGGATGCCGAGATCGGCGGCCATCCTCTCGTCGATGCCGAGATCGTCCAGCGCCTGGCGCACGTCCAGATAAGACTTGCCGGTGGTGATGATGCCGAGCCGCGGCCGCGGGCTGTCGATGACCACGCGGTCGATCCTGTTGGCGCGGGCGAAGGCGAGCGCGGCGTAACCCTTGTCGCGCTGGACGCGCAGCTCCTGGTCGAGGATCGCATCCGGCCAGCGGATATTCAGGCCGCCTTCGGGCAGCTGGTAATCCTGCGGCAGCACGATCTGCAGCCGCTCCGGATCGATGGAAACGCTGGCCGAGCTTTCAACCGTCTCGGTCTGGCATTTGAAGCCGACCCAGACGCCGGCATAGCGCGACATTGCCCAGCCGAGCAGGCCGTAATCGAGGAATTCCTGGACGCTGGCCGGATTCAGCATCGGCATCATGGCGGCCATCATCATGTGCTCGGACTGGTGCGCCACGGTGGAGGAGGCGGCGCCGTGGTCGTCGCCGCAGAGCACCAGCACGCCGCCATGCTTCGAGGTGCCGGCCGAATTGCCATGCTTGAACACGTCCATGGAACGGTCGACGCCGGGGCCCTTGCCGTACCACATGGCGAAGACGCCGTCATATTTCGCCTTCGGGAACAGGTTAAGCTGCTGGCTGCCCCAGACGGCGGTGGCGGCGAGGTCTTCGTTCACGCCGGGCTGGAAATGGATGTGATTCTCTTTGAGGAATTTGCGCGCGCGCCACAGCTGCTGGTCGAACATGCCCAGCGGCGAGCCGCGATAGCCGGAGATGAAGGCTGCCGTATTCAGGCCGGCTGCCAGATCGCGCTTCCGCTGCAGCATCGGCAGCCGCACCAGGGCCTGTGTGCCGGTCAGGAAGACGCGCCCGCGTTCCAGCGTGTATTTGTCGTCCAGCGTGACATTCGCCAGCATTCTGGTCTCCTCCCGCCTACCGCAAATAGGTAAGCAATACTGACCTAATTATAGGCCGGCGATCCGGAGAGTCGAGGGAAAAGGCTGCGACCTTTGCGTGGACCGGCGCCGGTTGCCGTTTCATTTGGTTCTGATAGATAGCAAATGCTACTCAGTGCATCGCGTCAACGACGGAAACTTCCGGACATCCCATGGCCATTCTGCTTACCGGCGCCGCCGGTTTCATCGGTTTTCATGTTGCCCAGGCATTGCTGGCACGCGGCGACGAAGTGATCGGAATCGACAATCTGAACGATTATTACGATCCGAAGCTGAAGCGCGCACGACTCGATCAGTTGCAGGGCCAAAAGGGATTCAAATTTTACCAGGCCGATATCGCCGACGTCGATGCGGTGCAGCAGGCTGCGGCAGGAGCGGATATCCGCCGCATCATTCATCTCGCCGCGCAGGCCGGCGTCCGCTACTCGCTGGTCAATCCATATGCCTATATCCGGGCCAATGTTCTGGGCCATACGGTGATGCTGGAACTCGCCCGGCATCTGCCGAAATGCGAGCACATGGTGTATGCCTCGTCCTCTTCGGTCTATGGCGGCAACACCAAGCTGCCCTTCGCGGTTGAGGACCGGGTCGATTCCCCCGTCTCGCTCTACGCGGCGACCAAGAAGGCGGACGAGCTGCTCAGCCATGCCTATGCGCATCTCTTCCGCTTCCCGCAGACCGGGCTGCGCTTTTTCACCGTCTATGGTCCCTGGGGGCGCCCGGACATGGCGCTCTACATCTTCACCAAGGCGATCTTCGAGGGCCGTCCGATCCAGGTCTTCAATAACGGCGACATGCAGCGCGACTTCACCTATATCGACGATATCGTCAACGGGATCATCCGCACGCTGGACAGCCCGCCGCCGCCGGACGAGCAGGGCCGGCCCTACCGGCTCTATAATATCGGCAACAACAAGCCCGAGCCCTTGCTGCGCCTGATCGAGGTGCTGGAACAGGCCATCGGCCGCAAAGCGGAGAAGCAGTTGATGCCGATGCAGCCGGGCGACGTGCAGGCCACCTATGCCGATATCGCGGCGATCAACCAGGATCTCGGTTACGAGCCGACCACGCCGATCGATGTCGGCGTGCCGCGGTTCGTCGACTGGTACCGGCGCTATCACAACCAGCTCTGAACATGAGCGAGGCGCCGCGGATTGATCCCTCCACGCTGGATCCGAAGCTGATCGAAAGCTTCGTCCAGAAGGGCATTCCGCATTGCGGGGCGCTGGGGCTCAAGGTCGTCAGTGTCGGGCGTGACGTCACGATGGCGCTGCCCTGGCGCGCCGACCTGGTCGGCGATCCGGTCAGCGGCGTACTGCATGGCGGCGTCGTCACGTCGCTGATCGATTCGGTCTGCGGCATGGCGGTTTTCGCCGCGCTGCAGCGCCTCAAGCCGCTCGCCACGCTGGATCTGCGCATCGACTACCTGAAACCGGCCACGGCGCAGAAGGAGCTGCATGCCACGGCGGAATGCTACAAGCTGACCCGCCATATCGCCTTCACCCGCGCCCGCGCCTATCATCCGGAAACCCCCGACGACTGGGTGGCCAGCTGCGTCGGCGCCTTCATGATCGGATCGTCCGGCAAGCTGCCGCTGTCGCGTGACACCGGACCGAAATCATGAGTATCGATCTGCAGCAGCTGGTGGCCGAGGCCCGCTCCGCGAAGGATTACGGCCGCTTCATGCAGGTGATCCCGTATTTCCGCTTTCTGGGCCTGACGGTCCGCGACGGCGAGGCGGGTCCGGTCTGCGTGCTGCCGGCCGATCCGAAGCTGATCGGCAACGCCCAGCTGCCGGCCCTGCATGGCGGCGTGGTCGGCGCCCTGCTGGAATCGGCGGCCATCGTGCATCTGATCTGGAGCGCCGAGACCGATACGATCCCGAAGATCATCGATCTCAGCATCGATTATCTGCGCTCGGCGCGACCGGTGGAGACCTATGCGCGCGCCATCGTCACCAAGCATGGCCGCCGCATCGCCAATGTCCGCGCCGAAGCCTGGCAGGACGACCCCGAGCGCCCGGTCGCCGCGGCGCATGCCCATTTCCTGCTCGCCTGAGCAACTGGCGGGCTGGTCAAAGCCAACCGCGCTTCCCATATACTGGGACTGTTCCAAATGAGGTGATGTATGGCTCTCCCTGCCACGGCTGATGCCGCAGCAAACGATCTCGGGTCTCTGCCGGTCTGGGATCTGAACGATCTCTATCCCGGCCTCGATTCCGCCGAACTGAAACGCGATCTGGCCCAGGTGGCGGAACGCTCGGCCGCGCTGGAGAAGCAGTATAAGGGACGGATCGCCGGGCTGGCGGGCGACGATCTTGCCGCCGCAATTGCCGAATACGAGAAGCTGCAGGACCTGATCGGCCGGATGATGTCCTACGCCTCGCTGGCCTACGCCGGCGACATGGCCGATCCGAAGATCGCCGGCTTCTACCAGGATATGCAGGAGAAGCTGAACGACATCACCACCCGCCTGCTGTTCCTGACCCTGGAGCTCAACCGCCTGGAGGAGACGGCGCTCGAGAAGAAATACATGGAATCGGGCCAGTTGGCCCATTACCGGCCGTGGCTGCGCGACCTCCGCCTGTTCCGTGACCATCAGCTGGATGATGAGCTGGAACGGCTGCTGCATGAGAAGGCTGTGGCGGGGCGGGCGGCCTGGAACCGGCTGTTCGACGAAACCATGGCCGGGCTGCGCTTCCCCTTCGGCAAGGAGCAGCTGACCGCCGAGCAGGTTCTGCACAAACTGTCGGACAAGGATGGCAAGACGCGCAAAATGGCGGCCAGGTCGCTGGCCAAGGTCTTCCGCCAGAATGTCCGGCTGTTCGCACTGATCACCAATACGCTGGCGAAGGACAAGGAAGTCGAGGATCGCTGGCGCAAATACCCGACCCCGGAAGCCTATCGCCACCTCTCCAACTGCGTGGAGCCGGAAGTTGTCAATGCGCTGACCGACGCTGTCACCGCTGCCTATCCGCAGCTCTCGCACCGCTACTACAAGCTGAAGGCGCGCTGGATGGGGGTGAAGAAGCTGCCCTGGTGGGATCGCAATGCGCCCCTGCCGGAGGATAACGACCGCGTCATCGGCTGGGACGAGGCGCAGGATATCGTGCTCAAGGCCTATGGCCGGTTCTCGCCGCAGCTCGCCGATCTGGGACGCAGGTTTTTCGACAACGCCTGGATCGATGCGCCGGCGCGGCCGGGCAAGGCGTCGGGCGCCTTTGCCCATCCGACGGTGCCGAGCGCGCATCCGTATCTGCTGCTGAATTACCAGGGCCGCACGCGCGACGTGATGACGCTGGCCCATGAGCTGGGCCATGGCGTGCATCAGCTGCTGGCGGCCGAGCAGGGCCCGCTGATGGCCGATACGCCGCTCACGCTGGCCGAGACGGCTTCCGTTTTCGGCGAGCAGCTGACCTTCCGCGCCCTGCTGGACCAGGCCGGGCCGGAACGCCGCAAGCTGATGCTGGCCTCCAAGGTCGAGGACATGCTGAACACCGTGGTACGGCAGATCGCCTTCTTCAAGTTCGAGCGCCAGGTGCATGCGGCGCGGCGCGATGGTGAGCTGACACCGGATCGCCTGGGCGAAATCTGGCTCGGCGTGCAGAAGGAAAGCCTTGGACCGGCCCTGAAATTCGATGCGGATTACAGCACCTTCTGGTGCTACATCCCGCATTTCATCCACTCGCCTTTCTACGTCTACGCCTATGCCTTCGGCGATTGCCTGGTGAACGCGCTCTATGCGCGTTACCAGGATGCGGAGCAGGGCTTCCAGGAAAAGTATTTTGCCATGCTCAAGGCCGGCGGCACGCTGCGGCACAAGGAACTGCTGGCGCCGTTCGGGCTGGATGCGTCCGATCCGGCCTTCTGGTCGAAGGGCCTGGGCGTCATCGAAGGCTTCATCGACGAGCTGGAGATGCTCGGCTGAATGGCTGAAAAAGACTCCGCCTTTGGTCGTGCGCGCCGTTATGCGCGGGTCGGAGCTTCTGTTGGCGGGTTAGCCGCGAGGCTTGGTGCCGAGCGCGTGCTGGGCGTGAAAATGGACCGCGCTCGCCACGCGGCCGAGCTCCGCGCCGCGCTCGGGGGCCTCAAGGGTCCGCTGATGAAGGTGGCGCAGATCATGTCCACCATTCCCGATGCGCTGCCCAAGGAATATGTGCAGGAACTGGCGCAGCTGCAGGCCAATGCGCCGGCCATGGGCCAGGCCTTCGTCAGGCGCCGCATGGCGGCCGAACTGGGGCCGGACTGGCAGGCGAAGTACAGGACCTTCGATCTTACGGCGGCTGCCGCCGCCAGCCTCGGGCAGGTTCATCGTGCAACATCGAAGGACGGCCGCCGCGATCTGGCGGTGAAGCTGCAATATCCCAACATGGCATCGGCAGTGGAAGCCGATCTGCGGCAGCTGCGGCTGATCTTTGCCGTCTATGGCCGCATGGATCCGGCGATCGATACGCGCCACATCCATGCCGAGATCGCCGCCCGGCTGCGCGAGGAGCTGGATTACGAACTGGAAAGCCGCCACATGCGGCTTTACACCGCGATGCTGAAGGACGAGGCGGCGGTGCATATCCCGCAGGTGCTGCCCGAACTGACCACCAGACGGCTGCTGACCATGAGTTGGCTGGAGGGCACGCGCCTGCTGGATTTCAGGGATGCGCCGCAGGAGAGCCGCAATCGCATCGCGATGAACCTGTTCCGCGCCTGGTATGTGCCGTTCTACCAATGCGGCGTCATTCACGGCGATCCGCATCTGGGCAATTACACGGTGCGGGAGAATCTGGACATCAACCTGCTGGATTTCGGCTGCATCCGCGTCTTCGCGCCGAAATTCGTCGGCGGCGTCATCGATCTCTACCGCGCCATCTCCACGCAGGATCGTGCGCTGGCCGTGCATGCCTATGAGACCTGGGGTTTCAGCGGCCTGAGCAACGACGTGATCGACACGCTCAACCTCTGGGCCGAATTCGTTTACGCGCCGCTGCTGGAAGATCGTCCGCGCCGGATCCAGGAGATGGAGGAAAGCGGGCTATATGGCCGCGAGGTTGCGGAAGAGGTGCATCGCAAGCTGCGCCAGCATGGCGGCGTCACGCCGCCGCGCGAATTCGTCTTCATGGATCGCGCCGCCATCGGCCTTGGCGGGGTGTTCCTGCACCTGAAGGCCGAGATCAACTGGCATCGCCTGTTTCACGACCTCATCGCGGATTTCGACACGGCCGCTCTGGCGAGGCGGCAGAAATCCGCTCTTGCGGCGGCCGGGCTGCAGCCCCCGGCGTAACGCGCCGGCAAATCGCCGGATCGCCCGGAACCTGTGCAGGCGCGCAAGGTTGCATAACCCCGGCCCGCAACGGGGCGCGGTTCGTCAATGAGGAGGTCGTCATGGCGTATTATCGAGGGCATCAGGATCGCTACGGCCGCGGTCAGGACCCCGGCTACTGGAACCCGAATCCGGACGATCAGGAAGAGGGGCGGCATTACCAGTCCCGCGAGGACCAGGATTACGGCTATCGCGGCAACATTCCCGGCGGCCCGCAATCGCGCGGCCAGGATATCTCCGGCATGGGCGGCGAGCAGCAGCGCAGCAGCGGCTACGGCGGGTCGGAAGGGCGGAATCCGTCATATCGCGGCCGCGACTTCGACGACGACTGGTCGCGTTCGCAATACGCCACCACCGGGCGGCCCTATGGCCAGATGGAATCCGGCGACCTGCGGCCGCGGATGGGCGCGGGCAGCAATCGCCAGGAATGGCAGGCCGGCCCGTCCTATGATCGGCAGGGCGGGCAGGGCTATGGCAGCCAGGGCTACAGCGACCAGGGCTACGGCCAGAGCGGCTATGGGCCCGGCGGGTACTCCGGCTATGGCGGCCAGGGCAGCTATGGCAGCCAGACCGGCTTCGGCCAGACCAGCATGGATACCCGCGGCATGACGCGCCAGCACGGCATGAGCGACCATTATGGCGCGGATAGCCAGTATGGTGGCGGCCGCGGCTGGCAGGATCAGGGCCCCTATCGCGGCCGCGGACCGAAAGGCTATCAGCGCTCGAACGAGCGGCTGAAGGAGGATATCTGCGAGCGCCTGACCGATGCGCCGGACGTAGATGCCAGCGATATCAGCATCCAGTGCAAGGATGGTGTCGTGACGCTGGAGGGCAGCGTCGAGAGCCGTCATATGAAGCACCGCGTCGAGGATATCGTCGACGGCTGTTCCGGCGTGAAGGACGTGGAGAACCGCCTGCGGGTGACGTCCGGCCAGAACACGCAGCAGGGCCAGAGCGAACAGGGGCAGGGCGAACAGGGTCGGCGACTGGGCGGATCGTTGAATCGCTGAAGTGCCGGGAAGGGCGCGCCGCAGCCGGCGGCGCGCCTGCCTCAGGCTTGCGGCGCGTGCAGGATGTCGCGCAGCTTCGCCGCCAGATCGGCCTTTCGGTAAGGCTTGCTGAGGAAATGCTCGAATGAGGTGGCCGGTATCCCCGTTTCGATCGCCGCCCTGGCGAAGCCGGAGGTGATCAGGATCTTCAGCCCCGGCCGCAGTTCCTGCGCCGCCAGGGCCAGTTCATGGCCGTTCAGCGCGCCGGGCATCACCATGTCGGTGAACAGCAGATCGACGGCCATATCCGTTTTCAGCATCGCCAGCGCTGCGTCGCCGTCCTCGGCTTCGGCCACCGTGTAGCCAAGTTCACGGAGCTGCGACACGACGACCTTGCGGACGTCCGGATTATCCTCCACCACCAGGATGCATTCGCCGCCCTTGGCCGTCGGCAGGGTCGCGGACGTGGTTCCGGCGGCGGCAGCGGCACTGCTATCGGTGCGTGGCAGGTAAAGCCGCACCGTCGTGCCGCGGCCGAGCTCGCTGTAGATCTTGATATGGCCCTGCGACTGGCGGGCGAAGCCGTAGACCATGCTCAGCCCCATTCCGGAGCCCTCGCCAGGCGGCTTGGTCGTGAAGAAGGGCTCGAAAACCCGTGCAAGGACGTCGGGCGCCATGCCGGTGCCGGTATCGGAAACCGCCAGCATGACGTAGTCGCCGGCGGCGACTTCGGCATTCCCGGCGGCATAAGCGTCATCGAGTTGCTTGTTCTCGGTCTCGATGGTCAGGCTGCCGCCCGTCCGCATGGCATCGCGGGCATTGATCGCCAGGTTGACCAGCGCGGATTCGAACTGGGCGGGATCGGCGAGGGCCGGCCAGAGATCGCCGGCCAGATTGGTTCTCACCGTTATCCGCTCGCCAAGAGTGCGGCGCAGCAGGTCGATGACGCCGACCACCCGCTCATTGAGATCGATCACCTGGGAATTGAGCGGCTGGCGGCGCGCGAAGGCGAGCAACTGGCGGGTCAGCTCCGCGCCGCGCAGCGCCGCCTGCAGGGCGCTCTGGGCGAATTCCGCAGCGGCGGGATCGGCTTTGACCCGCTCCTCCAGCATGTCGAGATTGCCGATCACCACGGCCAGCAGATTGTTGAAGTCGTGGGCTATGCCGCCGGTCAGCTGGCCGACGGCTTCCAGCCGCTGCGCGCGATTGAGCCGCTCCTCCTGGGCCAGCCGCTCGGTCATGTCGCGCCCGATGAAGAAATGCTGCGCCTCCGGCTCCGACCAGACGCCGGTCCAGGCGAGAGGTACCACACGGCCTTCCTTGTGCACGTAACGGCACTCGAAATTGCGCATTTCCTTGCCGCGGCGCGCCAGCCGCATCTCGTTGCGGGTATTTTCCAGATCGTCGGGATAGAGGAAGTCGGCGGCGCTCCGCCCGATCATTTCCTCCGGCGCGTAACCGAGAATCGCCGCCGCGCTGGGACTGACCCGCAGCAATGTGCCGTCGCGACCGACGACCAGGATCAGGTCCAGCGAGGTTTCGAACAGGCGCTGGTTGATCTTGTCGACAGAGGTCGGCTCATCGCGCTTGTTGCCGCCGGTACGTGCCACTGTCGGGCTGTCGTGATCGCGTCCCAACCGGCGAGCCTCCACCCCTGATATAATTGCTTGCTTGACAATGCTACGTATTTCTAACTTAGAGGATATTCTCCGACTTTCAATGTGGATGGCCGCTATGAAAGTCCTGGTCATGGGCGACGAAGGAGCGGCGCTTTCCGTCGGCACCGGCGGAAATCACGCAAAATGTGATGGGGATTCCCTGTGCGGCAGGGTATCCTGAAGCCTCTGGACCGGAAATCTTGAGAGGGCCGGCAACGTGATCGGCAGCCTTTCCGCTTCATCTGCATCGGTCGGCTACGGCATTGCCGGCGGCACGCTTTCCGCCGCCGGTTTGCGCGATGGCGCATCGCTCAAGGCGGAGCTGCAGGCGCGCTTTCCGGGTCTGACCGTCCTCGGCGTGAGGGAGAATGAGGCGCAGCGCAGCGATAGTCAGACTGCAACGGGGCGACCGGTGGCGCCGGGCCCCGGCGCGGGCCTCGCCAGCGGCCAGACCCTGCTGACCGCCCAGGAGCAGGGCAGCCAAGCGCAGGAAGAGGCCAGGGCGCCGGGGCAACTCACCGAAGAGGAGAAGCAGCAGGTCGCCAAGCTGAAGCAGACGGATGCCAAAGTCCGTGCCCATGAGCGCGCCCATGCCGCGGTCGGCGGGCAATATGCCGGCGCGCCATCCTACAGCTATGCGCGCGGTCCCGATGGCCAGCTTTACGCCGTCAGCGGCGAGGTGGCGATCGATATCGGGGCGGAGAACGACCCGGAAGCCACCCTGCAGAAGGCGAGCCAGGTGGCGGCTGCCGCGCTGGCCCCGGCCGATCCCTCGGGCGCCGACCGGGCCGTGGCCGCGGCTGCCGCCCAGCTGCGGCTGCAGGCCCTGGCCCAGATCCGGGAGGAGAAGCGGGCCGAACAGGAGGCCCAGGAGGCCGACCGGCAAAGTCCGGAAACGCTGCCCGGCCAGAGGCCGCCGGGCAATGCTGACGGTGAGGAACGGCCGGCGCCGCCCGCCGGCGATACGGCTGTTCCGGCCGCCAGGGCGACCGGGGCCTACGCCCGGGCCGCCTCTAACGACAACGGCGCCGCTACAGGCCGTATCGGCAGCCTGGTGGGCCTGACGGCCTGACCTCTTGCTGCGCTGCGGGAGGGTTGTGCCCGCTTCTGCCGCCATCGTAATATCCTGACCCAATTCAGAGTCTTGGCATCACTTTCGCGTATCGGATCAGGAGACAGAAGATATGGCCGGCGAGCATCAGATGGGCAGCATGGATATCAGCCAGCACAGGACTGCCTATGACGGCTTCATCAAAGCCACCGTTTGGGGCTGCGCAACCGTAATTGCGATCCTCGCCCTGATGGCGCTGTTCCTCCTCTGAGTCCGCTCCGGCCGCCGGTCAGG
>CAYSCA010000104.1:0-11115 GCA_964429465.1 uncultured Rhodospirillaceae bacterium
GCCGCCACGATCCCTGCGTCGGCATCCGCGCCGTGCCGGTGGGCGAGGCGATGATGGCTCTGGTGCTGGCCGATCACCTGCTGCGCCACCGCGGCCAGGTCGGCGGCTTCCGCGACGGTTTTGATCGGCGGTAACGCCACCGCTGAGCTGTCACCCCGGGCTTGACCCGGGGTCCCATTTTCAAATCCTTCGATGAAACGGGATCCCGGCTCTCGCGAACAGCTTGGCCGGGATGACGCCTCTAATGCACGCCCGGCTTCATCGCGCCGATCGCCTCGCGGCAGACCCGTTCGCAATTCCGGCAGGTCTCCATGCAATGCCGGCAATGCTCATGCTCATCGGCATGGCTGGCGCATTCCTCACCGCAGAGGCGGCAGGCCTCGGCGCAGGCCTCGAGCGTCATGCGCATCACCGTCTGGTTGTTGCCGGTGCGGCGCGAGGCCATGGCGGCAGCGGCGGTGCAGAGGTCGGCACAGTCGAGATTGAGCCGGATGCATTGCGTCAGACTGGCGACCATCTCCTCGGCGAGGCAGGCATCGGCGCAGGCGATGCAGGCCTGGGCGCAGTCGAGACATTCCTCGATGCAGTGGACCATCTCGGCATGGCTGCGGCCCTTCGCCTGCGGGTGGGTGCTGATCATCTGCTGGACATGCATGGGAACCTCCTTGTGCTCAGGTGCTCCCGAACCCCTGCCCGGCGCCTTTGTTCCGGCCCATGACGGCGGGGATTTTTGCTCCTAGACTATGGGCAAAATGGAGGATCGCATGTCGCAGCCGAAACGCATTCACGCCCTGGATATCCCGGTTCCCGCCCGCAGCGAGCTTGATCCCGACACGCAGGCCTATTTCGCCAAATGCGACGAGAAGATCGGCTTCGTGCCCAATGTGCTGCTCAGCTATGCCTTCGATGCCAAGAAGCTGCGCGGCTTCTCGGAGATGTATAACGACCTGATGCTGGCGCCCTCGGGCCTCAGCAAGCTGGAGCGCGAGATGATCGCGGTCGCGGTCTCCAGCATCAATCACTGCTTCTACTGCCTCACCGCCCATGGCGCGGCGGTGCGGCAGCTCTCGGGCGATCCGAAGCTGGGCGAGCTGATGGTGATGAACTGGCGCTCGGCCGAGCTGGCGCCGAAGATGCGCGCCGCGCTGGAATTCGCATCCAAGCTGACCGAAAGCCCGGACAAGATCGTCGAGGCCGACCGCCAGAGCCTGCGCGATGCCGGCTGGAACGACCGCGACATCTGGGATATCGCCGCCACCGCCAGCTTCTTCAACATGTCGAACCGCATGGCGGCCGCCATCGAGATGATGCCGAACGAGGAATATCACGGCAGCTTCCGCTGAGCTGCAGATGTCATGGCCGGGCATGACAGAAGACAGATGAATTTCTTCCCGGCGCTCCGCCGCTTCCTGGAATCCCTGCTCGGCCGGCTCGGCCGTCACGAGCTGTCGGTGCTTGCCGCGCCCGGCCTTGCGGCGGCGGCGGCCTGGTGCTTCATCGAACTGGCCGACGCGGTCGGCGAGCGGGAAACCGGCGAGATCGACCGCGCACTGCTGCTCGCCTTGCGGAGCCGCGACGATCTTTCGGATCCGCTCGGACCGCTGTGGTTCGAGGAGATGGTCCGCGACGTCACCGCGTTCGGCGGCACCGGACCGCTGGTTTTCATCACGCTGGCGGCGATTCTTTATCTGCTGCTGCTGCGCAAAGTCCGCACCTCGCTGTTCGTGCTGCTGGCGGTGGGCGGCGGGCAACTCCTGTCATCCTCGCTCAAGCTCGGCTTCGACCGCGCCCGGCCCGACCTGGTGCCGCATGGCATGCATGTCTACACCGCCAGCTTCCCGAGCGGACATGCGATGATGGCGGCGGTCACCTGGCTGACGCTCGGCGCCCTGCTGGCCCGCACCGAGGCGCGCCGCCGAATCAAGGCCTATCTGATCCTGCTCGCCATCACCGTGACCCTGCTGGTCGGGATGAGCCGGGTCTATCTCGGCGTGCACTGGCCGACCGACGTGCTGGGCGGCTGGGTGGCCGGCAGCGCCTGGGCGGCTTTGTGCTGGAGCTTCGCCCTGCTGCTGCAGCGGCGCGGCGGCATCGAGCAGGAGACCGCCGGCGGCAGCGCACCGGGAAATCCTGATCCGGGGAATTCCTGATCGGGAGCAGGCCGAGCCGGAAATTGGGCAGCGCCTAAATTTGCGCCATATCGCGGCTTGCCTGTGTTCTGGGCGCAACACTCCGGTTTTAATTCGCCACTGCACAATCATAGGCAGACGAATAATCTGTCGCAGCGGCGGCGAGGCCGCTCAGAAAGTGACCTAAGTCACTGAAATTGTAGTGCGACATTTTTTCACAACATTTCCGCTTGCAGGCAAACGGAGCCGGCAGTAAATTGTGCATCGCAACAAGCCTTCCGGTTTGTTGCATGCCCTTCTCGGGCGTTTCCTCCCTAGACTTGGGCCGCGCTTCGGTGCGGCCCCTTTTTTTGTCCGGATGGCGGCCGGCTCAGGAGTCTTGGGCGGCGGGAGGCGGGGCCTCGGCCCGGGGAGGCGTGGCCAGCACCTTGTCGATGCGGCGGCCATCCATATCCACCACCTCGAAATGCCAGCCATTCCAGTCGACGCTGTCGCCGGCCCCCGGAAGGCGGCCGAAGCGGTCGAGCAGGAAGCCGGCCACGGTATGATGGTCGTCCTCCTCGGGCAGTTCGAGTCCCAGGACGGCGGCCAGGTCGTCGCGCGGCAGGCTGCCATCGATCAGCCAGGAACCGTCCTCGCGCTGGCGCGCCTCGGGCTGCGCGGCCGAGCCGGGCAGGGCAAACCGCCCGGCGATGCTTTCCAGGATATCGGCCGCGGTGATCACGCCTTCCAGGCCGCCGAATTCATCGACCACGAAAGCCATGCCGGCCGGCGAGCGCTTCAGCAGCGCCAGCACGTCGAGCACGTCGGCGCTTTCATGCACCGCCGGCACCGGGCGCAGCAGCGCGGCGAGAGTCTCGACCGGCTTGCCGCTGCTGCGCGCATCGAGCAGCGCATTCAGCACCGCCTTGACGCTGATGCTGCCGACCGGCTCGTCGATATTGCCGTGCGCCGCCGGCAGGCGCAGATGCATGGTGTCGCGCAGCGTTTTGAGCTGCGCCTCCAGCGGCTCGTCGAGATCGAGCCAGTCGAGCTCGCGCCGCGGCGTCATCACCGCGCGCACCGAGCGGTCGCCCAGCTTCATCACCGCGGCAATCATCTTCACTTCCGCCGGCTCGACGATGCCGGCGCTTTCGGCTTCCGCCACCAGATGACGGATCTCCTCCTCGCTGACCTTTTCGCTGTTGCCCTTGCCGGCGCCGACCAGCCGCAGCACCAGCTTCGACGACAGATCGAGCAGCGAGACCAGCGGGCCGGCGACCTTGGCGAGCAAGGTCATCGCCGGCGCCACCGCGATGGCGATGCGTTCGGGATTCTTCAGCGCGATCTGCTTCGGCACCAGTTCGCCGACGATCAGCGACAGGTAGGTCACGCCGCCGACCACCAGCGCGAAGGCGACGGTATCGGCGACGCCCGCGCTGATCCCGAAGGTCGGTTCCAGCCAGGCGGAAAAGCGGTCGGCGAGCGTCGCCCCCGAAAGTGCGCCGGCCAGCACGCCGACCAGGGTGATGCCGATCTGCACGGTGGAGAGGAAGCGGCCCGGATCGGCGGCGAGCTGCAGCGCGCGTTTCGCGCCGCTGCGCTTGGCGCGCACCATCGCCTGCAGCCGCGCCTTGCGCGCCGACACCACAGCCAGCTCCGACATGGCGAGCAGGCCGTTCAGCAGGATCAGCGCCGCGATCAGCGCCAGCTCGAGCAGCAGGTTCATGGCGCGATTCCGCCACGCATGCCGATGCGGCGGCAGCGGATTGTGCGGGGGAAGTGTTGGAAACACATGGCGGGGCCACAGGCAGCGCCGTTGCGCCGCCAGCCCGGTCTAGGTCGATCCGGCATAGCCGCCCGACTATACGGGATGCCCGCTGCCCGGGCTAGGCTTCACGACCGGCGGGAAGCGGCCGACGCGGCGTCAGGTCCGCCCTGAAACCGGCATGACGGCGCCGGTCGTCACCTGGTTTTCGGGCGAGGCGAGGAAAAGGATGGTGGCGGCGATCTCCTCCGGCTTCGGCCAGGCGGCGTGATCGGCCTTGGGCATGTCGGCGCGGTTGGCCGGCGTATCGATGATGGACGGGACGACGGCATTCACCAGGATGTTCCGCGGCGCCAGTTCCGCCGCCAGCGCCTGGGTCAGCGCGATCACGCCCGCCTTGCTGGCGGCATAGGCGCTCATGCCGGCGCCCTGCCGCGGCTCGAGGCCGGGACGGGCGCCGATATTGACGATGCGTCCAGCGTCGCCAAAGGCCCGGGCCGCCGCGCAGCAGCAGAGGTGGCAGCTCACCAGGTTGGTGTCGAGCATCGCCATCAGCGCGTCCTTGCCGGTATCGGCCAGCCTGCCCATCGCAAAGCCGCCGGCGATATGCACCGAGGCCCAGAGCGGCGCCGCATCGCGATAGAGTCGCGCCACATCATCTTCGTCGGTGAGGTCGCAGGGACCGACCAGCGTCACGCCATCCTTGTGCGGGAAGGATGCGACTTCCGCCTCGCGCAACCAGGGCACATGGCAGCGCGCGCCGGCCGCGAGCAAGGCGCCGACCACGGCGCGGCCGAGCGCGCCGGTGCCGCCGGTGACAACGACAGTGCGATTGCGGTAATCCATTCCTGTCCTCCGCCGGCAATATGCGCCGGATCGGCAGGGCATGCCAGCGGGATGCGGAGCAGCAGCGACGGAACCCTCCGGCGGAATTTCCGTTCTCTTCTTTCGTTCCCAACAGCGATCATTCCCCTCCGATGTTTTTCCGTTTCCGGTTTGCTGTCCTGGCTGGCGCCGCGCTGCTCTGCGCCGCCTGCGTCCCCTCAGGCAGCGGCGAGTTCGGGACAGGACCGATAACCCTGCGCACCAGCGGCGGCGAGGCCTGGACCTTCGCAAAGGCGATCGCCGGCCAGGCCGCGGCGAGCTGCGATGCGGTGATGCTGGACGGCCCCGGCGGCCGCCAGAGCATCCGGCCGCAGGCGGATGGCAGCTTTGCCGCCACGCTGCCGCTGCGCTCGGGCATGAACCGCATCGTCGCGGAATGTCTCCGTGACGGCAGCAGCCGGGGCGCGCAGGCGATCCAGCTCTGGGATGTCCGGCTGCCGCCATCTCCCCGCGCGGAAGCACGGCTGGAACTGGATGGCGGTCAGCTGATTCTGGATGGCAGCAGCAGCCGGCCGAGCAAGGCGGCGGATGCTGCGCCGATCGCCAGCTATGAATGGCGCGCCGGCGAGCGCAACCCGGCGAATCTTGCAAACCTGCCGGCCCGCGGCCAGCGCCTCGCGATCCCGCTGCCCGCGACGGCGGGCGAATACGCCGTCACCCTGCGCGTCACCGATGCGCAGGGCCGCAGCGGCGAGAGCACGGCCATGCTGCGCGTCGAGAACGGCAGGCCGGAAATCTTCGCGCCATTGGCCCAGCATGCCGAATGGGTCGACGGCGCGGTGCTCTACGGCGTGGTGCCGTTCCTGTTCGGCCCGCGGGGTTTCGACGACATCACCGCGCGGCTGGACGACCTGAAGGATACCGGCGTCACCGCGATCCTGCTGTCGCCGGTGACCAATGCGCCGGACGGTGATTACGGCTATGCCGTCACCGACTATTTCGGCCTCAATCCGCGCTATGGCAGCGCGACGGATTTCCGCGAGCTGGTGGCCGCCGCGCATCACCGCGGCCTCCGGGTGCTGATGGACCTCGTGCCCAATCACCTGTCGGACCGGCATCCCTATTTCGCCGACGCGGCGGCGCGCGGAGCGGCCTCGCCCTATTTCGGATTTTTCGCGCGCGATGCCGCCGGCACGCCGCTGCATTATTTCGACTGGGGCAACCTGAAGAATCTCGATCTCGGTCACGCGGAAGTGCAGAACATGCTGATCGAGGCGGCGGCCTACTGGGTGCGCGAATACGCGATCGACGGCTTCCGCGTCGATGTCGCCTGGGGACCGCGCCAGCGCGACCCCGACTTCTGGCCGCGCTGGGCCGCCGAACTGACGCGGATCAGGCCCGATCTGCTGCTGCTGGCGGAGGCGCCCGCGCGCGATCCCTATTATGCGCAGCACGGCTTCGACGCGGCTTACGACTGGAGCGGGCAGCTCGGCCGCTGGGCCTGGCGCGCCGCCTTCGAGGACGAGGCGCACACTGCCGCCCTGCTGCGCCAGGCGCTCGGCGCCACGCCCAATACCATTCCGGTCTTCCGATTCCTCAACAACAACGACACCGGCGCGCGCTTCATCACCCGCTACGGCCCGGCGCGGACGCGCGTGGCGGCGGCGATGCTGCTCACCCTGCCCGGCCTGCCCGGCCTGTTCACCGGCGATGAAGTCGGCGCCGACTTCCATCCCTATCAGCACCCGCCGCCAATCCGCTGGGAAGAGGATCCGCACAATCTGCGGCTCTGGTATGCGCATCTGCTGCGTTTGCGCGCGCAGAATCCGGCTTTGCGCGGCAGCGGCCTGCGGCTGATCGAGGTGGAGCCGGGGGATACGGTGCTGGCCTATCTGCGGCCCGGCGACACTGCCGCGGAGTCGCTGCTGATCCTGCTGAATTACGGCGAGGAAACGCGGCAGGTGAAGCTGCCCTCGTCGGCTTTGCGCGGCATCGGCGCCGCCGGCCGCAACCGGCTGCTCGACCTGGTCAACGGCGCAGCGCTCCGGCTGCGCAGCGGTAATATGGTAGTGCTGCCCGGCCATGGCGTGCGCATCCTTCAGGCACTCTGATCGCGCGGCGCTTCTGCTCCGGATTTTCCCGTAGAAAAAAGCAGTTGTGGAAAGTACGGTGCGTTGCTGCTCACCATGCTGCCGCATGGCGTTTATCCGTTTGCACTAAACTAATTTCAGTTGCGGGGGGAGAAGATGAAGCTGCGTGCCAGACGCCGACTCGCGAACCGCAAACGCAAGGCCGGCCTTTCCACCGAAGCAGGTGTGATCGCCGCCCTGCTCGCCATCGGCAGCCCGGGCTTCTGCGCGATTGCCGCCGCTTCTCCTTCCGTGAAAGAGCTCAGCGCGCTGTCGCTGGAGGAACTGGGCAATATTCCGGTCACCTCGGTATTCAAGCGGCCCGAGCCGCTGAGCCAGGCGCCGGCCGCGATCTACGTCATCACCAACGATGCGATCCGGCGCTCGGGCGCCACATCGCTGCCCGAGGCGTTGCGGCTGGCGCCGAATCTCAATGTCGTGCGGGTGAATTCAAGCAGCTATGCGATTTCAGCGCGCGGCTTCAACACGTTCGAAGCCGCGATCAAGCTGCTGGTGCTGATCGATGGCCGCAGCGTGTATACGCCGCTGCATGCCGGCGTGTTCTGGGACCAGCAGCAGGTGATGGTCGAGGACATCGACCGCATCGAGGTGATCAGCGGGCCGGGCGGCACGCTGTACGGCGCCAACGCCTTCAACGGCGTCATCAATGTGATCACCAAGCATTCGCGCGATACGCAAGGCGGGCTGGTGAGCACGCAGATCGGCAATATCGACCGCACCGGTGCGATCCGCTATGGCGGCAAGATCGGCGAGCATACGACCTATCGCGGTTATGGGCGCGGCGCTTACATGGGCGATACCCGGCTGCCGGATGGAACCGAAGACGAGGACGACTGGGAACCGCGGCAGGTCGGCTTCCGCTCCGACTGGGAGCGCGACCGGGACGCGATCACCGTCCAGGGCGACTTCTTCCGGAATACCCTGGCGGCCTCCACCCAGGTGGAGGGTGGCAATATCCTCGGTCGCTGGAGCCGTCGCTTAAGCGAGACGTCGGGCTTCAAGCTGCAGGGCTATTTCGACAAGACCGAGCGGCTGGCGACAGGCGTTACCGACCGCCTGCAGACCGTCGATATCGGAGGCCAGTACAATTTCCGGCTCGGCAGCGCCAACGACATCGTGCTGGGCGGCGGCTTCCGCCATTCGGTCGAGGAATTCACCAACACGGTGAACATCTTCGTGCTGCGGCCGGAGAAGGATACGCAGCAGCTGGCCAATATTTTCGTCCAGGACAGCATCGCGCTGGGCGAGGATGTCACGCTGACGCTCGGCAACAAGTTCGAGCATAACAGCCATACCGGACTCGAACTGATGCCCAATGCGCGCCTGGCCTGGCGGGCGACCGACAACACGCTGCTGTGGTCAGCGGTGTCGCGTGCTGTCCGCACGCCGTCGCGCTTCGACCGCGACCTGCAGGCGACCGGAATTCTGGACCCTGCCGACGATTTCAAATCCGAGACCGTCATCGCCTATGAAGCGGGCATCCGCATGCAGCCCACCGACGTGACGTCGCTTTCGGTTTCCGTTTTCTACAACGACTATGATGACCTGCGCGTGCTCGGGACGGCGCCCTCGGGCCATCTGTTCTTCAGCAACCGCATGCATGGCACCACCTACGGCGTGGAGACCTGGGGCGATTACAAGGTCTATGACTGGTGGCGCCTCAGTGCCGGCTTCACCTACCTGAACAAGGGCCTGAAGCTGGAGCCCGGAGCCTCGGCGACCGCGCTGGACCAGCACCAGGGCAACGATCCCGATTACCAGGCCTCGCTCCGCTCCTCGATGGATGTCACCCGGGATGTCGAATGGGATATCGGCATCCGCTTCGTCGACAACCTCACCTCGCCCGTGGTGCCCGGCTATGCGGCGCTGGATACGCGCATCGGCTGGGACGTGACGCCGAGCGTGGAGGTTTCGCTGGCCGGCTTCAACCTGCTGGACGACGGCGACGGTCACGGCGAAACCCGTGTTGCGACGGGATCCAGAGACAGCGTCCGCCGCGATATCCCCCGCACCGTCTATGCCGGACTGCGCGTGAGATTCTGACCGTGGCGACGACCCTGTTCATGCTTCGCACGCGACGACGATGGCTGCCGGCCCTGGCGGCCGGCCTGATCGCGCTTGTCGCGGCCCTGCCGGCGCTGGCCCAGAGCAACCCGCTCGAGCTCGCCGTCAAGGCAACCTATCTCTACAAGTTCGGCCCCTTCGTCGGCTGGCCGAAGACGATCTTTGCCGCACCGGACGCGCCGGTGAAGCTCTGCGTCGTCGGCGACGATCCTTTCGGGCCCACCCTGGACGACGCCGTGGCCGGGCAGCGGATCGGCCAGCGGCCGATCGTGCTCCGCCGGCTGCGCGCGGCCGAGCGGCAATCGGACTGCCACATCATGTATATGGCCGGCTCTGCCGCGCAGACGGTGGCGGCGGCGCTGGAGGCGGTGCGCGGCACGCCGGTGCTGACCTTCACCGACGAGGCGCATGGCGCCGCGGCCAAGGGCATCATCCATTTCGTGATCCGCGACAACCGCGTGCGCTTCGAAATCGACGAATACGCCGCGGCCGAAAACGGCATTACCATCAGCTCGAAGGTCCTGAGCCTGGCGATTGCCGTGCGGCCGCGGTCACAGATGAAGTAAGGGAGTCCAGCCGTGCCCACTAGCCAGCCCCCCCTGTCGGGCTTCTGGAGAATGATGCCGGCCCTGTCGGCCGCAGCCGCCATAATCCTGCTGGTGGCGGGCGGCATCGTCACCGTCTACAGCGAACGCTCCTTCCGCGAGCAGGTGACGCAGGAGGCCCTGACGCAGGCGCAGATCCTCGGCGCCGTCGCCACCGCGGCACTGGTCTTCAACGACCGCAATGCCGGCCAGGAATATGTCCGCGCGCTCAGCAACAACCCGGAGATCACTGCCGCCGCGCTGTACGATGCCCGTGGCGCGCTGTTTGCCAGCTATTCGCGCTTCAGCAACCGCCCGCTGCCGATGCATGCCGAGCTGGCCGAGCCGCTTTTCGACGACGACCGGGTGATCGTCTCGCTTCCCATCCAGCAGAATGGCACCCTGATCGGCAGCGTCTATCTGCGCACGCTGCTGGAGCCGATCCAGGCCCGGCTGCCGCGCTATGGCGGCGTCGCGCTGCTGGTCGTCAACGCCGCGCTGATGCTGGCCGGCATGGCGGCGGCGCAGCGCGCGCTCACGCGGGCCAACCGCTTCCTGCGCGACCGCGCTATCGAACTGGCCGAAGCCAACCGGAACCTGCAGGACCAGATCGCCGAGCGCGAGAAGGCCGAAGCCGCGTTGCGCCAGGCGCAGAAGATGGAGACCATCGGCCAGCTGACCGGCGGCGTCGCGCATGACTTCAACAACCTGCTCACCATCATCATGGGCAACCTCGAGCGGCTGCAGCGCCGCATCGCCGGCAAGGAAGACCTGGCCGAGATCAGGCGCATCGCCGGCAATGCCACCCGCGGCGCCGAACGCGCCGCCGCGCTGACCAAAAGCCTGCTCGCCTTCTCCCGGCGCCAGCCGCTCGATCCCAGGCCGGTGGATGCCAACAAGCTGGTCGCCAACATGTCCGACCTGCTGCGCCGCACGCTGGGCGAACAGGTCACCATCGAGAATGTCTCTGCCGCCGGGCTGTGGCGGACCCAGGTCGACCCCAACCAGCTGGAAAGCGCCATCCTCAATCTGGCCGTCAATGCCCGCGACGCCATGCCCGGCGGCGGCAAGCTGACCATCGAGACCGCCAACGCCCATTTCGATGCGCGCTACGCCAACGAGGCCGACGTGGCGCCGGGGCAGTATGTGGCGATCTGCGTCACCGATACCGGCACGGGCATGAGCCAGGACGTGATCGAGCATGCTTTCGAGCCCTTCTTCACCACCAAGGATGTCGGCGCCGGCACCGGGCTGGGTCTCAGCCAGGTCTACGGCTTCGTGCGGCAATCGGGCGGCCATGTGCGGATCTACAGCGAGCCCGGCGAGGGCACGACGGTGAAGATCTATCTGCCGCGCCTGATGGCCGATGAGCTGGATGGCGAACTGCCGCGGCAGCTTGGCATGCTGACCGGCGGCAACGATGCGGAAGTCGTGCTGATCGTCGAGGACGACGACGGGGTGCGCGAATACTCCTCCGCCATTCTGAAGGAGCTGGGCTACCGCGTTCTGGAAGCCGCCCAGGGCCGCGCGGCGCTGGAGCTGCTCGAGCATCACCCGGAGATCACCCTGCTGTTCACCGATGTCGGCCTGCCCGGCGGCATGAACGGGCGCCAGCT
>CAYSCA010000105.1:0-11050 GCA_964429465.1 uncultured Rhodospirillaceae bacterium
CGGCATGTTCCTGATCGTCGAGGCGGTGACGCAGTTGCGCGGCCAGGCGGGCAGGCGCCAGTTGCCCCGGTGCGAGGTCGCGCTCTGCCATGGCAATGGCGGCACCTTGTCGAGCCAGGTCACCGCGTTGCTGGGCGGCGCGGCGGTGCTCTAGGCATCCAAATCCGCCAGTCGTTCGCGCCGCCGCAGCGCAAATAGTTTGCACTGCTGGAATTCCGGCAGCCTGAAAATTGTGCAGCGCAACGGCGGTGATCTCCATCCGCCGGAGCATTTTTGCCGCAATCCGCGGTATCGCGGCATTTGCGGGGCTTGGCACGCTTCCTGCTTTCATCATTTCGCAAACCGGCTGCGACGGCGCAGCTGGCGAGGGCTTCCGATCCCGGCTCGTCGCCTCCCCAGGCAGCGCTGATCGTCGGTCGCAACGGATAATGGCGTCGGCAATGCGGTCTGCTGCCGGTCTTCACTGCGGGCGCTTCTGGTGATGTGGAGTAGGCGGCGATGACGGAAAAACTCGTGATCATCGGCAATGGCATGGCGCCGGGCCGCATGCTCGAGCATCTGTTCGAGAAGGCGCCCGGCCGCTTTGCCGTGACAATCTTCAACGCCGAGCCGCGCGTGAACTACGACCGGATCATGCTGTCGCCGGTCCTCTCGGGCGAGAAGACCTTCGAGCAGATCGTCATCCACGGCGACAGCTGGTACATCAGAAACGGGGTCACGCTCTATAAAGGCGTGCGGATCGCCGCGGTCGACCGCGCGGCGAAGACGGTTACTTCGGATGGCGGCCTGGTCGAGAGCTACGACCGGCTGGTGATTGCCACCGGTTCGGTACCGGTGATCCTGCCCGTGCCGGGTCATAACCTGCCGGGCGTGCTGACCTATCGCGATCTCGACGATGTCGGGGCCATGATGCTGGCGGCAAAGGCGCGCGGCAGGGCGGTGGTGATCGGCGGCGGCCTGCTCGGGCTGGAAGCTGCGGCGGGGCTGGCCGAGCAGGGCATGCAGGTCACGGTCATCCATCTCATGCCCACGCTGATGGAGCGGCAGCTGGACAGCGCGGCCGGCTATCTGCTGAAGAACGCCATCGAGCAGCGCGGCATCCGCGTCCTCACCGGCGCGAGCACCAAGGCGATCACCGGGAGCAGCAGGGTCGAAGCCGTCGAACTCGAGGACGGCACGAGCATTCCCGCCGACCTGGTGGTCATGGCGGTCGGCATCCGCCCGAATGCCGGCCTTGCCAAGATCGCGGGACTAACCGTGAACCGCGGCATCGTGGTCGACGACCAGATGCGCAGCTCGGATCCCGATGTCTTCGCTGTCGGCGAGTGCGCCGAGCATCGCGGCGTTTCCTACGGCCTTGTCGCGCCGCTCTACGAGATGGCCGGCGTGCTGGCGAAAACCCTGGCCGGCGAATCCGCGGCCTATGAGGGGTCGGTCACCGCCACCAAGCTGAAGGTGACAGGCATCGATCTCTACTCGGCGGGTGACTTCGCCGACCGGAAAGGCCGCGAGGAAATCGTTCTGCGCGACGCCTCGGCCGGCCTCTACCGCCGGCTGGTGCTGGAGAATAACCGGGTGATCGGCGCGGTGCTCTACGGCGATACCGCCGACGGGCCGTGGTTCTTCGACCTGCTGAAGCGGCAGGCCGACATCTCCGATATGCGCGAAACACTGATTTTCGGCCAGGGCTATGCGGGAGGCGCCCCGCTGGACCCTATGGCGGCCGTTGCAGCCTTGCCGGATGAGGCCGAGGTCTGCGGTTGCAACGGCGTATGCAAGGGCACGATCGTCGCAGCGATCACCGGAAAGGGCCTCACCGGGCTGGAACAGGTGCGCGCCGTCACCAAGGCCTCGGCCTCCTGCGGCTCCTGCACCGGACTGGTGGAGAAGCTGATCGGGCTGACGCTGGGCGACGGCTATCGGCCGGCGGAGGTGAAATCCGCCTGCGGCTGCACCGATCTCAGCCATGACGAGATCCGCCGGCTGATCGTGGCCAGGCAGCTGAAATCGATCCCGGCCGTCATGCAGGAGCTGGGCTGGAAGACCTCCTGCGGCTGCAGCAAATGCCGGCCGGCGCTCAACTTCTATCTGCTGGCAAGCTGGCCGGGCGAGTATGTCGATGACAACCAGTCGCGCTTCATCAATGAACGCGCCCACGCGAATATCCAGAAGGACGGCACCTATTCGGTGATCCCGCGCATGTGGGGCGGCGTGACCAGCGCGAAGGAATTGCGGGCCATCGCCGATGTCGCCGATAAATACGGCATCCCCACGGTGAAGGTGACCGGCGGGCAGCGGATCGATCTCCTGGGCGTGAAGAAGGAACAGCTGCCCGGCGTCTGGGCCGACCTGAACGCAGCCGGCATGGTCTCGGGCCATGCCTATGGCAAGGCTCTGCGCACGGTGAAGACCTGCGTGGGCAGCGAATGGTGCCGTTTCGGCACCCAGGATTCGACCGGTCTCGGCATCAAGCTAGAGAAATTCACCTGGGGCAGCTGGACGCCGCACAAGGTGAAGATGGCGGTATCGGGCTGCCCGCGGAACTGCGCCGAGGCCACGGTGAAGGATATCGGCATCATCTGCGTCGATTCAGGCTATGAGCTGCATATCGCGGGCGCGGCCGGTCTGGAGGTGAAGCAGACCATCCTGCTCTGCCGGCTGCAGACCGAAGCAGAGGTGCTGGAATACATCGCCGCCCTCATGCAGCTCTACCGCGAGCAGGGGCATTATCTCGACCGCATCCATAAATGGCTGCACCGCGTCGGCCTCGACACGGTGAAACAGCAGATCGTCGAGGATGCCGGACGCCGTGCGACTCTGGCGGCGCGCTTCCGCCACGCGCAGACCTTCGCGCAAATCGACCCCTGGGCGGAGCGCGTCGGCGGTGCCCATGCCCATGAATTCAGGCCGCTGGCCGATCTTCGCGTCGCAGAGGCGGCGGAATAGGCGGGGGATGACGATGACGGACGAGTGGCTGGAGATCGGCGCGCTGGAGGATATCCCGCCGCGCGGTGCGCGGGTGGTGAAGACGTCGCGCGGCGACGTCGCGATCTTCCGCACGGCGGATGACAAGATATTCGCCCTCGACGACCGCTGTCCGCACAAGGGTGGGCCGCTGTCGCAGGGGATCGTGCAGGGCGACAGCGTAACCTGCCCGCTGCATAACTGGGTGATCAGTCTCGAGACCGGCGCGGCGCAGGGGGCGGACGAGGGCTGCACCCGCGCGATCGCGGTGCGGCTGCAGGAAGGCCGCATCTTCCTGTCCTGGCCCGGCCTCGCGATGCGGGCGGCATGAGCGGCACCGCGGCCGGCTTGCGAACGACCTGTCCCTATTGCGGCGTCGGCTGCGGATTGCAGGTGCAGCGCGATGCTGCCGACACGATCAACATCGCCGGTGACCCGGATCACCCGGCCAATGCCGGCCGGCTCTGCTCGAAGGGCTTTGCGCTGGCCGAGACCCTGGGCCTTGAGGAGCGCCTGCTGCATCCGATGGCCGGCGGCCGGCGGGTGACCTGGGATGCCGCCCTCGACCTGGCGGCGCAGCGCTTCGCCGAAACCATCGCGGCGCATGGCCCCGATTCCGTCGCCTTCTACGTCTCCGGCCAGCTGCTGACCGAGGATTACTACGTCGCCAACAAGCTGATGAAGGGCTTCATCGGCTCGGGCAATATCGACACCAATTCGCGGCTTTGCATGGCGTCGGCCGTGGCTGGCCACAAGCGTGCCTTCGGCAGCGACACGGTGCCGGGCGTCTATGGCGATCTCGAACTGGCCGATCTTGTCGTGCTGGTCGGCTCCAACCTCGCCTGGTGCCATCCCGTGCTGTTCCAGCGCCTGCAGGCCGCCCGGGAAGCCCGGCCGGAGATGATCCTGGTGGTCATCGATCCGCGCCGCACCATGTCCGCCCGCGCTGCGGATCTGCATCTGGCGCTGGCGCCGGGATCGGACGTGGCGCTGTTCAACGGCCTGCTGGCCCATCTGGACGAAGCGGGCTGCATCGATTCCGAGTATGTCGAGCGCCATACCACCGGCGCCGCCGCGGCGCTGGCCGCCGCCCGGGCGATGCCGCTGGCCGAGGTTGCCGCGATCACCGGGCTCTCCGAAGGCGAGTTGCAGCGCTTCTACACCCTGTTCGCACGCAGCAGCCGCGTCGTCACCGGCTTTTCGCAAGGTGTGAACCAGTCGAGCGCCGGCACCGACAAGGTCAGCAGCATCATCAACTGCCATCTGCTCACCGGACGGATCGGGCGTCCGGGTATGGGCCCCTTTTCGATTACCGGGCAGCCGAATGCGATGGGCGGCCGCGAGGTCGGCGGCCTGGCCAACCAGCTCGCCTGCCACATGGAGATCGACAATCCGGCGCATCGCCGGCTGGTGCAGGATTTCTGGCGGTCGCCGCGCATTGCCGAACGCGCCGGACTGAAGGCGGTGGATCTGTTCCGCGCGGTGAAGGACGGCCGCGTCAGGGCAATCTGGATCGCCGGCACCAATCCGGTCGACAGCCTGCCGGATGCCGACGCGGTCCAGGCGGCTTTGCGGGATTGTCCCTTCGTGGTGGTGTCGGAAGTGATGGCGGTGACGGATACCGCGCGCCATGCCGATCTGCTGCTGCCGGCTGCGGCCTGGGGCGAGAAGAACGGTACCGTGACCAATTCCGAACGGCGCATCTCGCGCCAGCGGCCGTTCCAGCCGATGCCGGGCGAAGCGCGGCCGGACTGGTGGATCTTCGCCGCGGTGGCGCAAAGAATGGGCTGGCGGGATGCCTTCGATTATGCCGGCCCGGCCGAGATCTTCCGGGAATATGCGGCGCTTTCCGGCCTGGAGAATCACGGCAGCCGTGATTTCGACATCTCGGCCTGCTCCGGGCTGACGGGTGCGCAGTATGATGCGATGACGCCGTTCCAGTGGCCCTGGCCCGCCAGCCGCAGTGCGGCGGGCGAGCAGCGCTTCTTCGGCGCAGGCGGCTTCTACACCCCGGATCGCCGGGCCCGCTTCATCGCCGTTTCCTGGCGCGCGCCTGCGTCGCATCCCGACGAATCACACCCGCTGGTCCTCAATACCGGCCGGGTGCGCGACCAGTGGCATACCATGACGCGCACATCGCAATCGCCGCGGCTGATGGGCCATATCGCCGAGCCTTTCGCGGAAATCCATCCCGCCGATGCGGCTGCGGCAGGGATCGGGCCGGCGACTTTGGTGCGGGTCCGCAACGGGCGCGGCAGCATCGTGGTGCGCGCGCTGATCACCCCGGATCAGAGGCGCGGCAGCGTCTTCGTTCCCCTGCACTGGACCGACCAGTTGAGCAGCCGCGCGCGCGTCGATGTCCTGACGGCAGGGGTGACCGATCCGGTGTCAGGCCAGCCGGAGCTGAAATACACGCCGGTCGCGATCGGGCCGTATCAGGCAGCGTGGTACGGCTTCGCCGTCCTGGCCGACAGGCCGTCCGCCATGACGACGGCCTACTGGACCCTGGCACGCGCCCGGAATGGCTGGCGCCTCGAACTCGCCGACGAAGCCGCCCCGGAAGACTGGACCGCTTTCGCGCGCGATCTCTTCGGCATCGGCCTGGACGAAGAGGGCGCGGAGTTCCTCGCCTATCATGATTCGGCGGCGACGCAGCACCGCGTCGCCGCCTTCGGGGATGGTCGACTGCGCGGCATGCTGTTCGTGGCAGCGGAACCGGTTGCGGTGTCGCGCAGCTGGGCCGCCGATCAGCTGGGTATGACCTTCGACAATCCTGCCGCACGCCTGCGGCTGCTGGCCGGCCGGGCCGGAGCCGACATGCCCGATCGCGGCGCGCTGGTCTGCTCCTGCTTCGAGATCGGCAGCCGGCAGATTGCGGAATCCGTCGTCCGCGGCTGCCGCAGCGTCGAGGCCGTGGGCGCCGCGCTGCGGGCAGGTACCGGTTGCGGCTCCTGCCGCGGCGAAATCCGGAGGATCATCGATGCAGCCGATATCCAGAAGGCCGGCTGAGATGCCGCTGCGGATCGGTACTCTCGCCCGGCTGCCGGTCTTCCTCGACCTGCATGGCCGCCCGGCGATCGTGGCCGGCGGCAGCGCCGCCGCCGCCTGGAAGGCCGAACTGCTGATCGCGGCGGGTGCGACCGTGACCGTCTGCGCAAGGGCGCCGGGCGAGGACATGCTGGCGCTCGGCGAGTCCGTCATCCTGCATCGCCGCGAATGGCAGCCTGCCGATCTGGAGGGCGTGGCCTTTGCGATTATCGACTGCGACAGCGATGCGGCGGCCGCAGCGTTTCGCGCCGCCGCGCGGCGGGCAGGAGCAATCTGCAATGTCATCGATCGTCCGCATGCCGGCGACGTCCAGTTCGGCGCGATCGTCAACCGCTCACCGGTGGTGGTCGGCATATCGACCGATGGCGCCGCGCCGGTCCTGGCGCAGGCGGTCCGCCGCCGGATCGAGACGGTGCTGCCGCCGATGCTGGGTCTCTGGGCCGCGACGGCAAAGCGCATCCGCCAGCTTGTCGCCGCTCGATTGCCGATGGCATCGCAGCGCCGCGCCTTCTGGAGCCGGCTGTCGGAGCGGGCCTTTGCCGACAGCGATATTCCGTCCGACACCGATCTGGTTGCCGAGGCCATGCATCCGGCCGGCGGAACGGTGACCCTTGTCGGCGCGGGTCCGGGTGATGCTGAATTGCTGACCCTGAAGGCGATGCGCGCGCTGCAGGCCGCGGATGTGATCCTGTTCGACGATCTGGTGTCAGACGAGATTCTCGAACGCGCACGCCGCGAGGCCAAGCGGATGCTGTGCCGCGACGAGGATGCGACGGCTCTGATGCTCCGGCTGGCCCGCCAGGGCAAGCAGGTCGTGCGGCTGATATCAGGCGATCCGTTGGCGGCCTCCGACGCCGGTGGTGAAATCGCCGCCCTCGCTGCGGCCGGAATTCCGGTCGGGATCGTGCCGGGGATCGCCGCCGGCATGCCTCTCGCCGCCAGCCATGCTAGCCGGCCGTATAGGGCCGCATCGCTTCCGGTATCCGCATATCGCGGGGAACGCGGAAATCCCGGGCAGCGCCGCGCATGAGATGCGGCGGTCGCGGCAGACCGCTGCGGCTGCGGTAATCCGGCAGGCGGCGGACGGACACCGGCGCCGGCTGGGTTGCGGAAAGGGTCTGGACGCAGACCAGGTCCAGCGCCGCGATGCCGAGAACGGCGAACAGCGCGAGGCGAAGGTTGTCATCACGGGCGCTCCCCGGCCTTCTGACGGCCAGCAGCGTCGCGACATCCAGTGCATCGCCGCCCAGCCGGCCCCACAGCCATGGCGCGCGGTCCCGGGACGTCAGCAGTCCGATCCCGTTGGCGATCTCGCGGGCGCCGTAGAGCCGCAGGATCGGTTCATGTCCCTCCTGTCCCAGCCTGCGGGTCAGGACCTGCGGCGCCAGCAGCTCGACCAGGCCAAGGCCGATACTGAACCAGCCAAGACCCGAGGCCAGGCCATCAGCGGTTCTTCTCGCATTGCGACGCAGCGATGGATGTCTTGCGTAAACCATGAATCACCTCACGGTGTGAGCACAACCTTGATGCAGCCGTCCTGCTTGTCGCGGAAGGTCTTGTACATCTCGGGTCCGTCCTCGAGCCGCACCTTGTGAGTGATGACGAAGGAGGGATCGATCTGGCCTTCCTCGATGCGGTTCAGCAGATCGTCGGTCCAGCGGTTCACATGGGTCTGGCCGGTGCGGACGGTGAGGCCCTTGTTCATCACCATACCAAACGGCATCTTGTCGATCAGGCCGCCATAGACGCCCGGCACCGACAGCACGCCGGCAGGCCGGCAGACATAGCTCATCTCGCGCAGTACATGCGGTCGGTCGCTTTCCAGCATCACCGCCTGCTTGGCGCGGTCGTAGATGGAGTCGAGCGTAGCCGTGGCATGGGCCTCCATGCCCACGGCGTCGATGCATTTCTCCGGCCCCCGGCCCTGGGTGAGGTCGTTCAGCCGCTCGACGACGCTTTCCTCCTCGAAGTTGATGGTGATCGCGCCGCCGGCTTCGGCCATGGCCAGCCGCTCGGGCACGCGGTCGATGGCGATCACCTGCTTTGCCCCGAGCAGCAGGGCGCTGCGGATGGCGAACTGGCCGACCGGACCGCAGCCCCAGATCGCCACCGTGTCGGTCGGCTCGATGTCGCATTGCACGGCCGCCTGCCAGCCGGTGGGGAAGATGTCACCGAGGAACAGCACCTGGTCGTCGCTCAGGCTGTTCGGCACCTTCACCGCGCCGGCATCGGCGTAAGGCACACGCACATATTCCGCCTGCCCGCCCGGATAGCCGCCGGTCAGGTGGGTATAGCCGAACAGGCCGGCCGTGGTATGGCCGAACAGCTTGTCGGCCATGTCCTTGTTGCGGTTGGTCCGCTCGCAGACCGAGTAATTGCCGCGCCGGCACTGGTCGCATTCGCCGCAGATGATGGTGAACGGCACGACGACGCGGTCGCCCACCTTCAGCCGCCTGTTCTCGGCGCCGACTTCGACGACCTCGCCCATGAATTCGTGCCCCATGATGTCGCCCGATTTCATCCCCGGCATGAAGCCGTCATAGAGATGGAGGTCCGAGCCGCAGATCGCGCAGCTGCTGACCTTGATGATGGCGTCGCGCGGATGCTCGATCTGCGGATCGGGCACCTCCTCGCAGCGGATATCCTTTTTGCTGTGCCAGCACAGGGCTTTCATGGTTGCCTCCAACAGGGCGACGCGCCGGATGCATCGGTGAAGCCGCAACCGTGACGGGCGGTTTTCGTTCCCCCTTGCCGATGATTCTGCGGAACTTTCGCGGGCGCCCCGACTATTCCGCAAAGCAGGTGCGGAATAGTGACCAGGAGGAACGGATGACCACATCCAAGACCACCACCGACCATGAAATCATCCGTCAATGGGCCGAGCAGCGCGGCGGCAAGCCTTCCACGGTGAGCGGTACCGGCGGCAAGGAGGATGCCGGGATCCTGCGGATCGATTTTCCCGACCAGAACGAGCCGGACGATCTCGAGGAAATTACCTGGGAGGAGTTCTTCGACAAATTCGAGGACAGCAACCTGGCCTTCCTTTATCAGGAGAAGACCTCGGACGGAAAAGTCAGCCGCTTCTCGAAATTCGTGAGCCGGCGGAATGACAAGTAGCCGCATCCGGTAATCCGCGCACCATCATGGCCTCGGGCCGCCTGGCGGCGATTGCGCAGGACATCCAGGAATGCCGCCGCTGTCCGCTGTTCCGCAATGCTACCCAGGGTGTGGCCGGCGAGGGCGCGGCGCGAGCGGCGCTGATGCTGGTGGGCGAGCAGCCGGGCGACAAGGAGGATCTGGCCGGCCATCCTTTCGTCGGGCCGGCCGGCCGCATGCTGGATCAGGCGCTCGCCGCCGCCGCGATTCCGCGCGAGGCGGTTTATGTCACCAATGCGGTGAAGCATTTCAAGAACGAACCACGCGGCAAGCGCCGGCTGCATAAACGCCCGAATGCCTCCGAGGTGCAGGCCTGCCGCTGGTGGCTGGAGCGTGAGCTGGAGATCGTGAAACCACGCGCCATCATCGCCCTGGGCGCGACCGCAGCCCAGAGCCTGCTGCAGCGTCAGGTCCGCATCGGGCAGGAGCGCGGCGAGGCGATCCCGTTCGGCGCGTCTGCCGTCCTGTTCGTGACCATCCATCCTTCCTACCTGCTGCGGATCCGCGACACGGATGACAAGGAGCGCGAATACGAAAGCTTTGTGCGCGAGCTGCGGCAGGCCGCCGAGCTTATGAAGGCCGTCGCGCGCTAGCGGAAATTGCGGCCGTCGGGGAAAACGCAATGCACCTCGTGCATCGTGGGCAATGTCGGATGACGGTATTCATTGGCATTGGCCAGCGCCTGATCGAAGACCTCCGCATCGTCGAGGCTGCCTAAGCCTGCCAGCATGGCGCTGTGATCGGTCAGCCTCTGCGCCACGACGTGAATGACTCCGTCCTGCGACTGGACGCGGCCTTCCACGCCGAGCAGCCGTGAGCCCAGCAGCGCGCGGCGATACAGGGTCTTTATCTTCGGCCAGATCACCAGATTGGCGATGCCGGTCTCGTCTTCCAGGGTGACGAAGATGACGCCGCTGGCCGTGCCGGGCTGCTGGCGCACCAGAACCAGACCGGCCAGCTTGATGAAACTGTTCGATTTCACCTCCTTCAGCCTGCTGGCCGGCTGCAGATCGAGCGCCCTCAGCTGCGGACGCAGCAGCTTCAAAGGATGCGGCCGCAGGGTCAGGCTGGTCATGCGGTAATCCTGCAGTACCTGCTCGCCGGTGGTCAGTGGCGGCAAGGAGATTTCCTCTTCCGCATCGGTTTCCACCGGCGGGCGGTTGTCGCCCGGCTGGGTGGCCTGTTCGACAAAATCGAACAACGGCAGGGGTGTTTCGCCCAAGCCGCGGATTTCCCACAGCGCCTGCCGGCGGCTCAGGCCCAGCGAGCCGAAGGCATCGGCGCGCGCCAGCAGTTCGAGCAGGCGCAGCGGCAGGCCGGTGCGCCGCCACAGATCGCGCAGACTGCCGTAGCCCTGCCCGCGCTTTTCGACCAGAATCCGGATCGCCTCCTCGCGGCAGCCCTTGACCTGCCGGAATCCGAGTCGCAGGGCGAAGCGGCGATGCGGCGTTTCCTCAAGCAGGTTGTCCCAGTCGCTGTAATTGATGTCGACCGGTCGCACCTCGACATTGTGGTCGCGCGCATCGCGCACGATCTGTGCCGGCGCATAGAAGCCCATCGGCTGGCTGTTCAGCAGCGCAGCGGCGAAGACGGCCGGGTAATGGCATTTCACCCAGGCCGAGGCATAGGCGAGGATGGCGAAGCTGGCGGCATGGCTTTCCGGGAAACCGTATTCGCCGAATCCCTTGATCTGGTTGAAGCAGCGCACGGCGAATTCCCGGTCGTATTTGTTGTTGACCATGCCTTCGATGAACTTCACCTCGAATTCATGGATAGTGCCGGCATGACGGAAGGTGGCCATGGCGCGCCGCAGCCCGTCTGCTTCCGTGGCGGTGAAACCGGCGGCGACACTGGCGATCTGCATGGCCTGCTCCTGGAAGAG
>CAYSCA010000106.1:0-10864 GCA_964429465.1 uncultured Rhodospirillaceae bacterium
CGCTACGGCAAGCAGGCCAAGCAGCGCTCGCTGCACAACAACTATCTCACCCTGCCGGTGCTGTTCGCGATGATCAGCAACCATTACCCGGTCACCTATGGCCATCCCTATGGCTGGGTGATCCTCGCGGTGGTGATGATCATCGGCGGCCTGGTGCGGCATTTCTTCAACCTGAAGAACCAGGGCCGCGGCATCCGCTACGAATTCCTCGGCATCGCCTTCGCGCTGACCATCGGCATGGTCTTTTTCAGCCAGTGGGACCCGCGGCGGACCGAATTCGCCGGCGATGCCGGCATCGAGCAGGTGCAGTCCATCGTCGCCACCCGCTGCGCCGCCTGCCATGCCGCGCGGCCGACCTTCGACGGCATCGCCGAGGCGCCGAAAGGCGTGATGCTGGAAACGCCGCAGCAGATCCGCCGCTTCGCCGCCGCGATCAACCAGCAGGCGGTGCGCAGCGAGGCGATGCCGCCCGGCAACGCCACCGAGATCACCGACGAGGAGCGCCAGACCCTCGGCGCCTGGATCGCCGCCGGCGCGAAGATCGACTAGTGCTGGTGCCGGTGCGGCTGCGCCGGCGCCGCAGCCGCATAGCCGCGCAGCTCGTCATAGCGCCGCACCTGCGCCTCGCTCAGCACCGCGCGGGTTTCCAGATGGGTCGCCAGATGCACGGCGCGCAGGCGGCCCTGCAGGCGACCGATCTCCTCGGTCCTGGCCTGCAGCGTCGCGGCATCGATGCGGCGCTCGGCAAACAGCCGGTCCAGCTCGCCCTCGACCGAGACAAGCTGCTGCCCCAGCGCCACGGCCGCTTCCGCCATGCGGCGTTTCTGGTCTTCCAGCGCCGCCACCTGCGCTGCATCGAGCCCGAGCTGCCCACGCAGTGCCAGCGCATGCGACGGGCCGGGATAGGAATTCAGCTCGGCCGCCTTCGCCAGGCCCATGCCGCGACCGGCGAGCAGATCGGCCAGTTCCTGCTCCGACAGCGCCTTGATGGCGCGGCTTTCCTGCCCCGCATAAGGCTGCTGCTGATGCTGGGCCTGAACGGCCATCGGCAGCAGCGCCAGTGCGGCGGCGATTACGAGATGCTTCATGCCAGTCTCCCCTAGTAAGGCACCTTGTCGGGCTTCACGGTCCAGGCCCGGAAAACCTGCTGCGCCTCGTCGCGCAGAATCTGCTCGCATCGCAGCGCGCGCTGCTCCATCGGCAGGGCCAGTTCGCGATAGAGGAAGGCGTCGTCGAAATCGATCGCGGCGGCGTCTTCCTGCGTATTGGCGTAATAGAGCCTGCCGATCCGCGCCCAGTAGGCGGCCGCCAGGCACATCGGGCAGGGTTCGCAGCTGGTGTAGAGCACCGCATCCTTCAGGTCGAACCGGCCCAGGGTGCGGCAGGCATCGCGGATGGCGGCGACTTCGGCATGGGCAGTCGGATCGTTGGTGCCGGTCACCTGGTTCCAGCCCTCGCCGATGATCCTGCCGTCCATGACGACCACGGCGCCGAAAGGCCCGCCATGGTTGGCCTCCATATGCTCGCGGCTCAGGTCGATGGCGCGCCGCATGAAGCTGGCATGATCGCTCATCACGACCCCCGATAGGTCGAATAGCTCCAGGGCGAGACCAGCAAAGGCACATGGTAATGCCCGTCGGCATCGGCCATGGCGAAGCGGATCGGTATGCGGTCGAGGAAAGCCGGCTGCGGCAGGGTTACATTCTTGCCGCGGAAATAGACCCCGACCTGGAAGACCAGCTCATACTCCCCGGGCCGGTAGTCATCGCCCGCCAGCAGCGGCGCATCGGTGCGGCCGTCGGCATTGGTCGTCGCCGTCTTCAGCAGCCGGCGCTGCTCGCCGTCGATCGCATAAAGCGCAATCTCGACGCCGGCGGCCGGCCGGCCATGCATCGTATCCAGCACATGGGTGCTCAGGCGTCCCATCGCATCCTCCTCAGACGTTCAGCAGGGCTTCGAGGCGAAGCCGCGCAATCCTGCCGACCTCCGACAGCGCGGCGGTGAATTCCTCCGCGCGGTCATTGGCCAGCCGGCGTTCGAACGCGGCGAAGATCTGGCTCTTGGTGCGCAGCTTCACCGCGATGATGAAGGGAAAGCCGTGGCGCTCCAGATAGGCCGCGTTGAGTGCAACGATCTTCTGCCTCTCTTCCGGCGTCAGCCGCGTCAGGCCGACGCTGTCCTGCTCCGAGGTCGAATGCGCCGTCAGCGTGCCGGCCTCGGCCTCCTTGCCGGCAAGCTGCGGATGCGCGCGCAGCAGCGCCAGCTTCTCGTCTTCGGCCGCCGCCCACATCGCACTCACCATCGCGCCATGCAGGGAATCGAGACTGGAAAACGGCCGCCGTGACGCCACCCGTCGCGCCACCCAGGGCGAATGCTCGAAAATCCCGGCGAGCGCGGCACTGAAATCCGCCTCGGGCATGGCGTTGAGTTCGGCAAGGGTGGTCATGGTTCTTACGCTAGCGGGAATAAGAGACATCGTCACCCCGGCCGAGCGCGGCGAGAGCCGGGGTCCCATTTTCCCCGATCCGGAATGGGATCCCGGCTCGGCGCGCCGCAACGGCGGCGCTAGGCCGGGATGACGCATCCCTATAACACCAGGATCGCCCGGAAGTCGTTGACGTTGGTGAGCGTCGGCCCGGTGGTGATCAGCCCGCCGGCGGCCTGGAAGAAGCCGTAGCCGTCATTGTCGGCCAGGCAGGCCTTGGCCGATACGCCCTTGGCGGCGGCGCGCGCAATGCTGTCGGGGCCCAGATACGCGCCGGCATTGTCTTCGCTGCCATCGATGCCGTCGGTATCGGCGGCCAGCGCGTGGATGCCGTCAGCGCCATCCAGCGCCACGGCAAGCGCCGTCAGGAATTCCGCATTGCGGCCGCCGCGCCCCTGGCCGCGCACGGTCACCGTCGTCTCGCCGCCCGAAAGCAGCAGGCAGGGCGCCTTGTCCGGCTGGCCGTGACGGCGCACCTGGCGCGCGATGCCGGCCATCACCATTGCCACCTCGCGCGCCTCGCCCTCGATCGCATCGCCGAGGATCACCGGCGTGACGCCGGCGTCGTGCGCGACCCTCGCGGCCGCCTCCAATGCCATCTGCGGCGTCGCCACCATGATCGTCTGGCTATTCGCAAACACCGCATCGCCCGGCTTGGGCGTCTCGGCTTCGGCGCGTTCGAGATGCCGGGCCACCGCCGGTGGCGGCGTGATGCCGTATTTCTCCAGCACGGCGCGGGCATCGGCGAAGCTGGTCGGATCCGGCACCGTGGGACCCGAGGCGATGACGGCCGGATCGTCGCCCGGCACGTCGGAAATCAGCAGCGAGACGATGCGCGCCGGCGCGGCGGCCGCGGCCAGCCGCCCGCCCTTGATGGCGGAGAGATGCTTCCGCACGCAATTCATCTCGGCGATATTGGCGCCGGATTTCAGCAGCGCCTGGTTCACCGCCTGCTTGTCGGCCAAAGTCAGGCCTTCTGCCGGCAGCGCCATCAGCGCCGAGCCGCCGCCCGAGATCAGGCAGAGCACCAGATCATCGGCCGTCAGGCCCTGGACCTTGCCGAGGATCAGGCCGGCCGCCTTTTCGCCCGCCGCATCGGGGACGGGATGCGCGCCCTCCATCACCCGGATGCGGTCGCAGGCCACCGCATGGCCGTAGCGCGTCAGCACCAGACCGTCGAGTTCGCCCGGCCAGGCCTGTTCCACCGCACGCGCCATGCTGGCGGCCGCCTTGCCGGCGCCGACGACGATGGTTCTGCCCTTTGGCGGCGGCGGCAGATGCGGCGGCACGCAAACGGCCGGATCGGCGGCCGCGCGGGCGGCGTCGAACATCGCGTTGAGCAGGGCTTCCGGATTGCGCGTCATCGCCGATGGCCTCCTGCCCTGTTGCTAGCGGAAGGGGATGGCCTTGGCCAGTCCCCGCGCCCGGTGTATGGTCCGGAAAACTGTATACAATCCCGCAAAGGCCATCCATTCCATGACTGTCTTCCGCTTCGCCGATACCATGCTGGCCCGGCTCGACGAACTGGGCCGTATCAGCGAACACCCCGATTTCCTGCTGCGCACCTTCCTCACGCCCGAGCAGAAACAGGCGCATGAGAAGACCGCCGAATGGATGCGCGAGGCGGGCATGGACGTGCATCATGATTCCGCCGGCAATGTGGTCGGCCGCTATGAAGGCAGGCAGGCGGGCGCCCCTGCCCTGATGCTGGGGTCGCATCTCGACACCGTGCGCAATGCGGGAAAGTACGACGGCATGCTGGGCGTGATCGCGCCGATCGCCTGCGTCGCCGATCTGAACCGCCGCGGCAAACGTCTCGACCACGCCATCGAGGTGGTCGGCTTCGTCAATGAGGAAGGCACCCGCTTCGGCGCGCCGATGACCGGCAGCCGCGCCATCGCCGGCACCTTCGATCCGAAGATGCTGGAGACGAAGGACCGCAACGGCACCAGCATGGGCGAAGCCTACAAGGCCTTCGGCATCGACCCGGCCAGGATCGGGTCCTGCGCCCGCAGGCCCGGGCAGGTCGCCGCCTTCATGGAACTGCATATCGAGCAGGGCCCGGTGCTGGAGAATGAAGGCCTTGCCCTGGGCGTGGTCACCGCGATCTCCGGCGCGCGGCGCCATCGCGTCGAGATCACCGGGCTGGCAGGGCATGCGGGAACCGTGCCCATGGGCCAGCGCCAGGACGCCCTGGTGGCGGCGGCCGAGATCGTGACCTTCATCGAGAAGCGCTGCACCGGCACGCCGACTCTGGTGGGTACGGTCGGCATGATGGAGGCGCTGCCCGGCGCGATGAACGTCATTCCCGGCATGACGCGGTTTTCCATCGACATCCGCGCCGGCGACGACCAGACCCGTGACATCGCCATCGCCGACGTGCATCGCGAGATCGAGGCGGTCTGCGCGCGGCGCAATCTGAAAGTCAGTCTGACCGAGCTCTACAACTCCACCGCCACGCCCTGCCATCCGGCGCTGATGGATGCGGTGGAAGCTTCCATCAAGGCGCAGGGCCTGCCGACCATGCGGCTGCCGTCCGGCGCCGGCCACGATGCGGCGACGCTCGCACCGCTCTGCCCCATCGGCATGATGTTCATGCGCTGCACGCGCGGCATCAGCCACAATCCGCTGGAAGCCGTACTGCCCGAGGATGTCGAGGTGGCGACGGCAGCTCTGCTGCATTTCATCGAGAATTTCCGCGCACCCGTTCAGTAGGATCCGTCATGACCATCGACAAGGCCGCCGCCGCGGCCATCCGTGATTTCGTTGCCGCCCGCCAGGCCGACATGGCCGCGATGCTGGCCGAACTGGTGAAAGTGCCCTCCGACAATCCGCCGGGCGACTGCGCGCCGCATGCGACGCGCGCCGCCGAACTGCTGGAGAAACTCGGCTTCACGGTGGAGCGCCATCCCGTTCCGGACGATCTGGTGAAGGCGAACGGCATGATCTCCTGCACCAATCTGGTGGTGCGGAAGACATTCGGTGCCAAAGACTCCGGGGGCCCGGTCGTGGCGCTGAATGCCCATGGCGATGTGGTGGCGCCGGGCGATGGCTGGAGCGTCGATCCTTACGCGGCCGTGGTGAAGGACGGCGTCATGTATGGCCGCGGCGTCGCGGTCTCGAAATCGGATTTCGTGACCTACGCTTACGCCCTGCTGGCGCTGGAGGCTCTGGGCACAAAGCTCAACGGCACCATCGAACTGCACCTGACCTATGACGAGGAAGCCGGCGGCGCCATCGGTCCGCAATGGCTGCTGGAACAGGGCATCTCGAAGCCGGATTACGCCTTCTCGGCCGGTTTCTCCTACGCCATCACCACCGCCCATAACGGCTGCCTGCATCTGGAGGTCACCGTCAACGGCAAGTCGGCCCATGCGGCACGGCCCGATACCGGCCATGATGCGCTGGAAGCCGCCACCAGGGTACTGCAGGCGCTCTATACCTATCGTGCAACGCTGGCCAGGATTCGCTCCAGTGTCGAAGGCATCACGACGCCCTCGCTGGTCGTCGGCCTGATCAAAGGCGGCATCAACACCAATGTCGTGCCCGACAAGGTCAGCTTCCGCCTCGATCGCCGGCTGATCCCGGAAGAGAAGCCGGAGCAGGCGGAAGAGGAACTGCGTGCGCTGATCGCCGGCGCAATCAACGGCATGCCCGGCATCAGCGCCGAAGTGAGGCGCATCATGCTGGCGCGGCCCTTCGGCAAGGTCGAAGGCGTGGACAGGCTGATCGAGATCCTGGCGCGCAATGCGACCGAGGTGATGGGCAAGCCGGTCGGCACCGAGGGCATCCCGCTCTACACCGATGCACGGCATTACTCGGCCGCAGGCGTGAAGACCGTGCTCTACGGCGCCGGGCCGCGCAACCTGCTGGAAGCCAACGGGCATCGCGCCGACGAGAAGCTGGTGCTGACGGATCTGTACAAGGCCACGGAAGTGGTCGCGCGCACCCTGTACGAGTTGCTGGGCTGAACATGGCAAGGACGAAACGCACCGCGAAGAAGAAGACCGACATCGTCGCCGCCGCGCTGGGGAAGAAACCCTATCCGCGCGACCTGATCGGCTACGGCGCCAATCCGCCCGACCCGCAATGGCCGGGCGGGGCGCTGATCGCAGTGAATTTCGTCGTCAATTACGAGGAAGGCGGCGAACGCAGCATCCTGCACGGCGACAGGGTGTCGGAGACTTTCCTGCACGAGGTGCCGGGCGGCGTGCCGCGGACGCGCATGCGCGACGAGCAGGTGGAATCAGTCTACGAATACGGCAGCCGCGCCGGCTTCTGGCGCATCATGCGGCTGTTTGCCGAGCGCGAGATGAAATTCACCTCCTGGGCGGTCGGCATGGCGGTGGCGCGGCATCCCGCGGCCGCCCGGGCGATGCACGAGGCCGGCCATGAAGTCGCAAGCCACGGCTGGCGCTGGTACGACTATTCCCGCGTGCCCGTTGCGACCGAGCGCGCCCATATGAAGCTGGCGATCGCCGCCATCGAGCAGGCGACCGGCCAGCGGCCGCTGGGCTGGTATACCGGGCGGCTGTCGTCCAACACGCGCAAGCTGGTCGTGGAGGACGGCGGCTTCGCGTATGACTCGGATTCCTACGATGACGACCTGCCCTACTGGACGCTGGTCGGGAAAAAGCCGCAGCTCGTCATCCCCTATACCTTTGACTGCAACGACATGAAATTCGGCCAGCTGCATGGCTTCGCCACCGGCACGGATTTCTACGATTACCTGAAGGACGCCTTCGACCTGCTCTATCGCGAGGGCCAGGAGGGCGCGCCGAAGATGATGACCGTGGCCCTGCATTGCCGCCTTGCCGGCCGGCCAGGCCGCGCGGCGGCGCTCGCGCGCTTCATGGATTACATCCAGCGGCACGAGAAAGTCTGGGTGCCGCGCCGCATCGACATCGCCGAGCACTGGCGCAAGACGCATCCGTTCAGGCGCTAGCGCTTCTTCTTCCCGGTCAGGCCATCCCAGGCGGCCATCGCACCGTCGACCACCGCCTGCAGCTCGGCGCGGCGGGCGCCGTCGCGCGCCTGGATCGACAGGCCCTGCAGCATTGTGGCGAAGAAGGCCGCGACGCGGCGCGGATCGGTGCCCGCCGGCACGTCGCCTTCCTTCATGCCGCGGCGGATGCGCGCCGCCATCGCGTCCAGCGCGCCCTGGCGCTGGCGGCGCAGCAGGTCGCGCACCTCGGCGCTGTCCGGCGTGCCCACCGCGGCGGCCAGCACGACCATGCAGCCGGCCGGCTTTGCCGGATCGGTGTAATCCGTCACCAGGCGGCGCAGCATCGCATGCACCGCGTCCCTGGCGGTCGGCTGCTCCAGCAGCGCGCGGCCGGCGGCGACGCCCTCGGTGCGCTGGTAGAGCTCGACCGCCTCGCCGAACAGGGCCTCCTTGCAGCCGAAGGCGGCATAGAGGCTCGGCGCGTTGATGCCCATGGCGCGGGTCAGGTCGCTGATGCTGGTCGCCTCATAGCCGCGCTGCCAGAAGACGCGCATCGCGGCCTGCAGCGCCGCGTCGCGGTCGAAGCTGCGCGGGCGGCCCCGGGCGGAGCCCTTCTCCGACGATGTGGTGGCGCGGCCGGCCATATCCGGTTCCTGTCGTCTCATTCGATTCTGTAGCGATCAGTAAATAATATCCTTGACCGGCCGCGGCAAGCCCCCTATCTGGCGGCTCCTATTCTGTATCGACCATTACAAAACAGGAGCGACCCATGACGGAACTGAACGGAAAAGCAGCCCTGGTCACCGGCGCCAGCCGCGGCATCGGGGCGGCCATCGCGCTGCATCTCGCCCGCGCCGGCGCCGATGTGGCGCTGACCTACAGCGCCTCGCCCGACAAGGCGGCGGCCGTGGCAAAGCAGATCGAGGCGCTTGGCCGCCGCGCGCTGGCCATCAGGGCCGATGCCGCCGATGCCGCCGCCGTGCAGGATGCGGTGGCGCAGACCGCAAAGGCCTTCGGCCGCCTCGACATCCTGGTCAGCAATGCCGGTATCGTGGCGCCGGGCAACACGCCAGCAGACATCGACCGCATCCTGGCTGTGAACACCCGCGCGCCCTATGTCGCCGCGCTGGCGGCGGCAGAGAAAATGGGCGAAGGCGGCCGCATCATCACCATCGGCTCCTGCCTCGGCGAGAATGTCCGCTTCCCCGGCATCACGCTCTACGCGATGAGCAAGGCGGCGATGACCGGCATGACGCGCGGCCTGGCGCGCGATCTCGGCCCGCGCGGCATCACGGTGAACGTGGTGCAGCCCGGCCCGATCGACACCGACATGAACCCGGCCGATGGCGACAGCGCCGCAGGCCAGCGCCTGCTGACCGCGCTCGGCCGCTTCGGCCAGGCCGACGAGATCGCCGCGACGGTGGCTTTCCTGGCCGGGCCGGCCGCCGCCTACATCACCGGCGCGCAGATCGCCGTCGATGGCGGCACCAACGCCTGACCGGGGGCGGGCGCCGGCTAGCGCTGCCGCGCGCCCGCCAGCTTCGCAAAGACATCCTGCAGGTCGACCGGCTGGCGCTGGGCGGCGGCGAGGTCGAGGCCGGCCTCGATGCGGCGCAGATGCTCTTCCATGTAGCGCACCGCGCCGGCCACATCGCGGGCGGCGAGCCGGTCGAGCAGCGCGCCATGCTCCTCATGGCTGCACATCGCGTTGCCCGGCGCCTCGTAGACCGCGATGATCAGCGAGGTGCGCGAGATCAGCGCGCGCAGGAACGCCGCCAGCGGCTCGTTGTCGAGCAGCCGCGCCAGTTCGAGATGGAATTCGCCCGACAGCTTGATCGCGCTGCGCCGGTCATGCGCCTGGCCGGCCGCCTGCTCGCGGACGACGAAGCGGCGCAGGGCCGCCACCTGGTCCGGCGCGATCCGGCGCGCCAGCTCGGCGGCGATGCCGGTCTCGACGATGCGCCGCGCGGCGAAGACGTCGCGCGCCTCCTGCACGCCGGGCCGGGTCACCGAGGCGCCGCGGTTATGCTGCAGGGTCACCAGATTCTCGTGGCTCAGCGCCAGCAGCACCTTGCGGATGCGCGTGCGGCTGACGCCGAAGGCTTTCGCCAGCACATCCTCGGGCAGCTTGGTGCCCGGCAGGATGAGATGATCGACGATCGCGGTATAGACGCTGTCATGGATGGTGGCGTCGTCGACCGGCTTCTTCCGGCTGCGCGCGGCGCCCGCTGCCTGCAGGCGCGGCACGGCGCGGGCCTCTTCCACCGTGATCTTGGGTGCGGTGATCCTGGGCGCCGCGACCCCGGGCGCCGCGATCCTGGGCGTGGCGGCCCTCGATGCCGCGCGGCTGCCGCCGTTGCGTATGCGGGTCTGGTCCATGCCGGCCAGCATCCCCCTGAGGCCGCCCGGCGACTCGCCGGACAATTTCGCCGGGGAATTGTATACGATTTCTTGATTCCCGGTCCAGTTCACCCCTATGGTGCGCCCCTGTATAATGTATACAGAGACCGAGGGAGGAAACAGCTGATGACGGAATGGCCGCGCCTGGCCGGTGTGCAGATCACCGGTGCCTGCAAGCCTGGTTTCGAAACGATCCTGAACGCCGAGGCCATGGCCTTCGTCGTCGAGCTGCAGCGGCGGTTCAATCCCGAGCGCAAGCGCCTGCTGGACAGGCGCGTCGAGCGCCAGGCCCGGCTCGATGCCGGCGAGAAGCCGGATTTCCTGCCCGAGACCAGGCATATCCGCGAGGGCGACTGGACCGTCGCGCCGCTGCCCGCCGACATCCTCGACCGCCGCGTCGAGATCACCGGCCCGGTCGACCGCAAGATGGTGATCAACGCGCTGAATTCCGGCGCCTACGTCTTCATGGCGGATTTCGAGGATGCCTCGACGCCGAGCTGGGACAACCTGATCGACGGCCAGATCAACCTGATCGACGCCAATAAGGGGATCATCGAATACAAGGACCCGGCCTCGGGCAAGGAATACAGGCTCGGCGCGAAGCCGGCGACGCTGTTCGTGCGGCCGCGCGGCTGGCACCTGCCCGAGCGCCATATGATGGTGGATGGCGAGGCGATGTCGGGCAGCCTGTTCGATTTCGGCCTCTATTTCTTCCACAATGCGAAAATTCGCCAGCAGCAGGACAAGGGCACCTATTTCTACCTGCCGAAGATGGAAAGCCATCTCGAAGCGCGGCTGTGGAACCAGGTCTTCGACTTCGCCGAGGATTACCTGAAGCTGCCGCGCGGCACGATCCGCGGCACCGTGCTGATCGAGACCATCGTCGCCGCCTTCGAGATGGACGAGATCCTCTACGAGCTGCGCGAGCATTCGGCCGGCCTCAATGCCGGCCGCTGGGACTACATCTTCAGTTGCATCAAGAAGTTCCGCAGCAACCGCGACTTCTGCCTTGCCGACCGGGCGCTGGTCACCAT
>CAYSCA010000107.1:0-10798 GCA_964429465.1 uncultured Rhodospirillaceae bacterium
CCTCGTGCTGCTTCAGTTCGAAATCCATCTGCAGGGTCTCAAAACCCAGCCATTCACGATCCCGTACGTACATAACGGCAATTCGGCTCTGCCGAAAGTACGGTGCGCCTCCATAAATTTGAGGATCAACCACGATGTGCTGGTCGAAGTTCGTCATCGCGGATCGACTACTTGCCGATGTTGATAATTGATAAGTTGTTGATGTTGCTCCTGTGCGTTCGCACGAAGAGCGGTGATTCGCAGAAGGAGTGGTTCTTCACACCGCCACCGACCAATGCTGCCATCGAAGCGCTGTGATGCGGGCTGCGGAAAGGGCGGCGACGGGTGAGCTTGCCATCGGCGATCTGGCCGGCCAGCGACGCGATCATGCTGACTTCGAGAATCTCGGCCGAATCCAGCGGAGGCAGGATGCCGGGCAGGCGCTGCGCCAGCATCGACTTGCCGGCGCCCGGGGGCCCGATGAACAGCAGGTTATGCGCGCCGGCGGCGGCGATCTCCAGCGCGCGCTTGGCCGTTTCCTGGCCCTTGATGTCGCGCAGGTCGGGCGCCGCCATGGCATCTTCTTCCGCGATACGCGCGGTGGGCGGGCTCAGGACCTGCGCCCCCTTGAAATGGTTGATCAGCGACAGCAGCGACGGGGCAGCCAGCACGCGCGCGGCATCGCCGGCCCAGGCCGCTTCGCTGCCCTGGGCGGCCGGGCAGATCAGGCCGCGGTCTTCCGCATGGGCGGCAATGGCGGCCGGCAGGATGCCGGTCACCGGCCCGATGGCGCCGTCAAGGCCGAGTTCGCCGAGCGCCGCAAATCCCTCCAGCGCGTCGGGCGGCAGCACGCCCATGGCGGCCAGCAAAGCCAGCGCGATCGGCAGGTCGAAATGGCTGCCTTCCTTGGGCAGGTCGGCAGGCGCCAGATTGACCGTGATGCGCTTGGGCGGCAGGGCGAGGCCGATGGCGCCGAGCGCCCCGCGCACCCGCTCGCGGCTTTCGCCGACCGCCTTGTCGGGCAGGCCGACGACCGCGAAGGCCGGCAGGCCGTTGGAGAGCTGCACCTGCACGTCGACCGGCATCACCTCGATGCCCTGGAAGGCCACCGTTCTGCAGTGTGCGACCAAATGCCCGTCCCCCAGCCTGATCCCGTTTTGTTGCTACGCCGCCGTCCGCGAGATTGCAACAGCAGAGCCGGATACCCGTGAAATGATTACATGTGCATGCACCTTGGCAGCGCCGCCGATCCGCGCTACACGTCTGCCGCACCCTTTGGGGAGTAGCCGCCCGCCGGTCGAGAGATCAGAGCGGGGGAGGCGTCAACAGACTAGGCGATGGTCCATCGCCTTGGCGTTTCCGGTAGCGATGCTTGGCGAGACCTTAGGCTGCATTTCCGTCACCCGGACCGGGCAGCGGGAATGACAGCCGTTTGGCCTCGATCTGCCCGGTCCCAGCGTGCCCCACGTGCTCACCGCCTCCTTCACCATCCCGTTCCTGACGACTACGGGCCTCGTGGCCATCGCCGAGATCGGCGACAAGACCCAGCTGCTTTCCCTGCTGCTGGCCGCCCGGTTCCGCAAACCCTGGCCGATCCTGGCGGCGATTCTCGTGGCGACCATCGCCAATCACCTGCTGGCCGCCTGGCTCGGCCTGTGGCTGGAGCAATGGCTGACGGCCGCGGTGCTGCGCTGGGTGCTGGGCGCGTCTTTCCTGGCGATGGCGGTATGGACGCTGATTCCCGACAAGCTGGATGACGAAGCCGCGCCGCGGCCGAAATGGGGCGCTTTCCTGACCACCCTGGTCGCCTTCTTCATAGCCGAGATCGGCGACAAGACGCAGCTGGCGACCACCGCGCTGGCGGCCCGTCATGCCTCGGTGATCCTCGTCACGGCCGGAAGCACGCTCGGCCTGCTGCTGGCCAATGCGCCTGTCGTGTTTCTGGGCGAGCGGCTGATGAAAAAACTGCCGCTCGACCTGGTGCGGAAACTGGCGGCCGGGGCCTTTGCCATTCTGGGTTTAATCACCTTAATCGGATGGTGACGGATGCGGGCGGGCGTGGCTAATATTCGGCCAAACGATTCACGCGCCCACCATGAGCAAGATCGCCGGCAAGACTTACAATAAAGCGGAAGTCGAAGCGCTGCTGCAGGCCTTGGAACGGCAGACCCGTCGGGCCCGCAAGATGGCGGAAGATGCGATCCGGCAGATCACCCATTCCTCCTTCGAGACCTATTACGATTACCGTGAGGCGCTGACCGAGCTGGAAGGCGTGATCGTGCTGATCGAGGATCGCATGGAGCATGCCGAGAAGGCGGCGCTGGCGCAGCTGAAGGATTATCAGAGCAGGCTGATCGTCGATCTGCTGCGGATGAAGATCGATGTGGTGCTGCGCGTCTTTCCGGCGCTGGAAAACGCCGACGCGCTGCCGATCGGGACCCAGAAAGTGTTCCTCTCGACGATCTGGGAGCTGAAGGAAACTGTCGACCGGATCGACCGCGAGCATATCGAAGGCATTCTGGATGGCGATGCGCGCAAAAGGCTCACGGTGGCCGAGACGATCCTGCAGGAAGTCTCCGAGCGGGCCCCCAGCCTGATGGAACTGGCCGAGCAGGAAGCCAGGACGGCGTGATCCACCCCCCGGCTTGCCGGATGCAGCCTGCGTCAAACTGAACCATTGCGCGGCTTTGCGGTTCCGGTTAGAAGGGCGGCGGGACACGCCCCCCCAACGGGGCGCTTACTATCTGGAAGGATAGACATATGGCTAAGCCTGCCGCGCGGCCCAACTCCGCGCATTTTTCGTCCGGCCCCTGCGCCAAGCGCCCCGGCTGGACCCCCGAAAACCTCAAATCCGCCCTGGTCGGCCGCTCGCATCGCTCGAAAGAGGGCAAGCAGCGCCTGCTCGACGTGATCGAAAATCACCGCAAGCTGCTCGGCATCCCCGCCGATTACAGGATCGGCATCGTGCCGGCCTCCGATACCGGCGCCGTCGAGATGGCGCTGTGGTCGCTGCTGGGCGAGCGTGGCGTCGACGTGCTGGCATGGGAAAGCTTCGGCTCCGGCTGGGCCTCCGACATCAATAAAGAACTGAAGCTCAAGGATGTCCGCACGCTGAAAGCGGGCTACGGCGAGATCGTCGACTTCAAGCAGGTCGACTGGACCCGCGACGTCGTCTTCACCTGGAACGGCACCACGTCGGGCGTGAAGGTTCCGAACGGCGACTGGATCGCCGATGGCCGCCAGGGCCTGGCGATCTGCGATGCCACCTCGGCGGTCTTCGCCATGGACCTGCCCTGGGCCAAGCTGGATGTCGTCACCTGGTCGTGGCAGAAGGCGACCGGCGGCGAGGCCGCGCACGGCATGATCGTGCTGAGCCCGCGCGCCGTGAAGCGGCTCGAGACCTACACGCCGGCCTGGCCGCTGCCGAAGATCTTCCGCATGGCCAAGGACGGCAAGCTGATCGAGGGTATCTTCAAGGGCGAGACGATCAACACGCCCTCCATGCTCTGCGTCGAGGATATTCTCGATGCGCTCAAATGGGGCGAAGGCGTCGGCGGCCTCAAGGGCATGATCAAGCGCTCGGAAGCCAACCTGAAGGCAATCGCCGACTGGGCCGCGAAGACGCCGTGGGTCGGCTTCCTCGCGGGGGATGCGGCGATCCGCTCCAATACCTCGATCTGCCTGAAGGTGGTCGATCCCTGGTTCACCGCGCTCGGCGGCAAGGACCAGGAAGCCGCCGCCAAGCAGATTGCGGCCCTGCTGGAGAAAGAGGGCGTGGCCATGGACATCGCGGCCTATCGCGATGCGCCGCCGGGCCTGCGCATCTGGGGCGGGGCGACGGTGGAGACCTCGGACATCGAGGCGCTCTGCCCCTGGCTCGACTGGGCCTTCGCGGAAGTGAAGGCGACCTACAAGCCGGCCGCCGCCGCCTGACATCCGGGGCGCGGCCCTGCCGGCTGCGCCCATCTCCCATTTCTGAAAATCAAAGGATCATCACCATGGTCAAGGTCCTCATTTCCGACGAGCTGAGCCAGGCCGCCGTCGATATCTTCAAGAACCGCGGCGTCGAGGTGGACGTCAAAACCGGGCTCAAGCCCGACGAGCTGATCGCCATCATCGGCGACTATGACGGGCTTGCCATCCGCTCGGCCACCAAGGTCACCGCCAAGGTTCTGGAAGCGGCGAAGAAGCTGAAGGTCGTCGGCCGCGCCGGCATCGGCGTCGACAATGTCGACATTCCGGCGGCCACTGCCCGCGGCGTCTGCGTAATGAACACGCCGTTCGGCAATTCGATCACCACCGCCGAACATGCCGTCGCCATGATGATGGCGCTGGCCCGCGAAATCCCCCAGGCCGACCGCTCCACCCAGGCCGGCAAGTGGGAAAAGAACCGCTTCATGGGCATCGAGCTCTACGGCAAGACGCTCGGCCTGATCGGCTGCGGCAATATCGGCTCGATCGTGGCCGATCGCGCCGTCGGCCTGAAGATGAAAGTGGTCGGCTACGATCCCTTCCTCACGCCGGAACGCGCCACTGCGCTCGGCATCGAGAAGGTCGAGCTGGACGAACTGCTCGGCCGCGCCGATTTCATCAGCCTGCACACGCCGCTGACCGAGCAGACGAAGAACATCCTCGACGCCAAGGCGCTGGCGAAGTGCAAGAAGGGCGTGCGCATCGTCAATTGCGCCCGCGGCGGCCTGGTCGACGAGGCGGCGCTGAAGGAAGCGCTCGATTCCGGCCAGGTGGCGGGTGCCGCCTTCGACGTCTTCGTCACCGAACCGGCGAAGGAAAACGTGCTGTTCAACCATCCGCGCTTCATCGCGACCCCGCATCTCGGCGCCTCGACCACCGAGGCGCAGGAGAATGTCGCGCTGCAGGTGGCCGAGCAGATCTCCGACTATCTGCTCACCGGCGCGGTGACCAACGCGCTGAACATGCCGTCGGTCTCGGCCGAGGATGCGCCGAAGCTGAGGCCCTATATGAAACTGGCCGAGCAGCTCGGCAGCTTCGTCGGCCAGCTGGCCGAAGCCAACCTCACCAAGGTGATGATCGAATACGAAGGCCATGCGGCGACGCTGAACACCCGGCCGCTGACCGCCATCGTGCTGGAAGGCCTGCTGCGCCGCCAGCTCGACAGCGTCAACATGGTCAATGCGCCGCTGGTGGCCAAGGAGCGCAATATCGAGGTCTCCGAGGTCAAGCACGAGCGCGAGGGCGACTACCACACGCTGATGAAGGTGACGATCGAGGCCGACAAGGTGCGGCATCTTTCGGGCACCCTGTTCGCCAACAAGCAGCCGCGCGTGGTCGAGATCAAGGGCATCGACATCGATGCCGAGCTGGGTCCGAACATGCTGTACGTCACCAACGCCGACAAGCCGGGCTTCATCGGCCGCCTGGGCACCGTGCTGGGCGATGCCGGCATCAACATCGCCACCTTCCATCTCGGCCGCGCCGCCCGCGGCGAGGATGCGATCTGCCTGGTCGAGGTCGACAGCCCGATTCCGGCGGAAGTCGCCGAGAAGGTGAAGGGGATCCCGGGCGTGCGGCAGGCGACTCCGCTGAAGTTCTGACCTTTCCGGCCGGGCCGGGCCATTCTAAAATCCAGCCGTATCCCATGGAGTTCCGAATGGTCCGCCCGTTCCGCTTTGCATTGATCGCTCTTGCCCTCGCACTGCCGCTCGCGCTTGCCGCCTGCAAGCCCAGCACCGAGGAAACCATCAAGAAATCAGAAAACATCGGCACCAAGACCGAGCTGGAAAAGGCGCTCGGCCGGCCCAGCGAGATCCAGAAGCTGGGACCCATCGAGCAATGGACCTACAAGACCAGCGACGGCTCGGTCACCTTCGTGCTGGCCGGCGATACCGTGACGCTCGCCTCCGGCGGCACCACGAAAAAATAGATCAGGGAAAATAGATCAGGTCGGCGCGGCGTAGCTGCGCCCGCCGAAAATGGCGCTGCCGACCCGCACATGGCTGGCGCCGAGCTGCACGGCGGTCTCGTAATCGCCGCTCATTCCCATGCTGAGCTGCTCCAGCCCGTTGCGCCGGGCGATCTTGTTGAGCAGCGCGAAATGCGCCGCGGGCTCCTCGTCGGCCGGCGGGATGCACATCAGGCCGACGACCGGCAGCTCCAGCGCCCGGCAGCCGGCGATGAAGCCGTCGGCCTCCTGCGGCGCGCAGCCGGCCTTCTGCGGCTCCTCGCCGGTATTGACCTGGATGAAGCAGGGCAGGCGGCGGCCGCTCTTGCCGAATTCCTTCGCCAGCTCCCTGGCCAGGCTCTCCCGGTCCAGCGTGTGAATGACGTCGAAATGCGCGACGGCCTGCTTCACCTTGTTGGTCTGCAGCGGGCCGATCAGGTGCAGCACGAGGTCGGGATACTGCTCACGCAGGGCCGGGTATTTCGCCATGCCTTCCTGCACCCGGTTCTCGCCGAAATGGCGCTGGCCGGCCGCCAGCGCCTCGGCCACCGCTTCGGCGGGAAAGGTCTTGGCGACGGCGATCAGGGTGACGGCGGCCGCATCGCGCCCGGCTTCCGCGGCGGCCGCACGGATGCGCTGGCGCACAGCGGTCAGGCCGGCGGCAATGCCGGAGGCTTCCGGGCTGGTATCGCTCATGGCAGTTTGTATGCCATGCAGGCCTCGCCTCCCGCAAGAAACCCGCTGACATGGCCCCGGCAATGGCTGGTGACCGATGCGGCGCGGCTCTCCGACCCGCTTCCCGTCGCGTCCGGACTGCCGCGCGGCAGCGGCGTGCTGTTCCGTCACTATGAATGGCCATGGGCGGACCGGCTGCAGCTGGCGCGCCGGCTGGCGGCGCTCTGCCGCGCGCGCGGGCTGCGGCTGGTGGTGGCCGGCGATGCCCGTCTGGCGCTGTCCTGCGGCGCCGACGGCCTGCATCTGCCGCAGGCCCTGCTCGGCCGCGCCGCCGGGATTGCGCGACGGCATCCGCGCTGGCTGCTGACGGCAGCGGCCCATGACGAGGCTGCGGTCAGGCAGGCGGCGCGGGGGGGCGTCGGCGCGGTGCTGATCTCGCCGGTCTTTCCGACCGCCAGCCATCCGGAGGCGGCGGGGCTCGGCGTGCTGCGCTTCGCGCTGCTCAGTCGGCACGCCCGGCAGCGTGGCCTGCGCGTCTACGCGCTGGGCGGCATCACGGGGCAGACCGCGCAGCGGCTGGTCCATATCCCCAAAAACGGGACCGCCGCCATCGCGGGGATGGCGGCGGCGCTAAATCAGACGCCGGTCTGATCAGAACGAGTAGGAATAGCCGAGCGAAAAGACCGCAGCCGCCTGGCAGGCATCCGGGCATTCGGTCTTGCTCAGGTTGGTGTCGACATACTGGATCCCGGCGGTGAAGCCCGAATAGGAGGCGAACAGGCCGATATTCCAGTCGACATAGTCATCGAAGCCGAAGGCGGCATTGTCATCGACATACTGCTTGCCGACATTGGCCACGATCTTCGGATCGAACGAGGTTCCCGGCAGCGGAATGGTGGCGCCGGCGGTGACGTAATAGGCGTCGCCGCTTTCCAGCGTGTAATCCGGGCTGTAGTAGATGCCGGCGCTGGGGATGACGAAGCCGAGATTGTAGCTGGCCAGCAGCTTGACTTCGGTGAAGTTCAGGTCCCGGCCCGAGGGCTTGTCGACATAGAGATACTGGATCAGGCCGAGATCGAGGCCCAGATCGCCGAAGGCGGCGCGGATGCCGATATTGGGATCGACTTCCGCATCGGTGTCGTTGCCGAAATCCACCGTGCTGGCCCAGACGCCGCCATACAGCGTGTAGGTGTCGGACAGGGCGTAGGTCAGTTCCGCGCCGGCCTGCAGCGCCGGCCGGTCGTCGGTCTGGCTGATGCCGCGGAAGAAGTATTCCGAAACGCCGGTGACGCCGAGCGTGCCGCCGATCTTGCTGTCCTGCGCGAGGGCCGGAGCGGCGATCAGGCCGGCAACCAGAGCTGCGCCGAGTGCAATCCTTTTCATGGGGCTTACCTCCAAAGAAAAATCCCGCGGCGACATAAGCAGAGCCGTCCCTGTCGCTCAAACGCTTATAGGCTATTATGAATTCCGGCTCCGGGAAGTGTGGCTCTTTGGTTACACTCGTATCGGGAAGCGGGCAGTCTGGACAAAATCTGAGCAGACGCCGCGCATCGTTACCGGGGCGAAAGTGCCGGAAGGGAACAGAATGACAGAGCTTGTAATCGTCGAATCGGCCGGGCCGGTGCGGATTGTCCGCCTCAACTACCCGGCCAAGCGCAATGCGCTGTCGCTGGAGCTGCGCGCCGCATTGATGGCGGCGATGCAGGCGGCCATGGATGACGCCGAAGTGCGCGCCCTGGTGCTGACCGGCAGTGGCGGCGCCTTCTGCGCCGGCGGCGACATTTCCTCGATGCAGAACGTCGCCGGGGTCGGCGGCCGCGACCGGCTGGCCAATCTGCACCGCCTGGTGCGGCTGCTGGCCGCCGGGCCGAAGCCGGTGGTCGCCGCCGTGGAGGGCTATGCCTACGGCGCCGGCATGTCGCTCGCCCTGCTCTGCGACCAGGTGGTGACGGCGCGCGACGCGAAGTTCTGCTGCTCATTCGGCAAGGTCGGCCTGATGCCCGACATGGCGGCGCTGTGGACGGTGCCGCAGCGCGTGAATGCCGGCTGGGCGAAGCGGCTGATGATGCTGGCGGAGGAAGTCGACGGCGAGACGGCGCACCGCATCGGGCTCGCCGATCACCTGGCCGAACCGGGACAGGCCCTGGCCGCGGCGCTGGCGGTGGCCGAGCGCTTTGCCGCTGCGGCACCCCTGCCGCTGGCCTACACCAAGGCGGCGCTGGCGCGCGGGCCGCAACCTCTGGAGGCGGTGCTGGCGCAGGAGGCCGATGGCCAGGCGCTTTTGTTCAACTCCGAGGACTTCGCCGAGGGGCGCGACGCCTTCCTGGGCAAGCGCAAGCCTGTCTTCCGGGGGCGCTGAGCCGCGCTCCGGAAAGCCGCCCCGACTTGCGGCGGCTTTTTCGCGCCCATAAACTGCGCCCTTCAAAACAAGTGCCTACAGGAGGAAACATGCTGGGCCTGATCCAGGACCGTCCGTTGCTGATCTCGTCGCTGATCGAATTTGCCGCGCTCTATCACGGCAAGACCGAGATCGTGACCCGCACGGTGGAAGGCCCGATCCACCGCTATACCTATGCCGATCTCGCCAAGCGCTCGAAGAAGCTGGCCAATGCGCTGACCCGGCTGGGCGTGAAGATGGGCGACCGCATCGGCACGCTGGCCTGGAACACCTACCGCCATTTCGAGCTCTATTACGGCGTGTCGGGCATGGGCGCGGTGCTGCATACCGTCAATCCGCGCCTGTTCCCCGAGCAGATCGACTACATCGTCAATCACGCGGAAGACCAGTATCTGTTCTTCGACATCACCTTTGCGCCGATCATCGAAAAGCTGGCGCCGCAGCTCAAGTCGGTGAAGAAATTCGTCGCGCTGACCGACGCGGCGCATATGCCCAAGGATGCCAAGATCCCGAACCTGGTCTGCTACGAGGACCTGATCGGGCCGGAAAGCGAAGACTACAGCTGGCCGGAATTCGACGAGCGCACGGCGTCCTCGCTCTGCTACACCTCGGGCACCACGGGCAATCCGAAGGGCGTGCTCTATTCGCACCGCTCGACCGTGCTGCATTCCTATGCGGTCTGCCAGCGCGACGGCCTCAATCTGGGTTCGGCCGACAGCGCGCTCGTCATCGTGCCGCTGTTCCATGCCAATGCCTGGGGCGTGCCCTACGGCGCCTGCATGAGCGGCGCCAAGCTGGTCTTCCCCGGCCCGGCGCTGGACGGCAAGAGCGTCTATGAATTGCTGCGCGACGAGAAATGCAACTTCTCGCTCGGCGTGCCGACCGTCTGGCTGGCCTTCTTCCAGTATATCGACGCCAATCCCGGCCTCGACGCCAAGGCCGACATCAAGCTGGAACGCTGCGTGATCGGCGGCTCGGCCGCGCCGCGCGCGATGATCGAGCGCTTCGCCAGGCAGTTCAACTGCTTCGTCATCCATGCCTGGGGCATGACCGAGATGTCGCCGCTCGGCACCACCGGCAACCTGCTCAAGAAGCATGCCGACCTGCCGCTCGAGAAGCGCCTCGACGTGCAGGCCAAGCAGGGCCGCACGGTCTACGGCGTCGAGATCAAGATCACCGACGACGAGGGCAAGGAACTGCCGCGCGACGGCAAGGCCTTCGGCGACGTCAAGGTGCGCGGGCCGTGGATCACCGCCGGCTATTTCAAGGGCGAGGGCGGCAATGTCCTCGACAAGGAGGGCTGGTTCACCACCGGCGATGTCGCGACGCTGGATTCCGACGGCTATATGCAGATCACCGACCGCTCGAAGGACGTGATCAAGTCGGGCGGCGAGTGGATCTCCTCGATCGACCTGGAGAATGCCGCGGTCGGCCATCCGGCCGTGCAGGAAGCGGCGGTGATCGGCGTGTTCCATGCCAAATGGCAGGAGCGGCCGCTGCTGCTGGTGATCAAGAAGCCCGGCCAGGAGGTGACCCGCGAGGAATTGCTGGCCTTCCTCGAGGACAAGGTCGCCAAATGGTGGCTGCCCGATGACGTGGTATTCGTCACCGAGCTGCCGCATACCGCCACCGGCAAGCTGCTCAAGACCAAGCTGCGCGAGCAGTTCAAGGACCACAAGCTGCCGACCCCCGGCGCGTAGGCGCCAAGAAAGGGCCCGGCGCCAGAGAGAAGCCGGCGCGCGGTAAAGAGAAGCCGGGGGCGCAAGCTGCCAGGATGTCTGGCGCTTGCCCTCTCCCGCTGCGCGGGAGAGGGAGGGGCCGCCGCA
>CAYSCA010000108.1:0-10687 GCA_964429465.1 uncultured Rhodospirillaceae bacterium
GCCCTGCTCGGTATAGACGAGCCGCGTGTCGCCGATCGTCATGGCGTTCTCCCCTGTTAACTGATTGTGTATTGCAACCAGTTGCATTCTAGGATCGCCGGTGCGATTCTGCAACTGGTTTTTTCGAGGTGACGGATGAGCGGCGAACACCGGTCGGGCTGCCCGATCAATCTCACGCTGGAAGTGGTCGGCGACAAATGGAGCCTACTGATCATTCGGGACATGATCTTCGGCGGCCGGCGGCATTTCCGCGAATTGCTGACCCGCTCGGAAGAGAGGATCGCCTCCAACATCCTGGCAGACCGGCTGAAGACCCTGATGGAGCAGGGCCTGCTCACCCGCGCCGACGATCCCAGCCACAAACAGAAAGCCATCTACAGCCTGACCGAGAAGGCGATCACCCTGCTGCCGGTGCTGGCGATGATCGGCGCCTGGGGACGGCGCCATCTGCCGGTGACGGAAGAGCTGAGCGTGCGGGCCCGGCTGCTGGAGGAAGGCGGGCCGCAGCTCTGGGCGCGCTTCATGGACGAATTGCGGGCGGAACATCTGGGCCTGCCGCTGGCCGAGCCGCAGAGGCTTTCCGTGCGCGCGGAGTTGCAGGCCGCCTATGACCGGGTGAAAGCCGGCGGGACGGCATAGGCCCGCGCGCCCAATCCGCGCTAGGATTCGGCGTCAGAACCGAGTCGCGAACGAGCCGTTCAGGGAGGCCGCCGATGCTGGTCAATTGCGTCGCCTACCGGCAGGGCGAGAAGCTGGCCGACCTGCCGGTGCAGGATATCAGCGATCATATCGAACGGCCCGACACCTTCGTGTGGGTGGCGCTCAAGGACGCGACGGCGGAAGAGCTTGCCGAGATGCAGCAGGAATTCGGCCTGCACGAGCTGGCCGTCGAGGACGCGCAGCACGGCCACCAGCGGCCGAAGATCGAGGAATACGGCGACAGCATCTTCGTCGTCATGCAGCTGATCGAGATCGTCGACGGCGAGATCGTGCAGGGCGAGGTCGACGTCTTCGTAGGCGCCAATTACGTGCTGTCGGTGCGCAGCCGCAGCAGCCAGAGTTTCCTCGGCGTGCGCGGCCGCGCCGAGCGCGAGCCGCATCTGCTGGCGCTGGGCGCCAGCTACGTGCTCTACGCGCTGATGGATGCCGTGGTCGACCGCTATTTCCCGGTGATGGATGCCCTGGAGACCGAGCTGGAGGAGATCGAGGAGCAGATCTTCGAGAAGCAGGGCGTCGGCTCGGGCGCGGCCCGCTCCAATATCGAGCGGCTCTACGCGCTGAAGCGAAAGGTGATGCAGCTCAAGCATGCCGTCGCCCCGCTGATGGAGGCCGTGAGCAAACTGCATGGCGGCCGCGTGCCGCGCGCCTGCGCCAACATGCAGGAGTATTTCCGCGACGTCTACGACCACCTGAACCGGCTGAACGCCTCGATCGACACGACCCGCGACACGATCGGCACGGCCATCCAGGTGAATCTCTCGATGGTGACCATCGAGGAGAGCGAGGTGAACAAGCGGCTGGCCGCCTGGGCCGGCATCTTCGCCGTCGCCACGGCCTTTGCCGGCATCTGGGGCATGAATTTCGAGGTCATGCCCGAACTGCAATGGAAATACGGCTATCCGGTCGCGCTGCTGGTCATGGCCGGCGTCTGCGGCCTGCTCTACTGGCGCTTCAAGAAGAGCGGGTGGCTGTAGCGCAGCCGGCTATGGACTCGCCCGGCTTCAGTCATCGGCGGGGCGGAGCCCGTGGCTGCGTTCGGGGTCATGATCGTAATGCCAGTAGGACAGCAGCCGGCTCCTGTCCTCCCGCGCCCAGCGGATCGCGTCATGCCCGAGCCAGACGGGCGATATCTTTCGCGTCTTGGTCGTTTTGGTCGCAGGGTAGACGATGGCCTGATTCCGGTTCGTCGCAAAGCGGCGGAAAATGCGGAAGACCCTGTGGCCGATTGCCAGATGCTCCCGATTACCGGGAGCATAGAAGAACCAGTATTCGCCATCGGTCAGATGCTCGGGAGAATCGTAGCTGGCCTGATGATGGAAGCTGAACTCGAATCTGAAAGCCGGCAATCTCGGCTGCCGCAGGTCCCAATGGGAGCCGGGCTCCGGCAACATCCTGTTGATCGGCTCTCCGGTGACGATCCATTCCGGCTGCCAGTCCGGATCGAAATGCATTTCCGACTGGTGGAACTTGTCCGGATCGAGCGGGCCCTCCTCGTCCGCCATCCTGAACATATGCTCACCGACGCCGCAGGGCGGCGGCTCGGGCAAAATCCGGGTGACGAAATGGGGGCAGAAGAAATACCGGGCCTCGGGGATCTCGTCATAGAGGGCATCGGCGAAGCCTCGCCAGTCCCGCAGGCTGAGACAGACATGCTGGTCCCGGTAGGTGTAAACCTGTTCGCCTTCGCTGATCGGTGCGGTCGCCATCTCGCCCTCCGGCCCGTTCCCCTTATGTATATAAATACCCTTTTTGTTCTAAATCCACTAAAAACAGCAGGAAGCCGCCATGCTGACCCTCTATTACGCCCCGACGACCTGCGCGCTGGCCTCAATGATCGCCCTCGAGGAAGCGGGCGTCGCCTATGAACTGAAGCGCGTAGATTTCAAATCCAGCCAGCAGCGCAGCCCGGACTACCTGAAGATCAATCCCAAGGGCCGCGTGCCGGCGCTGGTGACCGAGCGCGGCGTGCTGACCGAGACGCCGGCGATGCTGGCCTTCATCGCGCAGTCCTGGCCGGAAGCCGGCCTGGCGCCGCTGGAGGACCTCTTCGCCTTCGCCCGTCTGCAGGAATTCAATTCGTATCTGTGCGCGACCGTCCATGTCGCCCATGCCCATCGCATGCGCGGCTATCGCTGGGCGGATGACGAAGCGGCGATCGCGGCGATGAAGCGCAAGGTGCCGCAGAGCGTCGGCGAGGCCTATGCGCTGATCGAGAGCGGGATGCTCGAAGAACCCTGGGTGATGGGCAGGCGGTATACGCTTTGCGATCCCTATCTCTTCACGCTGGCGCAGTGGATCGAGGATGACGGCGTCGACCCCGCCCGGCTGCCCAAAATCATCGCACATCGCGAGCGCATGAAGGCGCGGCCGGCGGTGCAAAGGGCGCTTGCCAAAGAGCGCGGCACGAGCATCTGAAGAATCTCCGCAGCTTACGCTACCCCATACTGTGACCGGCAAAGGCCCGGTCACAGAACTGCCCCTCGTTTTGCGCCACAGCACGAACACTGGCCTGCCGCACGTTTGTCGGGACATTCTTCGGGCACAGGACAGACATTGTTCGGACGCAAAAAATCAGGAGGGGCTTCCCATGGATACGAATATCGAGCGGCTGCATTCCCACCTCACGGGCGCGCTGAGCTCGGCGCAGGAGCAATACAAGGCCGCTCAGGCCGCCGTCGCCGCCGCCAAGGCCGAACTGAAGGCCGCCCAGGCCGCCGCCGATCTTGCCCAGAGCCGCATCCTCTATCAGAACCTTCGCAACATCGAACGCAGCGCGGCGCATGCCGAGGCCCGCGCCATGTGCGCGCGCGGCGACCTGCTGCGCTTCGAGAATCTCTATCGCATCAACCGCCACGCGGCGCGCCGCCGGCGCTGAATCCGCCACACCCGGAAGGCCGTCCCTGCCGCTCCTCCCCGGCAGAAGCCTTCCAGACCGGGCGCGCCGGCGCTACCTCCCCCCGCCGGCGCGCCCTTCCGTTACCTGGTTGCCGTTCCTTGCGCGGTCGAACCTTTCCGCGAGGTCGCGATAGGCCGCCGGAGAATGGCGCCGGATGGTAGCCGCCCCGCGATAGGCCTCGCGCTCGACCGGCGCATCGGTCCAGTAGAAGCGCCCGCGCGCGGGATCGCGGCGGAAGGCCCCGCCCCAGCTGGCCGCATGGGTCGGATCGTCATCGGGCGCCGCATCCAGCAGATAAAGCAGCGACGGCGTATCGCCCATCTTCAGCCCGTAGGGCCGCGCGCGGACGAAATAGTCGCCCAGCGCGCCATGGCCGCGGGCATCCTGCATGCGCCATAGGTTGCGTTCGCGTCCGGCGGCATCGGCATAGAAGCCGCGGAAGCTGCTGTCATTCTCGATCCACCAGAGATCATTGGCATGCCGCGCGGCGATATAGTCGCGCGCGGCGCGGTCCTGCGCCGTGTTCCAGGCGCCGATCATGTAGACCCGCAGATGCGCGGCGATACCGGGCGCGTCATGCAGGGCCTGGGCAAGATCGGTCGCCGCGCCCCAGAGCAGCACCCAGAGCGGCTCGCCGGCGCGCGCCGCCGCCTGTGCTTCCGCCACGAGGGCGCGGGAGCCGTCGCTGCTGGTGCTGTAGCCCGGCGCGGGCTGCGGCTCCAGCCGGCCCTGATGCACCCGGGCGCGCAGTTCGTCGGGCGCGGGATAGGCGGCAGACCAGCTGCGCAGCCGCGGATAATCCCGCGCATAGGCATCCAGCGCCTGCTGGATATCGGCCGCGCGGCCGTCATGGCCGGTTGGCGTCGAGACCAGGCCGACCAGCCGGATGCGGTCGGCATAAAGCAGCGCATGCGCCATGCTTTGCATGTCGTCGGGATCGGCGCCGCCGAGATCGGTGGAGATCAGCACCCGCGGCCGGCTGTCAGCCGCCCAGCAAGGCAGGGTCAGCGCAACACAGGCGCAGAACCCGGTTAGCGCAACGAGCAGGCGGCGCAGCATGCGGGCGACAGCGGCGCGCAGCGCTAATGCGGCCCGGTGGTGTTCAGCGGCGTATGCTCCGGCGCCTCGGCATCGGCCTGCAGGCCGAAATGCTTGGCGACCGCGTCGGCGGAGGCGCCGACGGCATCGACGGCGGCACGCAGATCCTCGACCGATACATTGTATTTCTTCGCCCACCAGCGCATTTCCCAGTCCTTCTCGACATCGATGCGCGAGCGGTCGTCGGGGCCACGTTCGGCCAGGTTGCCGGCGCGGCCGCCGGGCAGTTCATCGGTCGGCAGGTTGCCGGGCGGCAGCTTGCCGGAGGGTATGTATTGCGGGCGTTTGTCGGGCATACGCTACTCCTGACTCAAAAAGATCAACGTGCGTTGTCGGCGTTCGGCACTTCCTGCCACTTGCCGCGACCGGAGATCGCGAAGACGAGGGCCACGGCGCCGAGTGCCAGGTGGAGGAAGACAACGGCGCCATAAAGGGGCACGAGGCCGAACATGGTCTGCAGGCCCGACGCCATGCCCATCAGGGCAAGGATGAGATAGACCGCCGCCACGCCGCAGGCATAGATCCAGGCCGCGCGGGCGCTGCGCGACGCCGCCAGCCCCCAGAGGCCGAACAGCAGATGCACCGCATTATGCATGGCGTTCACCGGGAACAGGCCGAACAGCAATCCGACGCCGGGCATATGCGGCGTCTCCATTCCCGCCGAGCCCGGCGGCACATCGGCGCCCGGCGTCAGGAAGGCGGGAATGAAGCCCGCGATCCCCGCCGCCAGGAAAACGATGCCGAAAACCAGCGCGAAGAGCCGGGTGTTCGTCATGCGAGGGCCTCCCTCCTGCCGCTATGGTCAGAAGACCAACGCGGCAGGAGGGGCGATGTTCCGCCCGGATTTCCGCCCTAGGCGCTGCGGCGCAGGCGCTCGGCCCGGCGGGCCGCGACCTCGTCGGCCTCGAAGACCGGCGCGGGCATGGTGATCGTGGTGCGCAGCGGCCGCCGGGCCTCGACGAACAGCGAGCCCGGCTTGCGCGGACGGCCGTCCACCGTATCGAGCCCCGAGGTGCTGAAGCCATCGATCGAACTCTCGCTGGCGCTCATCACTGCAACGTTGTCGAGACCGGCCTGCTCAAGCAGGCGCGGCAGCGAAAAGCGGTCATAGCCGATGCGGTGCAACTCACCCAGCCGCAGGAAGGCCGCCGTCTCCAGCCCGTCGACCAGGCTGGCCGGCAGGATTTTGCGGGCGATGCCCACCAGCAGGTTGCGGACCCGGCCGCGCAGGCTGCGGATCGCCTCGAACCGCCGCTGTGCAGCCGGCCGGTGTTCCTGCGCTTCATAGAGATGGGCCGACGGGGCGATCCAGTCGCGCCGGGCCCGCTCTTCCAGCAGGATGCGGACGTTGTTGGAGAGGCGGTCGGCGATATGCTCGTTGGCGATCAGGCCGGGCCGGTCGAGATATTCCACCAGCTCCCCGCCGGTGCGGCGCCGCACATGCTGGTCGAGCAATTGCAGATAGGCCCAGTCATAGGCGGTTTCGTTTTTCGCTGTCGGCTGCTCGCAGACCGCGTTCAGCCGGTCGAGATAGAAGCGGCAAAGATCTTCAAGATCGGGGACGACGATCCGCAGGATGCCGCCCGGTTTCAGCACGCGACGACATTCCTGCAGGAGCCCCAGGCCCTCCTCGCGATCGAGATGCTCGAGCACGTGGGAGGCGTATACGGCATCGACCGTTCCGCTTTCGAAGGGCAAGGGTTTTCGGATGTCGAAGGGCCGGACCTCGGGCGAGGTTGGCTGATGATCGAGGTTGATCCAGTAGGGATGCCACACACGGCCGCAGCCGATATTCACCAGAACTGGCTTGTCCATTCCAACTCCCCGCTTGACGGTGAATGAAAATCCGGCCCGCGACCGCATCGCGGACACATCGCAGTCACCGCACAACACGGACCGGGACTCCTTGTTCGTTACATCCTGTTACAAAGCCGCGCCCTTGCTGTGAGGAGCCCGTGACCGGGCGGTGACGGTGGCCGTCGCGGAACAGCGGAACACCATCCTGTCGCTGCGGTTATGAATTCGTAGAACGGCTTTCATCCTGTCGCGGAGGACCATCATGGAACAGCAGAGCAGCGATACCCCCGCGACGGACCGGCCGGACGGGGCAGGAATTTCGGCGCAGGCACGCGCCCAGGCATATGAAGCAGCCGATCAGGCGAAGCAGGCCGCCCGCCAGGCGCGGGATGCGGCCCATTCGATCATGCAGCGCCAGAAGGATTACGGCGCCGACCAGATGGATGGCATCGCCCGGGCTGCCCATGGCGCCGCGCACGAGCTGGAAGAGCAGTTGCCGATGGCGGCCGATTACGTGCGGGATGCGGCCAGCCGGCTTGAGCGGGCCTCGGCATCGCTGCGGGAACGCGATGTCGAAGATATTCTGGGCAGCATCGCCCAGTTCGCCCGCAGCCAGCCGGCCGCCTTGTTCGGCGGCGCTGTGGTCGCCGGCTTTGCAATCTCCCGCTTCCTGAAATCCTCCGGCCAGCGGAGCCACGATGCCGCTGCCGGCGGCAATCCAGGCAGCCGGTCCTACTGAAGCGGAGAATCCTCATGGCTTATGCCGCATCACCCAACCGCTCGATCCCCGATATCCTGAGGGACCTGATCAGCCAGCTGACGACGCTCGCCCGCAAGGAGGGGCAACTCGCCCGCGCCGAGGTCTCCGAGAAAATCGGCCAGATCGCCGGCGGCCTGACCATGATCGTGTGTGGCGCCGTGCTGCTGATCCCCGCCCTGGTCATCCTGCTGGGCGCCGCCGTCACCGCGCTCATCAACGCCGGCATCCAGCCGCATTGGGCCGCATTGATCGTCGGCGGGGTCACGTTGCTGATCGGCATCATCCTCCTGATGGTCGGCATCGGCCGATTGAAAGCCGACAGGCTGGTGCCGAACCGCACCATCGAACAGCTGCAACGCGATGCGTCGGTGGCAAGACAGCAGATGAGGCCCGACAATGTCTGAGACCGCCCGCCTGGAGCGCGAAACCGAAGAAACCCGCGCCGAACTGGAAAGCACCCTGGACGAACTGCGTGGCCGGATCACGCCGGGACAGATGATCGACCAGCTGATGGATCGCGCGCGCGACGGCAATGCCGGCGCCTTCGTGCGGAATTTCGGGCAACAGGTTTCGGCCAATCCGATTCCGGTTGCGGTGATCGGAGTCGGCCTTGCCTGGCTGATGATGGCGAACAAGCAGCCGGCGGCGAAGCCGGAACGCCGCTATCGCAGCGGCTACTCCTATGGTGGCACCGCGGAATATCTCACCGGCGAGGAATATTCCGCTGATGCCGAGGTCTCCGACGCCGATTATCCCGGCGGCAACGGCCGTCGGCGTCTGGCCTTGCGCGGCGATCCCGCCGACCGCTTTCACGACACGGCCCAGGCTGTGGGCGAGCGCATCGACGATATGACGGACCGCCTGACCGATTCCGCGCAGGCCGCCGGCGATGCCGTACATGGCATGGCGGACCAGACCCGGGAAAAACTGGGTCGCGCCGCCTCAACGGTAAAAGGTTCGCTGCAGCACGGGGCCAGTTCGGCGAGCGAGAGCGCCAAACGCGCCGCCGCGGCCTTGCAGCATTCCGCCGCGGAGGCCGGCCTGCTGACCCGCAGGGTGTTCGATTTCTGCAAGGACCAGCCGCTGGTCCTGGCCGGGCTGGGCCTGGCGCTGGGCGCGGCTTTGGGTGCCGCCTTTCCCGCTACGCGCACCGAGGATGAACTGGTCGGCGATGCCAGCGACGAGGTGAAAAGGCGCGCGTCCGGCCTGGCCGACAAGGTTGCGGCCACTGCCGCCTCGGCGGTGGACGGGGCCGGAGACGGGTCCGGCGATCGTCGCGCTGATGCAATGCAGGCGGATTTCGCCGCGGGCTCGGGAGCCGGCGGCGACCTGCCCGATCCGACCGCCAGTCCGGACGGCCGGGACGCGGAGTGGACGGGCGGTATCCGGCCCGGCCCGGATACCGGCGCGCAGCCGGCGGCGCGGGGCGCGGATTAGCGGTGGCGGCCGGGGCCGGCGAGCCCGGGATCTGGCGCGGCGGCGCGGCGGGCAGATCGCGCGTTCCTCTATGGGCGACGGCCGTCACCGTCGCCCTTTTCGCTGTCGGCTTCCGCCCCGGCGCAGGGGCCGAAGCCGAAGCCCGCTACCAGCAGGAGGCGCCGGGCGAGCGGGGACGCGGACGCGCAGCCTCGCATCCGGCAGCAATCCCGCCGCGCGGCTGGAAGGATGTGCTGATCCGCGTGAAGGACGGCCTGTCCCGAAACCGTGTCGTGGCGGTGGGCGCAGGCATCGCCTTCTACGCCCTGCTCGCGATCTTTCCGGCCATCGCGGCGCTGGTCGCGCTCTATGGCCTGTTCGCCGATCCGGCCGCCGTTGGGCGGCATCTCGATACGCTGGGCAGCTTCATTCCCGGCGGCGGCCTGGAGCTGATCCGCAACCAGGTCGACCATGTCGTCAGCCAGGGCAATCAGACGCTGGGACTGACTTTCCTGATCGGCCTGGCGGCCTCGCTATGGAGCTCGAATGCCGGCACCAAGGCGCTGTTCGACGCGCTGAACGTCGTCTATGAGGAGCGCGAACGGCGCAATTTCTTCAAGCTGAATGCCTTTTCGCTGCTGTTCACCCTGGCCGGCATCGCCTTCCTGCTGGCCGCGATCGGCGCGGTGGTGGTGCTGCCGGCCATGTTGAACTTCATTGGCCTGGGGGGCGGCGCCGAAACGCTGCTGAAGCTGCTGCGCTGGCCGTTGCTGTTCGCCGCCATCATGCTGGCGCTGGCCTTCGTCTATCGCTACGGCCCGAGCCGCGAGAAACCGCAATGGCGCTGGGTCACGCCGGGCAGCGCGGCAGCGGCGCTGATCTGGATCGCCGCATCGATCCTGTTCTCCTGGTATGCCGAGAGCTTCGGCAACTACAACAAGACCTACGGCTCGCTGGGCGCTGTCATCATCTTCATGACCTGGATCTGGATTTCGGCACTGGCCGTCCTGATCGGCGCCGAGCTGGATGCCGAGATGGAGCACCAGACGGCGCAGGACACGACCACCGGCCGGCCGAAGCCGCTGGGCCAGCGCGGCGCCGAGATGGCCGATACGGTGGGCCGCTCCGCGGGACGCTGACTCCGCCCGCCAGGCTGCTGGTCGCCGGCCGTGCCGTACCTGTGCCACCGCCCCTCCTCGCCCCGGCGGGCCGAGGGAACTCCTGCCGGACGGCCGCGTTTTTCTCCATCTGCCCGCAAATGGAGAAGCAAAAATGAAAGCGCCTCTCGTTCTGGTTTTGGCTGCCGCGCCGCTCGCCCTCAGCGCCTGCGCCGACTGGCAATCCTCACCCTCCTCCGGCAGCAGCGCCGGATCCGGCACGATGCCGAGCCGGCAATCCGCCGCGGTCGATACCCAGACCTACATCAACCAGGCCAGCGCGGCCGACATCTTCGAAATCGAATCGAGCAAGCTGGCATTGCAGAAGTCCAGCGATCCTGCGGTGCAGGCGCTGGCCCGCCAGATGATCGAAGACCACACCCGCTCCTCGGCCAAACTGGAATCGGCGGCAGGATCGCTCGGGCTGAAATCGCAGGTCAAAGCCGTCGGCGGGGTGGCGGCGCAGAATCTGATGCAGATGCGGAACCTGAGCGGCAGGGAATTCGACCAGATGTATCTCACCAAGCAGGCCGAGGCACATGAGCAGGCCTACAACATCCATTCCGGCTATGCCGCGCATGGCGAGACGCCGCAATTGCGGAGCCTGGCGTCGGAAACCGCTGCCCTGATCCAGCAGCATCGCAGTCACGTCAGCCAGGCTTCGGCCCAGGCGCGATGATGTGCCGGCGGTCGTCCTGCGGCGAGGCCGCAGGGCGGCCCCATGCGCCAGGGCCGGAAAACATCAGCGCGGAAAACCGGGAAGGTGGAAAATGGTGGGCGCACCAGGGCTCGAACCTGGGACCCGCTGATTAAGAGTCAGCTGCTCTACCAACTGAGCTATGC
>CAYSCA010000109.1:0-6361 GCA_964429465.1 uncultured Rhodospirillaceae bacterium
GCTTTAGGATTGCGGCTTCATCGGACATCCCTTCTTGCGCAGCCAGTCGATCGCGGCATCGAGGTCGCCGCTATTCTCGGCCAGCGCCCTTTTGCAATCCATCATGCCCGCGCCGGTCTTCTCGCGCAGGTCCTTCACCAGGGCCGCAGTGATCTCAGCCATGTCGTCCTCTCAATTGAGTATACGGTTCGACCGGAGGGTCCGGCCAGAAAACGGCTGCGGCGCCCCGCGTCGGAGACACAGGGGCGCCGCGACCAGGTTCAATAGGCTTAAGCCTGGGCCGCGGCCTGCTCGCCTTCCGGCGCAGCATCCACCGCCTCGACCGGCGCGTCTTCGGCAGCGCCCAGGTCATGGCCGCTGGCCGACAGCTGCTCTTCGATGCCGCCAAGCACGGCGAGCGAGAACAGGTCGCAGTACAGGTTGATGGCACGCAGCGCGTCATCGTTGCCCGGCACCGGATAGGTGATGCCCTGCGGATCCGAGTTGGAATCCAGCACGGCCACGATCGGAATGTTCAGGGTCCGCGCCTCGGCGATGGCGATGTCTTCCTTCACCGTGTCGATCACGACGATGATGCTGGGCGGGCTGCCCATGTCCTTGATGCCGCCCAGCGCGCGATCAAGCTTCTCGCGCTCGCGGGTCAGGTTGAGCACTTCCTTCTTGGTCAGGCCGGTGGTCTGCTGCTCGCCGCCCAGCAGTTCCTCAAGCTCCTTGAGGCGCTTGATCGACTGGGAAATGGTCTTCCAGTTGGTCAGCATGCCGCCGAGCCAGCGATGGTTCACGTAATACTGGCCGCATTTGCGCGCCGCTTCGGCAACAGCATCGGAAGCCTGGCGCTTGGTGCCGACGAACAGCACGCGGCCGCCGCCGGCGACGGTGTCGCGCACCGCCTGCAGGGCACGATGCAGCAGCGGAACGGTCTGCTGCAGGTCGATGATGTGGATGTTGTTGCGCTCCCCATAGAGGAACGACTTCATCTTCGGATTCCACCGATGGGTCTGGTGGCCGAAATGCACGCCAGCTTCGATCAGCTGACGCATGGTAAAGGTCGGCAGGGTCATCCTATGTCCTTCTCCGGTTGGGCCGCCGCAGGCAAACGTCCGCCCCCAAACTGCGGGAGAGGACACCGGAAGGCTGCCATGGGATGTCTCCCCAAGGCCGCCAAGCCTGCGTGTGGGTTTGAACGCGCGGCTTTTAGCCGGTCCTTCACCGGAACGCAAGGCCCCTTGCCGGCCGGCGCCTTCCCGCCGGCTTTTCCCTGCCAGGACAACCAGATACCGGACGAACCGGTACTGGCGCCGGAACCGCCGCCGTGGTCATATGCGGCATGTCCGACGATCAGGCGGTCACGCAGGAAGGCCTCAACCCGTTGCTGGCGAACCAGGAGCGCTTCGCCCGCGGCCTGCGCGGCGGCAGCCGGCTGAACCTGCAATTCCGCGATGCTTCCGGGCTGAATTTCAGCAACCGCGACCTGCGTGAGGCCAATATGGTCGGCGGCCGGTTTCGCGGCAGCGCCTTCAAATTCGCCAAGCTGGCCGGGGCCAATTTCTACGGCGCCGATCTGGAAACCGCCGATCTGACCTCGGCCGACCTGACCCGGGCCGACCTGCGCGGCGCCATCCTGCGTGGTGCCATCCTGGAATTCGCCGATCTGTCCGGCGCCGACCTGCGCGACGGTCGGCTGCTGAAGCCCGACGAAGCCGGCAACCTGGTGCCGATCGCTGTGGGGGGCGCGGTGACCGACAAGGCCCAGATGACCCATTCCAAGCTGGTGGGCGCCAAACTGGGGCGTGTCATGAGCCAGCAGGCCGATCTCAGCCACGCCAACCTGGCCAATGCCAAGCTGGTGGATGCCGATCTGTCCAATTCCGACCTGCGGGGGGCCATTTTCGTCGGCGCCGACCTGACCAATACCAACATGAACGGCTGTACCCTGTCAGGCGCGGTACTGGCCGGCGCCCTGCTGCACGGGACGCGCTTCGAAGGCGCCGATCTGGCCGGCGCCTTCTTCCGCTCCACCGAGATGCGCGAGGCCCGGCTCAGCGGCGCCCTGCTGCCCAGGGCCATTGCCGACCTGGACCAGCCGCTGCAGATGATCCTGCGCGAGCATCTCGCCTGGGCGGAATCGCTTGGAATGAAAGGCCGCCGGGCCGATTTCAGCCGGATCGACATGTCGGGCGCGCGGCTGCCGCTGATCGACCTTTCCGCCGCCCTGTTCATCCAATCGACTTTGGTTGAAGCCGATTTCGGCGGCGGGGTGCTGACGATGTGCGATTTCTCCGATGCCATGCTGCTCAACGCCAATTTCTCCGGCGCCGACCTGCGTGGGGTGAAACTGGCCGGCGCCAACCTGATCGGCGCCAATTTCCGCGGCGCCAAGCTGACCCCGATGCCCATCTCCTCGCTGCAGACCACGCGCTGGCATGCCAATCTGGAGAACGCCAATCTCAGCCAGGCCAATCTCTCGGCGGCCCAGCTGGAAGGCGCGAATTTCGGTCGCTCGATCCTGATGAATGCCGATCTGCGCGATGCCAACCTGAAAGGCGCCAGTTTCCGCGGAGCGGATCTGACCGGCGCCGATCTGCGCCATGCCGATGTGGTTGGAGCCGATTTCACCGGCGCAAGCGGCGTCGCCTTGTCGTGATCCCCGCCATCCCTTAGGGTGGCGGCCCGGCCCGGAATGAAGCTGCCCGCATGAACAACCCCGTCAAGGTGATCGCCCAGTACGAGATCGACGAACTGTTCGCCGAGCATGCCAATTATGTGCGTGGGGTGCGCGGCGGAAAGCGGATGGTGCTGCATTTCCGCGATGCCTCGCGCCTGGATTTCAGCGGCAAGGAGCTCTCCTCGGCCGACTTCGTCGGCAGCAAGATGAGCTATGCCGATTTCAGCCACGCCACCCTCACCAGCTCGTCTTTCTTCGCCGCCGACCTGCAGGGCGCCGATTTCCGCCGCGCCGACCTGACCAAGGCCGACCTGCGCGGAGTCAACCTGCGCAACGCCAACCTGGAATCGGCCAACCTCACCAATGCCGATATCCGTGACGGCGTGCTGCTGCGTCCCGACGAGGACGGCAACCTGCTGGCCGTGCTCAAGCGCGCCACCTCCATCGACAACGCCAAGATGGCCGGCGCCAATCTCACCTCCGCCAAGCTGGGCAAGGTCGTCGGCCGCAACACCGATCTGAGCAACTGCAATTTTTCCAACGCCAAGCTGAACGGTGCCGACCTCAGCGGCTCCAACCTCTCGGGCTGCCTGTTCACCGGCGCCGACCTCACATCCTCAAACCTGTCAAATTGCGTGCTGCACGGCTCGGTGCTGGCCGGCGCGGTGCTGAACGAAACCAATTTCGACGGCGCCGACCTGACGGCAGCCTATTTCCGCCCCGTCGACCTGCGCGATACCGATCTCACCAAGGCGATCCTGCCGCGCAGCATCGAAAACCTCGACAAGTCGCTGCAGTTCATCGTCAAGGAACACCTGACCTGGATCGAGACGCTCGGCAAGCAGGGCATGCGGGTGGATTTCAGCCGCTACGACCTTTCCGACCTCAAGCTCAACAACATCAATTTTTCGGCCGGCGATTTCTCGTATGCCATCCTGCGCAACACGGATTTCTCCGGCTCGCGCTTCGTGCTGGCGGATTTGCGCGGCGCGATGATGCTGAACGCCAACTTCGCCACATCCAACCTGCAGGGCGCCAAGTTCGACCGCGCCATCATGACTAATGCCGATTTCCGCGGCGCGCGCATCTCGTCGGTCAGCATTGCCGGCGCCATGCATCGCCGTCAGGCCGCCAGCCTGCAGGAATGCAACCTCACCCAGGTGAAGTTCCAGGGTGCCGATCTGGAAGGCGCCCTGTTCAACCGCTCGATCATGACCCTGGCCGACCTGCGCAGCGCCAACCTGCGCGGCTGTTCGTTCCTCGACTGCGACCTGACTAATGCCGATCTGCGCGGCGCTGACCTTGAAGGTGCCGATCTGCGCGGCGCCATCGGCCTGAAGATCCCGGACTAGGCCGGCTGTTCTTCCAAAGGCGGCGGCAGGCTGCGCAGCGCCGGCATTTGCGACAGCAGTATCACCGCGAGCTGCACGCCGTAACCGGCCACCGCCAGCCAGATCGCCGCCGGCAGGCCGAACGCCTCGCCGACAAAGCCGCCGGCCAGCGCGCCCAGCGGACGCATGCCCAGGGTCGCCACCTGCTGTACGGCCCCGACGCGGCCCAGCAGGCGCGCCGGAACGATCGCCTGGCGCAGGCTGGTCTGGCCGATGGTCCACAGCATCGGCCCGAAACCGAACAGGAAGAAGCCGCCCAGCAGCAGCACGAAGGCGGCATCGCCATGCATCCCCGTCGTGGCGCCGATGGCGAGAGCGGCGAAGAGCGAGGTCGCCGGACCGAGGGTTATCATGACGCCCAGCCGCAGCCGGCCATGGATTGCCGGCGCCGCCAGCGCTGCCAGCAGCATGCCCAGCCCCTGCGCCGCGAGCGCGATGCCGGTCTGCGCCGGCGTGAGGCCGAGGCTCTCGACGGCGAACAGGACGAACACCGCCATCAGCACGAACCAGCTGAAATTCCAGGCCATGGCGCAGGCGGCAATGGCGCGCAGCAGCGGATGCCGCCATACCACGCTCACGCCTTCGAAAAGTGCCCGGCGCATCCCCGGTCGCGCGCCGGTGGCAGGCAGTTCGCGCCGCATGCCGGGAGACAGCAACACGACGACGGTGAGCGTCGAAGAGATGGCCGAGATGGCCAGCGCCCAGGCCGGAGAAGTCCAGCCGGCGATCACCCCGGCGAGGCCGGGACCGAGGAATACGGCAGCCGCCCTGGTGAATTCGACCTTAGCATTGGCAGCCGGCAGCCCCTCGCGCGCCACGATGGCCGGCAGGTAAGCCTGTGCCGCCACATTGAACAGGACGGTGCAGGCCGATAGCCCGAAGCCAAGCGCGGCCAGGCTGAACAGGTCGAGCCAGCCTCCCAGGGCCAGCAGCGGCACCAGGGCGAGCAGCATGGCCCGGCCCGCCTCGCTGCCGGCCATCAGCAGGTGGCGCGGAAGCCGGTCTGCCCAGACACCCGCCACCAGCGACAGCAGCAGGAACGGCAGGGTCTGCACGGCGCTGAGCACGCCCATGGCATCGGCCGTGGCGCCGAGCGCCAGCGCCGCCATCAGGGGGATGGCTGTCATGGCCAGCTGCTCGGCGCCGTTGGCGGCAAGGTTGGCGAGGCAGAGGCGGTTCAGGGGACTTGGCTGCATGGGAGGGCTCCTGGTCACGCGGACCACATAAGCCCTTGACCAGGAACTCACTATCCGGCCCTTGCGCTGTCATCGCGGACCGCTCTGTGACCGGCATCACCGTTGCACGATATTTCGTGGACACCGCCGTACAATAATTCTATGGATTGCGGCCTTCCAATCCGGATCCTGACGAATGACCCGAAAGAAAGTCCTCCTCTCCCTTGCAGCCTTTGCAGCGGCCGCCGGCATCGCCTGGGGCGGCTGGCACTGGTGGAGCTACGGCCGCTACATCGAAAGCACCGACAACGCCTATATCGGCGCCGATATCACCGTGGTGGCCCCGAAGGTGACCGGCTACATCGCCGACATGAAGGTCTCCGACAACCAGCGGGTCAGCGCCGGCACGGTGCTGTTCGAGATCGATGCCAGCGACTACCGCGCCAGGGTGGCCCAGGCGCAGGCCGCGGTGCAGGCGCGCCGGGCGGCGATCGAGGTGATCGAAAAGGAGATCGCCAGCCAGCAGGCCGCGATCGCCGAGGCGGAGGCCGCATTGCGCAGCAGCCGCGCGGACGCGGTGCGCAGCGAGGAGGACCTCAAGCGCTACCGCCAGCTCGCCGCCTCGAACTATGTCTCGAACCAGAAGCTCGAAATGGCGCTGGCCGACCAGCGCAAGGCAAATGCCGCGGTCGACCGCGCCGAGGCTGCCCGCACGCTGGAACAGAACCGCGTCGCCGTATTGCAGGCCAACCGCGGTCAGGCCCTGGCGCAGATCGCCCAGGCGGAGGCGGATCTCGCCGCCGCCCAGCTGGATCTCGACAATACCGTGGTCCGCGCTCCGGTCGATGGCGTGATCGGCAACCGCACCGGGCAGACCGGCCAGTATGTGAAGCCGGGCACCCAGATCATGGTGATCGTGCCGACTGACGAGCTGTATGTGATCGCCAATTTCAAGGAGACGCAGCTGCGCGGCATGAAGCCCGGCCAGCATGCCGATCTGCATGTCGATGCCTTTCCCGACCAGGTGATCTCCGGCCATATCGACAGCTTCGCACCAGCCTCCGGCGCGAAGTTCAGCCTGCTGCCGCCCGACAATGCAACGGGCAATTTCACCAAGATCGTGCAGCGCG
>CAYSCA010000109.1:6371-10315 GCA_964429465.1 uncultured Rhodospirillaceae bacterium
GTGCCGGTGAAGCTGGCGATCGACAAGGTCGATGGCCGTCCCCTCCTCGTACCCGGCATGTCGGTGGTGGTCGATATCGACAAGCGCAGCGAAGCCGTGATGCGCACCGCCGCGCGATAGCACCATGTCTGCTGCGCCCGCCATCGCGATGGAAACGATGCCGCGGCCGGCGCCACAGCCGGCGGCCGACACCATGCCGAAAGGCCGGCTGATCGGCTATTTCGCGATGGTGCTCGGCATGTTCATGGCGATCCTGGATATCCAGATCGTGTCGTCATCCATCACCGAGATCCAGGCCGGCCTCTCGGCTTCGGCCGAGGAGATCAGCTGGGTCCAGACTTCCTACCTGATTGCCGAAGTGATCATGATCCCCTTCAGCGGCTATCTGTCGCGGCTGCTGTCGACGCGGGTGCTGTTCACCGTCTCGGCGGCAAGCTTCACCCTGGCCAGCCTCGGCTGCGCGATGGCCAGCAACCTGGAAAGCATGATCGTGCTGCGCGCCCTGCAGGGCTTCCTCGGCGGCGCGATGATCCCGACCGTGTTCGCCAGCACCTTCATGATCTTTCCGCGCCAGAAGATGGCCGGCGCGACGGTGATCATCGGGCTGGTCGCCACGCTCGCCCCGACCATCGGCCCCACGCTGGGCGGCTATCTCACCCAGCTGTTCTCGTGGCACTGGCTGTTTTTGATCAATGTCGTCCCGGGCGCCGTGGTGATCACCCTGGTGTGGTCCTTCATCGATATCGACAAGCCGAACTACGCCCTGCTCAAGGGTTTCGACTATCTCGGCCTCACGGGTCTGGCGCTGTTCCTCGGCAGCCTGGAATACGTGCTCGAGGAAGGCACCCGCAACGACTGGTTCGCCGATGAAACGATCCGGTATTTCGCCGCGGCCAGCGCCATCGGCGGCGTGCTGTTCTTCTGGCGCAGCCTCACCTACAGCAATCCGATCGTCGACCTGAAGGCCTTCCGCAACCGCAATTTCGCCACCGGCTGCCTGTTCAGCTTCACGATCGGCGTCGGCCTTTACGGCCTGGTCTACCTGCTGCCGCTGTATCTCGGCCGGGTGCGCGGGCTGAACAGCCTGCAGATCGGCGAAATCATGTTCGTCACCGGCCTGGCGCAGTTCCTGTCGGCGCCGCCCGCCGGTATCCTCGCCCGCAAGGTGCCCGATCCGCGCCCGGTGCTGGCCTTCGGCTTCGCCCTGCTCGCGGCCAGCACCTGGTCGATGAGCGGGCTGACCGGCGACTGGCAGTTCGACGAATTGCTGCTGCCCCAGATCATGCGCGGCGCGGCCTTGATGTTCTGCATCGTGCCGATCAACGTGATCGCACTGGGCACCCTGCCGCCCGCCGAGCTGAAGAATGCCAGCGGACTCTACAACCTGACCCGCAATCTCGGCGGCGCCTTCGGCCTCGCGGGCATCAACACGATCATGACCGAGCGCACCAATTTCCACTGGAACCGGATGGTCGATTACATCAATCCCGGCCGCTGGGAAGTGCAGCACTATATGGATACCATCGCCGGCATGCTCGGCGACCGCAGCGCCGCCGACCAGACGCAGCTCGCCATCAAGATGCTGACGACGAAGGTGCAGGGCCAGGCCTATATCATGAGCTTCATCGATATGTTCACGATCCTGTCGGTGCTGTTTCTTGCCGCCGCCATCGCCGTCGCCTTCGCGCAGAAGCCCAAGCAGGCACCTGCGCCGGGAGACGCGCATTGAGCAAGGGCGCGGCACCCCGGCGCGGACGCCCGGCCGACGCCGCCAAGCGCGCGGCGATCATGGATACGGCGCGCGAGCTGTTCTTCGAATACGGCTACGACATCAGCCTGGAAACGGTGGCCGCCAAAGCCGGCGTGTCGCGCCAGACCATCTATAACCTCTTCACCTCCAAGGATGATCTCTTTGCCGCGATCGTGCAGCAGAGCTCCGCCCAGATCACCGCCGCGCTTGCGGAATTGTCGCCCGAGGCGACCCCGCGCGAGGTGCTGACCAGGCTGGGCGAAAGCTTCCTGGGCAAAATCCTGTCCGACCGCGCGGTGCAGTTCCAGCGCCTGCTGATCACCTCGTCGGCCAGCTTCCCGACGCTCGGCCCCACCTTCTATGCCAACGGGCCGGGCCGCGGCCTTGCCCGCCTCGCGGCCTATCTCGAACGCCAGACCACGAATGGCCGGCTGGCAGTGGACGATCCCACCCTGGCGGCCGAGCAGTTCTTCGGCATGCTGATGGGCCACCGGACGATGCGCCGCACGCTGCGCATCGACGGCGAAATGCCGGCGGGGGAGATTCGCCGCCGCGTCGATGCCGCCGTCGGCGCCTTCCTGCGGGCCTATGCCAGGAAATAGGCTTCAGTTCTCCAGCGACTTCGAGGCGATCTCGTAGACGTCGCCGGACAGCTTCGGCGCCGCCAGCACGCGCCGCAACTCAGCCTTCATCTTGGCCTGCCGATTGGAATCATAACGTCGCCACCGGCCCAGCGGCGCCAGCAGCCGGGCGGCCACCTGCGGATTGACGGGATCGAGCTCGATGATGCGGTCGGCATGGAAGGCATAGCCCGAGCCGTCGGCCGCATGGTAGCGCAGCGGATTGGCCGTAAAGCTGCCGATCAGCGCGCGCACCTTGTTGGGCTTCTGCATTGAGAAAGCCGGGTGCGCCAGCAGGGCCTTCACCCGCTCCAGGGTGCCGGGCAGTGAGGAGATGGCCTGCAGGGCCAGCCATTTGTCCAGCACCAGCGGATCGTCGCGATAGCGGGCATGGAAATCCTCCAGCGCCTCCTCCCGCGCCGGATGGTCGATATCGACCAGCAGCCGCAGCGCCGCCATCCGGTCGGTCATGTTGTCGGCGGCACGATACTGGCCGCCGATCAGAGCCATGATCGCTGCATCCTCGCCGGCCAGTTCCGAGAGATAGGATAGCGCCGCATTCTTCAGGGCGCGGCGGCCGGCCGGGGCCGCGGCCGGATCGTATGGCTCGCTGCTGCGGTTGGCGTCGTAGATCTTCTGCAATTCGGGCAGGAAGGCCTGCGCGATCCGGTGTCGCAGCGCGCGGCGGGCCCGATGGATGCCATCGACATCGATCACCGCCATCCGCTCGGCGATGTAATCCTCGCTGGGCAGGCTCATCGCCTCGGCCTTGAAGGCCTTGTCGAGCGTGTCGTCGCGCAGGATGTCGCCGAAGGCGGCGAGGAAAGCCGGATCGAAGTCGCGGCCGGATTCAACATGCGCCAGCAGCAGGTCGGTGGCATATTGCTGCCCCGCCTCCCAGCGCGCGAAGGCATCGGAATCATGGGCCATCAGGAAGGCCAGCTCGGCGCCGCCGCGCTGCGCCCTGATATTCACCGGCGCCGAGAAGCCGCGATTGAGTGACAGCGCGCGCGGCTCCGGCAGGCCGGTGAAGCGGAAAGTCTGTTTCGGCGCCGTGATCGACAGCGGCGTCTGCCCATCGGGCTTCAGCGCGATGTCGCGGCCCTGCGCATCCAGCAGCCCGATACTCAGCGGGATATGCATCGGCGCCTTCTCGGGCTGGCCGGGTGTCGGCGGAATGCGCTGCGCCACGTTCAGCTCATAGGCGCCGGCCTGCGCATCGTAATGCCCCTCGATCTCCAGTTCCGGCGTGCCGGCCTGGCTGTACCAAAGCTGGAACTGGCTCAGGTCCGTGCCGGTCGCATCGGCCATTGCGGCAACGAACTGGTCGCAGGTCGCCGCCTCGCCATCATGCCGCTCGACATAGAGCCGCATCCCCTTCTGGAAGCCCTCCTCGCCCAGCAGGGTATGGATCATGCGGATGACTTCGGCGCCCTTCTCGTAGACGGTGGCCGTGTAGAAATTGTCGATGGCGATATAGCTGTCCGGCCGGATCGGATGCGCCAGCGGCCCGGCATCTTCCGGAAATTGCCGCGCGCGCAGGGCGCGGACGGCCTGGATGCGCTGCACCGGCC
>CAYSCA010000110.1:0-10313 GCA_964429465.1 uncultured Rhodospirillaceae bacterium
CAGGTCGTCAAGGAAGAGCGCGGCAACAAGGGCGCGGCGCTCACCACCTATCTCTCGCTGGCCGGCCGTTATTGCGTGCTGATGCCCAATACCGCGCGCGGCGGCGGGATTTCCCGCAAGATCCAGTCGCAGGCCGACCGCAAGCGGCTGAAGTCGATCACCGCCGAGCTCGACATCCCGGAGGGCATGGGGGTCATCGTGCGCACCGCCGGCATGGAGCGCTCCAAGCCGGAGATCAAGCGCGATTTCGAGTTCCTGCTGCGCAGCTGGGATTCGATCCGCGAGATGACGCTGAAGTCGTCCGCGCCGGCGCTGATCTATGAAGAGGCCGGCCTGATCAAGCGCTCGATCCGCGACCTCTATTCCGACCAGATCGACGAGGTGCTGATCGAGGGCGAGGAAGGCTACCGCTTCGCGCATGACTTCATGCAGATGCTGATGCCGAGCCATGCCGAGCGGGTGAAGCGCTATACCGACAAGATTCCGCTGTTCCACCGCTACCAGGTCGAACAGCAGCTCGACGGCATGTTCTCGCCCACCGTGCAGCTCAAGTCGGGCGGCTATATCGTCATCAATCCGACCGAGGCCCTGGTCTCCATCGACGTCAACTCGGGCAAGTCGACGCGCGAGCACAATATCGAGGAGACCGCCTACAAGACCAATCTGGAGGCGGCCGAGGAAATCGCCCGCCAGCTGCGGCTCCGCGATCTCGCCGGCCTGGTGGTGATCGACTTCATCGACATGGAGGAGCACCGCAACATCCGCAAGGTCGAGCAGCGGATGAAGGAATGCCTGCGCAGCGACCGCGCGCGCATCCAGGTCGGCCGCATCTCGGCCTTCGGCCTGCTCGAGATGTCGCGGCAGCGCCTGCGGCCGAGCCTGATCGAAAGCTCGACCATGCCCTGCCCGCATTGCCAGGGCCGCGGCTATGTCCGCTCGGTGGAATCGACCGCCTTGCAGGTGCTGCGCGCGATCGAGGAAGAGGGCATCCGCGACCGCTCGGCGGAGATCACGGTCACCGTGCCGGCCGAGGTCGTCATCTACCTGCTCAACCACAAGCGCGACCGCATCGGCGATATCGAGCGCCGCTATGTGATGAAGGTCATCATCGCGGCCGATGACAGCCTGGTGCCGCCGGATTACCGGCTCGAGCGCAGCAAGACGCGCCAGCCGGGCGACGTGCATCGTCCGGAGCTGAAGACGGACGGCCAGCGGCCGATCACCCAGGAAACCGCCTACGCCGCGGAAGCCGATGAAGAAGCCGCCGCCGCCGGCGAGACCGAAGGCGAAGACGCCTCCGAGCGCGCCGAAGCCGGCGATCGCGAAGGCGGCGATGGCCGTCGTCGTCGCCGTCGCCGGCGTCGCGGCGGTCGTCGTTCGGGCGGCGAGGAAGCCGGCGCCGAGGCCGCTTCCGGCGAGGATACCGAAGATGGCGCCGAGCCGTCTGCCGAAGCCGCTGCCGATGCCGGCGATGCCGGCGATGCCGCCGCTGATGGCGGCGAGGGCGACCGGGCAGCATCGGGCGAGGGCAGCGAGGAAGACGACGGTCGCCGCCGCCGCCGCGGCCGCCGCGGCGGTCGTCGCCGCCGCCGCGCCGAGGGCGACGAGGCCGCGCCGCAGGATGGCGGGCACGATCATGGCCGCGAGCGCGAGGAGCGGGTGGCGCCGATGATGACGCCCGCCGCGATCGGCGCGATGCTGGACGGCCTGCCGTCCTACGAATTCGATGACGAGGACACCGTCGCGGCGCCGAAGCCGCGCGAGATTCCGGCGGCCGCTGCGACCGAGGTTCATGTCGCGCCGACGCCGCCAGTCATGACCGATGACGTGGTGCTGCCCGAAGCTGCGCCCGAGGCCAATGCCGCGCCGGCTGAGCCGGCTGCGCCGGAAGCAGAGACGCCGGCCGTGGCAGCGCCGGAGCAGCCGGCTCCCGAAAGCAGCGGCCCGGTCTTCCAGACGGTGATCATCGCGCCCGATGGCGAGAAGGCTGCCGCAGACGAACCGCCGGCGCCGAAGAAGGGCTGGTGGCGCCGGTGAGCATGGCGGCCGATGCCCCGAGGATCCGTCGCGCCGCGACGGCGGACGAGGCGCGGCTCGGCGCCCTGCAGAAGCGCGCCTATGTGAAATACGTACCTCGCATCGGCGCCGCGCCGCAGCCGATGACCGAGGATGCCGCCGGCCTGCTGCAGAATTACGACGTCTGGGTGGTCGACGGGGCGGAAGACGGCCTTGCCGGCGCGCTGGTGCTGCGCGAAGCCGACGATCACCTGCTGATCTGGAGCGTCGCCGTCGATCCGACCCAGCAGGGCGCGGGGCTGGGCCGGCGCCTGCTGGAATTCGCCGAGACGCATGCGCGCAAGGCGGGCCTCGCCGAGATCCGCCTCTATACCGACGCGCTGTTCACCGAGAACCGCGCTCTCTATGCCCATCTCGGCTATGTCGAGACCGGCACCGAGAGGCATGACGGCCGCGAACTGGTCCACATGGCCAAGACACTGAAGGCAGTGGCCTAGCGCCGCGACGTTTTCCATCGAAGGCGGCGGATGGAATTCTCAGCCCCTGATCTCGAAGCCTATCTGCACGCGCATATCCCGCTTTCGGCGGCCATGCAGGTTTCCGTGGTATCGGCCTCGTCCGAGGCCGTGACGCTGCGGGCGCCGCTTGCACCCAACATCAACCATCGCAGCACCGCCTTCGGCGGCAGCGTCTCGACGCTGGCGATCCTGTCGGCCTGGTCGCTGGTCAATCTGCGGCTCAATGCGGAGAATATGCGCAGCCGTCTGGTGATCCAGTCGAACCGGATGGATTACGACCAGCCGATCGCCGCGGATTTCACCGCGACGTCGTCGCTGGCGGATGTGGCGGACTGGCCGCCATTTACGAAGATGCTGGTCCGCCGGCGTCGCGCGCGCCTTGTGGCCCGGTCGGTCGTCCGCAGCGGCGAGATCGTCGGCGGCCGCTTCGAAGGCGAATTCGTGGCGTTTCTGCTGGCGGCCAATCAGCAGAATGGCCGTGGCTAACGCCGTTATTTAGCTTCAGAGCAGGCTCAGGCCGATGCCGCCGGATGCCGTCAGGACAACCACCAGCCAGGGCGGAGCCTTCCAGACGGTGAGCAGCGTGAATCCGGTAAGCGCCAGCGCGAAATCGTAAGGATTCAGAACCGCGCTGGTCCACACCGGATCGTATAACGCCGATCCAAGCACTCCAACCACGGCCGCATTCGCGCCGCGCATTGCCGCCTGCGCGACAGGACGGGTGCGGAAGGCATCCCAGAAGGGAAGCGCTCCGATCAATAAAAGGAATCCGGGGAGAAAGATCCCGACAAGCGCGATTACGGCTCCGGTAATGCCGTTCGGCTCCGGTCCCGTTGCCGCGCCGAGATAGGCGGCAAACGTAAAGAGTGGCCCCGGGACGGCCTGAGCTGCGCCATATCCGGCAAGGAAAGCGTCGGCATCGACCCATCCCGAGGGGACGATTTCGGCTTGCAGCAAGGGCAGCACGACATGTCCGCCGCCAAATACAAGCGAGCCGGCACGGTAGAAGGCATCCAGCAGCGCTACGCCCTGAGAATCGCCACTGCCGGCGAGGACCGGCAGCAGAAAGAGCAGCAGGAAAAAGAGTACCAGCGCCGCGAGGCCAACGGGCTTCGAAACACGGAAACGCAATTGCCCTGTCGCGGGCGAAGCGCCGGTCCGGCACAGCCATAATCCCGCGAGGCCGCCGACAACGATGGCGGCGATCTGCCCTGTCGATCCCGCCGCGAATGTCACGATCAGCACCGCTGCAAGGGCAATGCCCGCGCGCTCCCGGTCGGGTGCAAGGCTCCGCGCCATGCCCCATACCGCCTGCGCCACGACGGCAACAGCAACTACCTTGAGGCCATGCAGGAGCCCTGCTCCAATCGGACATTTGAAAACATGAGCGCCGAAAGCAAAGAGGACCAGAAGCAGCGCAGAGGGCAGAGTGAAGGCTGTCCAGGCTGCGAAAGCGCCGGCCGGTCCGCCGCGCAGCAGGCCAAGGGCGAACCCGACCTGGCTGCTGGCAGGGCCGGGAAGAAACTGGCAGAGCGCGACGAGATCGGCGAAGCCCGCTTCGTCGATCCATTTGCGCCGGGTGACCAGCTCGTCGCGGAAGTATCCCAGATGGGCAATCGGCCCCCCGAACGACGTCAGGCCGAGTTTGAGAAAGGCGCGGAAAACCTCACCAGCCGAACCTGCCGGGGGCGGGTTGCTCCTCACTTCGTCCAGTCCTTCAGCCGTCTTGCCGCCTCGGTCATCCGGTCGGTGGCGCCGGCGAAGGAAAAGCGCATGAAGTAATGCCCCCGGCCGCGGTCGAAATCGAAACCGGGCGTGGCGGCGATGCCGGTCTCGGCCAGCATGCGCTTGCAGAAATCGTTGGCGTCGTTGGTGAAGCGGCTGATATCGGCATAGATGTAGAAGGCGCCGTCCGCCGGCGCCAGCCGGTCGAAGCCGGCCTGCGGCAGCTCGTTCAGCAGGATCTCGCGGTTCCTCGCATAGCGCGCGACATTCTCTTCCAGTTCATCATAAGCCGACAGCGCGGCGACGCCGGCCACCTGGCTGATGCCGGGCGAGGAGATGTAGAGATTCTGCATCAGGCATTCGATGGGCCGCAGCAGGATTTCGGGCACCACCATCCAGCCGAGCCGCCAGCCCGTCATCGAAAAATATTTCGAGAAGCTGTTGATGACGATCGCCTGGTCGGTCAGCGCCAGCACCGATTGCGCCCGGCCGTGATAGGTGATGCCGTGATAGATCTCGTCGACGATCAGCCAGCGGGCTTTGGCCGCGCAATCGTCCACCAGCGCCTTCATTTCCGCCTCGCCCAGCATCGTGCCGGTCGGATTGGCCGGGCTGGCGACCAGCACGCCCCTGGCATCCGGCGCCTGGGCGTTGATCTCTTCCGGCCTCGGCTGGAAGCGGGCGGCGAGTTCGGTGACGATCATCGCCGGATCGAGATTCACGCCCTTCAGAATGTTGCGATAGGCCGGATAGGCCGGCTCGCCGAGCGCCACCCGGTCGCCGGCATCGAAGGCGGCCAGGAAGGCGAGCAGGAATCCCGCCGAGGAGCCGGTGGTGACGATGATGCGTTCGGCCGGCACCGACAGGCCGTAATAATCGCGGTAATGCCGGGCGATGGCGGCGCGCAGCTCCGGGATGCCGAGCGCCAGCGTATAGCCGAGCGGGTCGCGTTGCGCCGCGGCGGTGGCGGCTTCGATGGCGCGGCGCGGCGCCGGCGTGGAAGGCTGGCCGACCTCCATATGGATCACCTCGCCGCCGGCGGCCTCGCGCTCGGCGGCGGCCTTCATCACCTCCATCACGTAGAAGGGATCGATGGCGCCGCGCTTCGATGGCTGCAGGGGCGATGGCATCACGTTGCTCCGGCGATCAGAAATTGAGGCCGGAGGCGAGGCCATAGCCGCGTTGGTCGGCGGCGAAGCTGCAGCTTCCCGGTGCGCGCGGCAGGCCCTCGCTGCAATAGCCGAGATTGACGCGGCCGAGCCGGCCGGTCTCCGTCGCCTGGCCGCCGCGGCCGCGCACGGCGCTGAGCAGGGCCGGATCGGCGCCCGGCTCATGCAACAGCGGCGCCTGCGCACCGAATTGCAGCAGGCGCGGCTGTGCCAGCGCGGCGGCGGCATTGTCCTTGTCGCTCTTGCCGAGCACGGCTTCCAGCACGCTCTGCGCCGCGGCGGCCGGCGCGGCGGCGCCCCCGGCGGCAGCGGCCGCGACGAAGCTCTGGCTCACTTTCCGGTTGAAGCCGACCAGCGCGGTCAGATGGGGCGTCTCGTCGCCGGCCGCGCCGGGCGGTGCGGCAAACAGCACGCCGCTTTCGCGGCCGACATGCCGCGATCCGAAAGCCGGGCCCATCGAGAAGGTGCAGGCGACCGCCTGTCCGCTGCGGTCCATCACCGCCACGCTGCTCGAGCCGAAGCCGTGGAGCGGCGCGCCCTGCAGCCCGCGATAGGCCTGGCCCAGGCTGGCGACGAACTTGTCGGCGCGGAACTTGCCCGAGCGGATCAGCAGGCCGTCTTCGAAACTCTGCTCGATCAGCCAGGCGGCGATGGCGCCGCCACCGGCATTGCTGGACGCATAGACCGTCATGCTGTTGGCAAAGGGCACTTCGATCGGCTTGCCGATCCCGGCGGCATAGGCGCGCAGTTCATCCGCCGTGATGCTGCCGCCCGCGGCGGCGATGTCGGCGGCGATCTGCTGGCCCAGGGTTCCCTGGTAGAATTCCGCCGGCCCGCCGCTGCGCAGCCGCGCCAGCACGGCGGCCAGTTGCGGCTGGCGGCGCCGTTCGCCTTCCACCGGCACGCCGGTCCGCGCGGCGAAGATCGTGGCGAGCGCGGGGTCGCCGACCACCGGCGGCCGGGTTTCGGCTGCCGCGCGGACGAAGGCGCGGCTGGCGCCCTCGCCGAAGCGCGCCAGCTGTTCCGCCGGCGCCACCACGGCTTCCCAGCGCAGCTTGCCATGGCGACCCTGCAGCAGGCCCAGCCCGCGCACCAGCGCCGGCATCGCCACCGGCCCGCCGGCCCGGGCGGCAATGGCGGGGAATTCGATGGTTTCGGCGCGTTTCATTGCCGGATTGCTGACCACGCAGACGCCGCCGCTGCCCAGGCCGCCGCCGGAGGGATAGGTGACCGCATAGGCCAGGGCCGCGGCGCTCGCGGCATCGGCGGCCGAACCGCCGGCCGACAGGATGTCGCGCGCGACCAGCGCCGCCCGCGGCTCGTCGGCCGCGACGCCGCCGATGAAGCCTTTCACGTAATCGATGGAGCCGGGCGCGGTGGGCGACTGGATTCCGCCGGAATTCGAGCATCCGGCGAGAATGGCGGCTGTCAGGACAACCAGAGCGCATTGACGCATGGCGGGCCCGTGCTTACCTAATACCGGATTACCTGAGGTTCGCTGGCGCGGCTGGGCCAGCCTGCTGGGACAATACTTCACCATGGCCTCTCGCTGGTCCTTCCTGCGTTCCGTTCTCGCTGTCGGCTGCATCCTGCTGATGGCGGCGGGCGCGATCCTGCCGACCGCCGCCCAGGCCCAGCGCCGCGGCGCCTCCCTGGTGCGCGACGCCGAGATCGAAAATACCATCCGGACCTATGCCGCGCCACTCTTCGCCGCGGCCGGACTGAACAACGAGGCGATCACGGTGCATCTGGTCAACGACCGGGTGCTGAACGCCTTCGTGGCCGGCGGCCAGCGGATTTTCATCAATACCGGGCTGCTGATCCGGGCCGAGCGGCCGGGCCAGGTGATCGGCGTGCTGGCCCACGAAATCGCCCATATCGCCGGCGGCCATCTCGCCCGCATGGGCGGCGCCATCGAGGATGCGACGACGGCAATGATCCTCTCCATGCTGTTCGGCGCCGCCGCCGCGGTGGCTGGCTCCGGCGATGCCGCCATGGCGGCGGTGCTCGGCGGCCAGCATCTGGCCGAGCGCAGCTTCCTCGCCTTCACCCGCAGCCAGGAATCGGCGGCCGACCAGGCCGGCGCCGGCTATCTGGAACAGACCGGGCAGAGCGCATCCGGGCTGATCGAGTTCCTGCGCATCCTCGGGCAGCAGGACCTGCTCGCCGCCGCCCGCCAGGACCCTTACGCGCGCACCCATCCGATGACGCCGGAGCGCGTCGCGGCGCTGGAGGCGCGGATGTCGCGGTCATCCTCGCGCAACGCCAAGGACACGCCCGAGAATATCGAGCGCTTCAAGCGCATGCAGGCCAAGCTGGTCGGCTATCTCGAAGGCCTCGCCGTCACCCTGCGCAAATATCCGGAAAGCGACACCTCGCTCTATGGCCGCTATGCCCGCGCCTTCGCCTATTTCCGCGCGCTGGATTTCAGCCGCGCGCTGGCCGAGACCGACCGGCTGATCCGCGACTACCCGAACGATCCGTTCTTCCATGAACTGAAAGCCGACATCCTGCTCAACCAGGGCAAGGTGGCCGAATCGCTGCCCGCGTCGCAGGCGGCCCATCGCCTGGCGCCGGAAGAGCCGCTGATCGCCTTCGGCGTGGCGCAGCGGCTGGTCGCGCTGGAAGACGACAGCCGGCTGGACGAGGCGATCGGCATCCTCAAGCAGGTGACCCTGCGCGAGCCCGACAACAGCGCCGCCTGGCAGCAGCTTGCGGTCGCCCATGGCCGGCGCGGCGATATCGGCATGGCGTCGCTGGCCTCCGCCGAGCGCTACCTGGTGCTCAACGAGCTGCGCGACGCGCAGGGCCAGACCGAGCGCGCCGCACGGCTGATGAAAGAGGGCAGCCCCGGCTGGCTGCGCGCCCAGGACATCATCGCCGCGGCGAAGGACGAACGCCGCCTGCAGCGCAATCGCTGAGCCTCACATATCTGTGGCTTGCTGCCGCGCCATCCGCGCCCCATATTGCCGCCTGGCCCAACGAGGATTTCCCATGCTGCGTCGCGTCCTGCTTGTCCTGCCCCTGCTGCTGTTTGCCGCCTTGCCCGCCGCGGCCCAGCCGTTCACGCCGGAGCAGAAGGCGGCGCTCGAGAAGCTGGTGCGCGACGTGCTGGTCAGCAATCCCGAGATCCTGGTCGAGGCGATGCAGGCGCTGGAGGCCAAGCAGCAGGCCCATGCGGCCGAGGCCGGGCGCGCCGCGGTCACCGCCCATGCAAAGGAGCTGCTGAACGACAGCCATTCCTTCGTCGCCGGCAATCCGCAGGGCGACGTCACCATCGTCGAGTTCTTCGACTACCGCTGCGGCTATTGCAAGCAGGTGCATCCGGCGCTGCTGCAGCTGCTGAAGGAAGACCGCGGCGTGCGCCTCGTGCTCAAGGAGCTGCCGGTGCTCGGCCCGGAAAGCATCACCGCCTCGCGCGCCGCCGTCGCGGCGCTGGAGCAGGACAAGGGCGGCAAATACTACGCCTTCCACAACGCGATGATGGGTTTCCGCGGCCAGCTTTCCGAGGCGGCGGTCTTCCGCATGGCCGGCGAGGCCGGGCTGGATGTCAGGAAGCTGAAGGCCGATATGGAGCTGCCGAAGGTGGAGCAGGCGCTGCGCAGCAATCTGGCGCTGGCCGACAAGCTCGGCATCCAGGGCACGCCCGGCATCGTCATCGGCACCGAACTGGTGCCCGGCGCCATTCCGCTGGAGACCATGCGCCAGCTGGTCAAGCAGGCGCGGGGGTAGACGGAATGGGATCCCGGCTCGCGCCATCGCCTGGCCGGGATGGCGACGATCGGCTCAAGCCGTCGCCCCGGGCTTGACCCGGGGTCCCATTCTTGTATGGTCCCGGCGCAATACGAAGTCTGACGTATAGGGTTTGCAATGCGCGCCGAAATCAGGGCGATGGCCGATGAAATCCAGCAGTCGCTCGGACTGCTGAGGAGGTCTCTTTGACTGGGATAACTCGGTCAAGAAGCTTGAGGAACTGAACGCCCGCGCCGAGGATTCCGCGCTGTGGAACAACCCGGCCGAGGCGCAGGCGCTGATGCGCGAGCGCAACCGGCTGGACCGGGCCGTCACCACGCAGCGCCGGCTGGAACAGGCGCTCAGCGACAATCTCGAACTGATCGAGCTGGGCGAGGCCGAGGGCGATGACGGCATCGTCGCCGAAGCCGAGGCCGCCATCGAGAAGCTGCGCGACGAGGTCGCGACGGCACGGCTGGAAAGCCTGCTGTCCGGCGAGGCCGACGGAAATGACAGCTTCCTGGAAGTGCATGCCGGCGCCGGCGGCACCGAAAGCCAGGACTGGGCCTCGATGCTGCTGCGCATGTATGTGCGCTGGGCCGAGCGCAAGGGCTACAAGGTCGAGTTCCAGGAAGAGAGCGAGGGCGAGGAGGCCGGCATCAAGTCGGCCACCATCAGGGTCAGCGGCCCGAATGCCTATGGCTGGCTGAAGAACGAGAGCGGCGTGCACCGCCTGGTGCGCATCTCGCCCTACGATTCCAACGCCCGCCGCCATACCAGCTTCGCCTCCGTGGGCGCCTATCCGGTGGTCGACGACACGATCGAGATCGAGGTGCTGGACAAGGACCTGCGCGTCGATACCTATCGCGCCTCGGGCGCCGGCGGCCAGCACGTCAACAAGACGGACTCGGCGGTGCGCATCACGCATATCCCCTCGGGCATCGTGGTCGCCTGCCAGACCAACAAGAGCCAGCATCGCAACCGCGACGAGGCGATGAAGATGCTGAAGGCGCGGCTCTACGAGCAGGAGCTGCAGAAGCGCGAGGCGGCCAAGCAGGCGGCCTTCGACAGCAAGAGCGATATCGGCTGGGGCCACCAGATCCGCTCCTATGTGCTGCATCCCTACCAGATGGTGAAGGACCTGCGCACCGAG
>CAYSCA010000111.1:0-10256 GCA_964429465.1 uncultured Rhodospirillaceae bacterium
TACCGCGTCATCAAGGCGCTGCCGAAGAACAATTACGGCAAGGTGCTGAAGACGGAACTGCGCAGACTGCTGACGGAGGAGGGCGAGGCCTAAAGGCCGGGCGCGCCTTTCGAGGTGGAATACTCGAAATGCAGCGGCTTGCCCTGGTTCAGCAGCGGATAGATCGCATGCGCCGCGGAGGCTGCCTCGGCAAAGCCGGTGAGGATCAGTTTCAGCTTCCCGGGATAGGCTGCCACGTCGCCGATGGCGAAGATGCCCGGCTGTGAGGTCTGGCAGGTAGCCGGATCGACCGGCAGATGATGGAGCGCCAGTTCGATGCCCCAGCCGGCGATCGGGCCGAGATCGGTCTTCAGGCCGAAAAAAGCGAGCAGGGCATCGGCCGGCAGGCGTTTCACCGCCCCGTCCAGCGACCTGACCAGTACGGCGCTCAAGGTCGTGCCGTCGCCGTCCAGCGCATCGAGCTGATAAGGCACCACGATATCCAGACCCTGGCCGTTCAGGCTGCGCAGCTTCGCCACGCTGTCGGGCGCAGCGCGGAACTGGTCGCGGCGATGCACAAAGTCGATATGGGTGGCAATCCCGTGCAGGGCGAGCGCCCAGTCCACCGCGGAATCGCCGCCGCCGGCGATCACGATCCTTTTGCCGCGGAAATCCTCGGCGCGGCGCACCAGGTAATGCACCGCCTTGCCCTCATAGGCTTCGATCCCGGCCAGCGGCGGCCGGTTCGGCCCGAAGGCGCCGGCGCCGGCGGCGATGATCACTGCCCCGGCCTCGACGACATTGCCCTTCGAGGTCGTCAGCCGGAAGCCGCTGTCCAGCCGCTCGAGCTTGTCCACGCGCTGCCCCAGATGGAAGACCGGCTGGAAAGGCGCGGCCTGATGCTCCAGCTTTTCCACCAGCTCGGCGCCCGCGATGCGCGGGAAGCCGGGAATGTCGTAGATCGGCTTTTCCGGATACAGCGCGCTGCATTGCCCGCCGATGGCGTCGAGCGCGTCGATGACATGGCAGCGCAGCCCGACCATGCCGCATTCGAAAATGGCAAACAGGCCGACCGGGCCGGCGCCGATCACGGCGACATCGGTTCGATGAGTCATGGCGCGGTTTTTAGCCGTTCATGGGGCGGCAGACCAGCCATTCCGGCCGCCCGCCGGGCAAAAAATCTGCGGATTCCGTGGTATCCCTGGAACCGATCGGATGGCTTTCTGGTTTGGCTTTCCAGGCCATGCCGAAGAACAGCCTCGATCTCTACAACCGCAAGCGCGACTTCTCGAAGACCGCCGAACCGCAAGGTGCCCCAGCGAAAGGGTCCCGGCGCAAAGCGGGGGGCGGTCTGCGGTCGAAGCTGCGCTACGTAATCCAGAAGCACGCGGCCAGCCGGCTGCATTTCGATTTCCGCCTGGAATATGACGGCGTGCTGAAATCCTGGGCGGTGCCGAAAGGGCCCTGCCTCGATCCTTCGGTCAAGCGCCTGGCAGTCGAGGTCGAGGATCATCCGATCGATTACGGCGACTTCGAGGGCACGATCCCGCGCGGCGAATATGGCGGCGGCACGGTGCAGCTCTGGGATCGCGGCACCTGGTCGCCGGAAGATCCGGCGAAGGTAGAAAAGGCCTTCGCCAAGGGTCACCTGGCTTTCGAACTCGATGGCGAACGCCTGCACGGTCGCTGGAACCTGGTTCGCACGTCCGGGCGCCGTTATGGCGGCAAGACTCATGCGAGCGATGGCGGCAACGAGAAGGGCAAGGCCTGGCTGCTGATCAAGGGCCATGACGCCTATGCCAGCGAGGACGACCCGGATGCGCTGGCCGAGATCGATCGCTCGGTCAAGACCGGCCGCACGATGGTGGAGATCGCGACTGGTAAATCCGCGGTCTGGCGCAGCAACCGGCGCAAGGCCGAAGACCCGGTTGCCAGGCCGAAGGCAAAGGCGAAGAAGACAATGCGGCGGAAGAAGTCAGCGATGCCCGGCTTCATCGCGCCGCAGCTGGCGACGTTGCAGGATGCTGCGCCGGGCGGCGCCGGCTGGGTGCACGAGATCAAGCTGGATGGTTACCGCGTCCAGCTCCATGTTTCCGGCGGCGAGGCGATCGCCTACACCCGCAAGGGGCTCGACTGGTCGGACCATTTTCCCGAGATCGTCGCCAAGGCTTCCGAGCTGCCCGACTGCATCCTCGATGGCGAGGTGGTGGCGCTCAGCGCGGGCGGACAGTCGGATTTCTCCGCGCTGCAGGCATCCCTGGAACGCAACACGACGAACAAGCTGATCTATTTCGCCTTCGACCTCCTCTATGCCGATGGCAGGGATTACCGCGGGGAGACGCTGAAAACCCGGAAGGCGGCGCTGCAGGAATTGCTGGGCGATACGCAGAGCGGCCGCATCCGCTATACCGAGCATCTCGCTGGCGACGGCGAAACGATCCGCCAGTCGGCCTGCGATATGGAGCTGGAAGGCATCGTGTCGAAGCGGCTGGACGGCCGTTACCGCTCCGGCCGCACCCTGAACTGGCTGAAGACCAAATGCCGGCCCCGCCAGGAATTCGTGGTCGGCGGCTATATCCGCCGCCAGGGCGGCAATCCGCTCACCGCGCTGGTGGTGGGCGCCTACGAGAACGGCGCTTTCCGCTACAAGGGCAAGGTCGGCACCGGCTACAATGCCGAAAGTTCGGCGCAGCTGCTCAGGAAACTCGCGAAGCTGGAGCGGCGGGATACGCCCTTTGCGAAGGAAGGGGCGCAGCCCGAGAAGCCGCGCGAGATCGACTGGGTGAAGCCGGAACTGGTGGTCGAGGTGGAATTCACCAGCTGGACCGGCTCGGGCGTGCTGCGCCAGGCCTCTTTCAAGGGATTGCGCGAGGACAAGCCGGCCGGAGAGGTGCGGGTGGAGAAGGCGAAGACTGCAAAAGCCGCGGCACCGCCGCCATCGCCGGAGCCGACCGTCAGCAATCCGGACAAGCTGCTCTGGCCCGACGACGGCGTCACCAAGCAGCAGCTTGCCGACTACTATGCAGCCTTCGCCGCGCATCTGCTGCCCCATGTGGCGCGCCGGCCGATCTCGCTGATCCGCGCGCCGGACGGCATCGGCGGAGAATTGTTCTTCCAGCGCCACTACGGCAAGGGCATGCCCGACGGCATCAAGGTCGCCAAGGTGCGCGCCGAGAAGCAGCCCTATGTGATGATCGAGGATTCAGAAGGCCTGCGCGGCCTGGCGCAGTTCGGCGTGGTCGAGATCCATCCCTGGGGTGCGCCGACGAAGAATATCGAGAAGCCCGACCAGCTGATCTTCGATCTTGATCCCGACGAGGGGCTGGGCTTTCCGATGATCAAGCGCGCCGCGCTGGGAATGCGCGCGCATCTGGATAATTTCGGGCTGCATTCCTTTCCGAAGCTGACCGGCGGCAAGGGGGTGCATGTGGTGGTGCCGCTCATCCCCCATCTGAAATGGGACGAGGCGAAGGCGTTCACCAAGAAGATCGCCGAGACCTTCGAGCATGTCGATCCGGCAAACTTCACCGCGACGATGAGCAAAAGCAAACGCAAGGGGCGGATCTTCATCGACTACCTGCGGAATGCACGCACCGCCACCGCCGTTGCCGCCTGGTCGCCGCGCGCCCGGCCCGGCGCGCCGATCGCCGTGCCGGTGACCTGGGAATTCTTCAGCGGGCTGAAGGCCCTGCCGGTCTACTCGATGATCCGGCCGGAGGAGGCGGCCCGGCATTTCGACGCCTGGAAGGATTTCGATACCCGCCGGGTGAAGCTGACCAAGGCTATGCTGAAGCAGGCCGGGGCATAGCAGGTAATCAATTTTCAATGGGCGCCTGCCCTGCGCGCGGGGTTAGATACCTCATGGCGCAGGATACCAAATTGCGGGAGCGGCGGCTTGTTCTGGCAGATGCCGCGGCGGCCGCGTCTTCCATCGGCCATCCGATGCTCCGGCAGCTCTATGGACTATGGCGGCAGAAACGCGGCGCGCATCCGGCGCCTTCACGCGGCGATTTCGGCATCGAGGAGCTGCGGCCCTGGCTCGGGCACCTGATGATCCTCGATTGCCTGGAGAACGAGGATTTCCGCTACCGCCTGTACGGCACCAACCTGGTCGGCATTTTCGGCTTCGATCTCACCGGCACGCTGGTCTCGGCTGCCGCGGGGAAGATCGGCGACAAGCCGATTGCCGAATACCGCCAGGTGAGGGTGTCCGGCCTGCCCAGCTACGTGGCCCGCGGCAGCCCGTCGTCGCGCGATTATCTCGCGATGGACAAGTTGGCCCTGCCGCTGATGGAGGGCGGCGTGGTCGTCAAGATCCTGGCGGCGATTTACCTGTCAGAATAGGGGCGAAATCAGATCGCCCGTCCGGCCTTTTCCCAGTAGGGTTCGCGGAGCTTGCGCTTGAAGATCTTGCCGGAATCCTCGCGCGGCAGGCTGGCGACGATCTCGACGATCTTCGGCACCTTGTATTTCGCCACCCGCTCGGCCAGCCAGCTGCGCACGGCGGCGGCGGCGGGGGGCGGGGTCTGCGGCTCGGGTTCGATGCAGGCGCAGAGGCTTTCGCCGAATTCCTCGTCGGGGATGCCGAAGACCGCGCAATCCTTCACGCCAGGCATCCCGATCAGCACCGCCTCGATCTCGGCCGGGTAGATGTTCACGCCGCCGGAGATCACCATGTCGCGCTTGCGGTCGCAGAGATAGACGAAACCTTCCGCATCAATGAAGCCAACGTCGCCCACGGTGACCAGATCGCCGCGGCCGACCTCGGCGCGTTTGTCATCCAGCTTGTTATAGGTGAAGTCGGGAATATAGGCGGCGCGGATGAAGATCTCGCCGGTTTCGCCGGCGGGCAGTTCATTGCCCTGGTCGTCGAAGGCCTTCACCACGGCGCCGGGCAGGATGCGTCCGACGGAGCCGCGCTTGCGCCGGGCATCCGCAGCAGACAGCCAGACGGCGATGCCGGTCTCGGTCGCGCCGTAATACTCGTTGATCACCGGTCCCCACCAGTCGAGCATCGCCTGCTTCACATCGGGCGGGCAGGGCGCGGCGCCGTGCACCACGTCGCGCAGGGAGCTGACGTCGTAGCGCCGGCGTATCTCCTCGGGCAGCTTCAGCAGCCGCACGAACATGGTCGGCACGATATGCATGTTGGTGATGCGGTGCCGGTCGATCAGCTGCAGCATCTCCTCGGCCTCGAAACGCGCCTGCAGCACGATCCTGGCGCCGAGCCGGGCCGCCATGATGCCATAGGAATTCGGCGCCGAATGATACATCGGCCCGTTCATCAGCACGGTCATCTCGGTGCCGGGCTTGAGGCCGAAATAGGTAGCGGCTGCCTGGCGGTTGCCGTCGTATTGCGCCTGGCTGGGCTGGCGCCGGCGCACGCCTTTCGGCCGCCCCGTCGTGCCGGAGGTGTAGATCATCGAGCCGCGCGGCAGGGTGACGCCGCCTTCCAGCGGCTGCTGGGCCGCCACCCAGTCGTCCCACAGGCGATATCCGGCGGTGTCCGGCGGCATGATATCGCCAACTCCATAGGCTGCCGCGATTTCCGGCGGTGTCGGGACGATGAAGACCTGCACCTCCGGGGGCACCACGGCGGCGATGCGCGGCCACAGGTCGCCATGCACGACCAGCACCCTGGCTTCGGAATCCGCGAGGATATAGGCGGTCTCTTCGGCGGTGAAATGCCAGTTGATCGGTGTGGCATAGGCGCCGGCAAGGCCGGCCGCCAGTGTGGCCTCGAAGAAGGCGAAGTCGTTGCGCAGATACAGCGCGACGACATCGCCATCACCGATTCCGAGCGCCCTGAAGCCGCCTGCGGCCTTCGCCGCGCGGGCCTGCAGTTCGGCATGGCTCAAGCGCCGCGCGCCCGAAATCAACTCGCTCATCTCGCCTCCCGTGTTTTCATTGGCCGCTACTCGGCAGCGGCAGCGAACCCCGCCTTCAGCAGGTCCGCCCGGGCAGCATCGTATTCACGCCTGAGCTTTTCAACCAGTTCCGCCACCGGCAGCACCTGTTCGATGCTGCCAACGCCCTGGCCAGCCCCCCAGATATCGCGCCAGGCCTTGGATTTCGACGAGCCGCCGGAGCCGAAGCTCATCGTCGTCTTGTCGGCCGCCGGCAGGTTGTCGGGATCGAGGCCGGCATTGACGATGCTTGGCTTGAGGTAGTTGCCGTGCACGCCGGTGAACAGCGAGGAATAGACGATGTCCTGCGCCGCGGTGTCGACCAGCATCTGCTTATATTGCGGCTGCGCATTGGCCTCGTGGGTGGCGATGAAGCGTGTGCCCATATAGGCAAGATCGGCGCCCACCGCCTGCGCCGCCAGGATGCTGCGGCCATTGGCAATGGCCCCCGACAGCGCGATCGTGCCCTGATAGAAGCGGCGGATTTCCGAGACCAGCGCGAACGGGCTGAGCGTGCCGGCATGGCCGCCGGCGCCCGCGCAGACCAGGATCAGGCCGTCGACACCCTGCTCGAGCGCCTTTTCGGCATGGCGCACGCTGATCACGTCATGCAGCACGATGCCGCCATAGGAATGCGCCGCCTTCACCACATCGGCCGGCGGTCGCAGGCTGGTGATCATGATCGGCACCTGATGCCTGATGCAGACTTCGACATCGTGCTGCAGGCGGTCGTTGGAGCCATGCACGATCTGGTTCACCGCAAAGGGCGCCACCTTTGCCTGGGGATTGGCGGCCTGGTAGGCGGCCAGCTCCTCCTTGATCCGGATGATCCATTCCTCGAGCACAGGCGCGGGGCGCGCATTCAGCGCCGGGAACGATCCGACGATGCCGGCCTTGCATTGCGCGATCACCAGTTCGGGGCCGGAGACGATGAACAGGGGTGAGCCGATCACCGGCAGGCTGAGCCGTCCGGCGAGAATAGCTGGAATGGGCATGGATATGTCTCTCCTGAGTGAAGCTATGCGCGGCGGCGGGCCGGCCTGGCGGCTGATCGCGGTTCGGCCCCTTTGGCCAGCAGCCGCATGGCGGTGCGATAGAGATCGTCGAAGCTGATGGCCTCGCCGAGGCGCCCGGCCAGCTTCAGGCTGAGCAGGCCATGCACGGTGGCCCAGAAGATATGGCCGAGCAGCTCGGGGTCGCCCTGCAGCTCGCCTTCGGCGACCAGGTCTTCGACATAGGCGCTCATGGTGCGGCGCGAGCGCGCCTGGGCCCGGGCGAGATCGGGGAAGCGCGCCGGATCGGGCTGCATCGGATCGAACATCAGCCGGTAGGTATCGGGATTGTCCAGCGCGAAACGGATATAGGCCTCGCCGACGGCGCGGCCGCGCTGGCGCGCATTGCCTCGGGTCTTCGCCGCCTGTTCCAGCGCCTCGGCGAAACGGTCCAGCGCGGCGGTGCGCACCACAGCCACGATCTCGTCCTTGTCGCGGAAATAGCGGTAGGGCGTCATCGCCGAGCAGCCGAGATCGCGGGCAAGCTGGCGCAGGGTCACGCCTTCCACGCCATGGCGGGCGAAACGCTTCTCCGCCGCCCGGCACAGGCGGGTGCGGAAAGCGTCGATCTCGGAGGCGGAGAGCGTGCGCGGCATAATATTACAGCGTAAATTGACGTTGTAAATTTACAACCGAATTTTTGCACGGGATTCCAGCGTCTTACGGCTGCGATGCGTCGTGTTCGCGCGGATCATTCGCGGAGTCCCGCCGTTGTTACTGGAGGAGGCGGTGATGCTGGTCCGCCGGATCTTTGAAACATCCTGGGTCGTCCGGAAGCTGCCGGTAGCGTTGCGCTACGGACTGGCGACGCTGATCGTCATTTGCTTTGTCGGGCTGCGCTGGCTGATGGATGACCTGCTGGAGCCGGCGCCGTTCCTGCTGTTCTTTCCCGCCGTGCTGCTGATCGCCCTGCTGCTCGATCACGGCTCGGCGATTTATGCCAGCTTTCTCAGCGTCTTCCTGTCAGCCTTCCTGTTCATCCCGCCGTATTTCTCGCTGGCGATTGCGGATGCTCGCCACGCCTTTGCCGCCTTGCTGACCCTGCTGATCCTGCTGCTGCTGGCCTGGCTCGTGGAGAATCTGCGCGACAAGACGCAGTCGCTGGCCCGGCTGGAGAAGGAGCAGCGCTTCCTGCGCACCGAGATGCATCACCGCATCAAGAACGGATTGCAGCTGCTCACCGCGATCCTGCATCTCGAGGCTGGCCGCAATGCGGATGCCCGGACCAAAAGCCTGGTGCAGGCGGTGTCGCACCGCATCATGGTGATCTCGCGCGTGCATGAGCGGCTGTACCGGTCCGAGCTGCAGAATGTGGTCAATGCCCGTGATTTCATCGGCGAGCTCTGCCGCGACCTGCAGATGTCCTTCATGGAGGGCCGCGCGATCGCCCTGCAGGTGCGGGCGCAGCCGGTGGTCATCGAGCTGGACAAGGCGGTGCCGTTCGGGCTGATCGTCAACGAGCTGGTGACCAATTCCCTCAAGCATGCCTTTCCCGACGAGCGGCCCGGGACCATCACAGTCGATTTCGCCAGGGAGAAGGAGATTTATCTCCTGCAGGTGAGCGACGACGGCATCGGCGACCGTGCCGCCGGCCGCGGCGACGGGCGGCCGAGACTGGTCGAGATCATGGTGCGCCAGATGGGCGGCCGGATCGAGATCCGCAGGGAGGGCGGCTTCCGCGCCCGCATTGAAATCCCGGTTGGCGCCGATGTCCAGCTCCCCGCCGCATGAGCGCGCTCAGGTCTTGCGGCCCGGCAGCGACATGGCGGCCACGCCGGCAAACACGAAGATGAGGCCGATCCAGGCCGAACCGGCCAGCGTCTCGCCCAGGAATACCACGCCGATCCCGACGCCGATCGGAATGCGCAGATAGGATTGCGAGGTGGTGCCGACCGAGCCCAGCCTGTCCAGCAGGCGGAAATAGATCACGAAGGCCAGCGCGGTGGAGAAGACGCTCAGGCCCAGCAGCGCCAGCAGGGAATCGGCAGAGGGTGACAGGGTCCAGGGCCGGTCGACCACCAGGCTGAGCGGCAGCAGCAGGATGGCGCCGCAGATCATCGATCCGGTGGCCGGCAGCATCGGGTCCAGCCTGCGGAAACCTTTGCCGAATATCGCCGCGCAGGCATAGGACAGGGTCGCCGCCACCATCGCGATCTGGCCCCAGAGATCGCGGCCCAATGTCTCCAACGCATCGAGTCCGATGATCAGCGAGATGCCGGCCAGCCCGGCGATGGTGCCCAGCAGCTTGCGCAGGGTCACCGCCTCGTGGCGCGTCACCGCCCAGGTCAGCAGGAAGGTGAAGATCGGGGTAGTGGAATTCAGGATCGCCGCGAGCGCCGCATCAATGCTTTGCTCGGCCCAGGCGATCAGGGTGAACGGGATCACCGAGTTGATGCAGGCCTGGATCAGGAAGGCGCGCCAGGTGGCGAAATCCCGCGGCAGCGCGACGCCGCGAACGCGCAGGATGAGGTAAAGCAGCGACCCGGCGATCAGGGTGCGCAGGGCGATCAGCGTCACCGGCGGGATCGTCGCCACGCCGATCTTAATGAAGGTGTAGGACGCGCCCCACAGCGTCGCCAGCAGGGCGAGCAGCGCCAGTTCGACGGGCAGCCGCACGGGCGCGGCGGAATGCGGCAAGGGGGCGTTCATGGCGAGGCTTTCCTGTCAGGCGCCGCACCATGGCATGACCGGATGCGCCGGTCAGCCGGAGAACGCTACGGCAGCGGCCGAAATATTGTCACCGTACAAAGGCCAGCCTGCGGTAGCTCAGCGCCTCGGCCACATGCGGCCGGCGTACGCCGTCGCTGCCGTCGAGATCGGCGAGCGTCCTGGCGACGCGCAGCACGCGGTGATAGCCGCGCGCGGTGAGATGCATCGCGCCTGCTGCCTGGGCCAGCAGGTCGCGGCCGGCGGCATCGGGCGTGGCCACCTGTTCCAGCAATTCGCCGTCGGCTTCGGCATTGGTGCGGATCGCATGGCCGTTCAGCGCCGCTTTGGCATAGCGCTTGCGCTGGAGCTCGCGCGCTGCTGCGACGCGGGCGGCGACATCGGCGCTGCCCTCGCGCGGCGGCGGCGCAGTGAGGTCTTCGGCGCTCACTGCCGGCACTTCCAGCGTGAGATCGATGCGGTCGAGCAGCGGCCCGCTGAGCCGCGCCTGGTAATCGCCGCCGCATTTCGGCGCGCGGCTGCAGGCCAGCGCTGCGTCGGCCAGATGGCCGCAGCGGCAGGGATTCATCGCCGCCACCAGCTGCACGCGGGCGGGATAGCTGACATGTGCATTGGCGCGCGCCACCACCGCCTGTCCGGTCTCCAGCGGCTG
>CAYSCA010000112.1:0-10112 GCA_964429465.1 uncultured Rhodospirillaceae bacterium
CGGCTCGAAATAGGTCAGCGCCTTGGAGATGCCATGGCGCAGCGCGCCCGCCTGGCCCGACAGGCCGCCGCCGGAGACGGTGGCCATGATGTCGAACTGGCCGGCGCGGTTGGTCACCACGAAGGGCTGCTGCAGCAGCATGCGCAGCACGGGGCGAGCGAAGTAGTTGTTGCTCTCCTTGCCGTTCACGATGAACTTGCCCGAGCCGGGCTTGATCCACACGCGGGCAACGGCGTCCTTGCGCTTGCCGGTGGCATAGGCGCGGCCCAGCTTGTCCAGCTTGCGCTCGGCGGGAGCGGCGGCCGGCGCAGCGGCGGCGGCCTTGGCGTTGGCCAGGCTCAGATCGGCGAGTGTACGTCCCTCGGCCATTAGTCGACCCTCTTGTTCTTGCGGTTCAGCGCGGCGACATCCAGCTTCACCGGCTGCTGCGCCTCATGCGGATGCTCGGCACCCTTGTAGACCTTGAGCTTGGTGAGCTGCCGGCGAGCCAGCGGGCTCTCCTTCGGCAGCATGCGCTCGACGGCTTTCTGGATGACGCGCTCGGGGAAGCGGCCGGCCAGACCTTCGCCGATGGTGCGGCCCTTGATGCCGCCGGGATGGCCGGTATGCCAGTAGAAGGTCTCCTGCTCGGCCTTGCGGCCGGTGACGCGGACCTTCTCGGCGTTGATGACGATGACATGGTCGCCGGTATCGCAGTTCGGCGTGAAGATGGCTTTATGCTTGCCGCGCAGACGCATGGCGATCAGGGAGGCGAGCCGTCCCAGCACCAGGCCGTCGGCGTCGATCAGCACCCACTTCTTGTCCACCTGGGACTCTTTGGCAGTGAAGGTTTTCATCGGACTTCCTGACGGTAGAAGCCCGCGGGCGAAGAGCCGGCGGGCGGATCGGCGCGCATCATGGTCATTTTCGCTGCCCTGTCAAACGGGATCAGCAGGAAAAATCAAAGATTTATGATGTGGTATTATATTACCTACAGTCATTTTAAGCAATTTCAATAGCTTAAGTGGGAATTCGGATATCGCCACCCCTGCCCGTCATACCGCGGACCAGCCGCTTATCGGCGCTCGGGCAGGCTCGAAATCCATATCCTGCCGCGTACGCCGGTTATGCGCCCCTGGCACCGCGCGATCCGAGGCGTCACTTCCTGTAATTTGCAGCTTATTCAGTGCTTATTCGTGACTAAATTAACCACTCGCCCGGCGGCCATTCACCGGTGCCAATGAGAACATTATAGAAACTTTTTGCCGGAAAATCAAGCCTGCCGGCTCACTTGATCAGCGCCATCGCCGCGCGGAAACGGGGATGCTCGGCGCTGCCCAGCCATTCGAAGAGGACCATCTCGGTGGTCACCAGCTCGGCGCCGTGGCGCTCCATCCGGCGGATGGCGGCCGCCCGGTTCTCCGCCCGCCGCGAACCGATAGCATCCTGGACCACGAAGACCCGCCGCCCGGCATCGAGCAGGCCGAGCACGGTCTGCAGCACGCAGACATGGGCCTCGCAGCCCGCCACCACCAGATCCGGCCGCGCCTGCGGCAGCGATCCCAGGAAAGCCGGCGCCCCGCAGGAATCGAAGGTCATCTTCTCCAGTACGGCCAGCCCGTCGGGCAGCAGGCCGGCCACGGTCCTGCCCAGCCCCTTGGGATTCTGCTCGGTCGCGGCGACCGGCACGTCCAGCAGGGCCGCGGCCTGGGTCAGCCGCCGGGCATTGGCGACCACCGCCTCGCCCTCATGGATCACCGGCATCAGCCGCGCCTGCAGGTCGATCACCAGCAGGGCCGCTGTCGTGCGGTCGATGGTCTTCATCCGCCTCTCCTCTCCCGTATCGGCCGGCCCGGCATCAACCTGGCGATCATAGCCTCGACATGGCGCTCCATCAGCTTCGGCGCCGAGGCCCCGAACATGCGGATGCGGCCGGTATGCGCCAGCAGCAGCAGCCCCGCGGCATGCGCGAAGGCATCCACCATCAGAAGATTGGCCTCTTCTTCGCTGGCGCCGAGCTGGATGGCGGCCTCGGCGATCGGCTGCAGGGCCGCGCCCAGCGCGGCATTCAGCATCAGATCGCGCTCACGCCCCAGGCCCTTGGGCTTCATGCCACCGCGGAAGAGATAGAAGCCGAGATCGAGGTCGCCGGGATTCTCCGCATAGAAGCGGAAGAAGGCCATGGCGGCCGCCCGCAGGCGATCCTGCGGCGCGGCGGCGCGCGCCGTCGCCTTCTGCACCGCCTCGCCGAGGCTGGCCAGCGAGGCGCGCAGCACATCGGCGTAAATCGCCTCCTTGGAATCGTAATAGAAATACAGCGCCGCCGCCGTGTAGCCGGCCTGCGCGGCGATGGCGCGCAGCGAGGCGCCGTCCAGCCCCTCGGCCTCGAAGACCTGCCGCGCGGCATCGAGGATCAGGCCGCGCCTGGCTTCACTGACGGCCTTGCGGCGGCCGAGCTTGCGTTCCGGCATGTCGCTCCCGTTCCGGTTTGACTCTTTTTCTAACAGTGTTAGATTTTTCGAGCAAGGTAAAAGGAGGACGCCCCATGCTGATGACCGCCGCCGAGTACCGCGACTCGCTGCGCCGCTATTCGCCCCGCGTCTTCATCAATGGCGAGGCCATTCCCAGCGTGGCCGACGAGCCGCGGCTGGCCGCCGGCATCAATGCTGTCGGCATCACCTACGATTTCGCCCATGTGGAGGAGCATCGCGCGCTGATGACGGCGCGCCAGGGAACCTCGGGCAAGATCGTCAACCGCATGCTGCACATCGACGAGAGCTCGACCGACCTGCTCTACAAGCTGGAAGCCGTGCGGCTGGTCTGCAAGGAATCCGGCTGCGCCCAGCGCTATCTCAGCCATGACGCGCTGAACGGCCTGTTCCAGGCGACGAAGCGCGCCGATGCCGAGCATGGCACCGATTATCACCAGCGCTTCCTCAGCTATCTGCATCGTGTGCAGGAGAAAGACCTGACGCTCGGCGTCGCCATGACGGATGCCAAGGGCGACCGCTCGAAGCGGCCCGGGCTGCAGGCCAATCCGGATGTCTATGTCCATATCAAGGAACGCCGGCCGGACGGCATCGTGATCCGCGGCACCAAGGCGATTGTCACCGGCGCGCCCTACATGCACGAATTCCTCGTCATGCCCTGCCGCACCCATACGAAGGAAGACGCGCAATTCGCCGTCGCCTGCGCCGTGCCGTGCGATGCGCCGGGCCTCACCATCGTCGCCCGTCCCGCCGGACGGCCGGGCGAAGCCGCGGCGAAGTTCACCGGCAAATACGGGCAGTCGACCGGCGTGTTGCTGTTCGACGACGTGTTCGTGCCGAACGAGCATGTCTTCCTGGCCGGCGAAACCGAGGAAGCCGGCTTCCTGACCACGTCCTACGCCACCCATCACCGGCAATCCTGCATCGGCGCGCGGGCCGGCTTCGGCGACCTGCTGATCGGCGCCGGGGCGCTGATGGTGGAGGCGAACGGCCTCGACCCGGAGCGCCATGGCCATATCCGCGATGCGATGGTGGAATTGATCACCATCACCGAAAGCTTCTTCGCCTGCGGCGTGGCCTCGTCGGTCTACTGCACCAAAGATCCGGCCGGCTCGGTGATGCCGGATGCCGTCTTCTCCAATATCGGCAAGCTGCTGCTGGCCACCAAGATCTACGACATGCACCGGGTGGCGCATTATGTTTCCGGCGGCCTGGTCGTCGCCCTGCCCGGCCCCGACGAGGACCACAACCCCGAAACGCAGGCCTCGCTGGCAGCGGTGCTGGCTGGTCGCCCCGACATTCCGGCCGAGCAGCGCCTGGAAGTGTCGCGCTTCATCGAGGACCTGACCGCGTCGCACCAGGGCGGCTGGTATTCTGTCATGTCGCTGCATGGCGGCGGCTCGCCGGAAGCGATGAAGCGCGAGATCTGGCGCAACTATCCGGTGATGGAAAAGGTCGATCTGGTGGAACGCCTGCTCGATCGCGGCGTGCTGGCGGAAGACGGCCGCCGGGTCTCGAAGCAGCCCGGCCGCTGCTGCGCCACCGGCTGCGAGGTGCCGGCCCTGCCGGACGGCAAACTGGCGGCGGAATAGCGGCGAAAGCCGCTCAGCCGGCCGCCTTGCCCGCCACTCCGCCCGGCGGAATCGAATAGGTCAGCGTCGCATGCGCCACCGGGCCGTCGGTGACGCCTTCGGAGAATATCGCGACCTCGGTGATCGCCAGGCTCTTGCCCAGCTTCAGCATGGTCGCCTCGGCGATCAGGCCGCGCGGCGCCGGCTTGCGCAGGAAATTGATATTGAGATTCGTCGTCACCGCCAGCGCCACCGGGCCGATCAGGCCGAGGATCAGCAGATAGGCCGCCGTATCGGCCATGCTCATCATGGCCGGGCCGGAAACCGTGCCGCCGGGGCGCAGGTGGCGCTCCTCGATCGGCATGGCCAGCCGCAGCAGCCTGCCGTCCCAGGACTCGATCCGGAAATTCATCGATCTGATCTGGGGGAATTCTCGGTCCAGAAAGGCGGCCAGTTCGGCCTTGTCCATCTTCATGCGGCGGGCTCCTCTTCTCCGGCTTAGCATTGGAAATGCTTGGGGAAAAGCCGCATCGGCGGGGGGCAACTTTTTTGCCCACAGGCCTTGCGGTTACCCGCGCCTGTCGCTAGGTTGCGCGCCGCACTGGTCCTGGGTAGCTCAGTGGTAGAGCAGGCGGCTGTTAACCGCCCGGTCGGGGGTTCGAATCCCTCCCCAGGAGCCATTCTTCCCCCGACAGCAATCTCCATCGCCAGCTGCGCCCGAAGCGCATGCATGCGGCAGACATTCACGGACGGAGCATATGGCGGTGGAAGTGGGCATGCGTCGTTCAATCCATCGAGCCTGCCCGCGTAGCACTCATCCGGCACTGCTGCTAATCTTCTGTGTCGATCTTGATGAGCGACAGAGAATTTGCAAAATCTCGACCAGCAACAGTAGCGTTCCTGTCGTGGTCGAAGAAACCAAACAAAATCCATCAGCGACGAACCCGCCCGCAACATTGGGTGATGTCTTGTACGCCGGCTCCAGGGCACCGATCTCGGAGCAGATCTGGGCAACCCACGTCCAGTCGGTTGCCGCAGGCGACCAGAGCGCGCTCCACGCGCTTTACGAAATGGCGCATCGCCCCGTCTTCACCCTGGTCATGCGCCTCACCGCCAGCCGCGAGACGGCCGAAGAACTCACCGTCGACGTGTTCCATGATGTGTGGCGGCGCGCATCGGGTTACGACGCGGCCAATGGCACCGTGCTCGGCTGGATCATGAACCAGGCCCGCTCGCGCGCCATCGATCGCCTGCGCTTCGAGAACCGGAAGAAGCGCAGCCAGGGCGACTGCCAGGAACCGCAGGCCGAGCCCGCCGCCGATCCGCACGACGTCCTTGAACTGCGCCAGCAGGGCGAGGCGCTGCGCACGGCTCTGGGGACGCTCACGCTGGGCGAGCGCGAGGCGATCGAGACGACGTTCTTCGGCGGATTTACGCATGCCGAAGCCGCAGCGCGGCTGAACCAGCCGCTGGGGACGCTTAAAACGCGCATCCGTTCGGGACTGCACAAATTGCGGAGCCTGCTGACGGCGGAAGTGGAGACGACGTGAATACGTTCCACGAGAACCGCTGCGGGCAGGCCGAACTGACCTGCGCCTATGCCCTGCAGGCGCTGCCTGCGGGCGAGGTTGCCGGGGCCGAAGCGCATATCGCTGCCTGTCCGGATTGCCGGCGCGAGCTGGAGAGCCTGCGCGGGGTGGTCGACCGCTTCGTCGCCTGGCCGACCGACGTGCTGCGCCCGGCGGCATCGCTGCAGGCGCGCCTGGCCGACCGCATTGCCGAGGAGACCGGGACAGCGCCGGTGCCGCCGCCAGCGCGGCAATGGGCCGAGCCGGACTGGGAGCAGGTCGCGCCCGGAATCGAATGCAAGCTGCTGGCGACCGATACGGAACGCCACCGGGTCAGCATGCTGGTCCGCCTCGCGCCAGGTGCCAGCTATCCGCCGCATGACCATGCCGGCGTGGAAGAGCTGCATCTGCTGGACGGCGAATTGTGGATCGACGCGCGCAAGCTTTTTCCCGGCGACTTCAATTACGGCCCGCCCGGCACGGGCGACGAGCGCGTCTGGAGCGAGACCGGCTGCACCTGCGTCCTCATCACCAGCACCAAAGACGTGCTGCGATGACCCAGGAAGCCGCCACGGCCGGTTTTTTCATCCTTCATTGATCCCGACCAATCCGGCGGCCCGCAATTGACGTTTAGAGGGATATGCAAGTCCCTCGTTTCCCCGGTTGCGGGCAGGCCGAACTGACCTGCGCCTATGCCCTGCAGGCGCTGCCTGCGGGCGAGGTTGCCGGGGCCGAAGCGCATATCGCTGCCTGTCCGGATTGCCGGCGCGAGCTGGAGAGCCTGCGCGGGGTGGTCGACCGCTTCGTCGCCTGGCCGACCGACGTGCTGCGCCCGGCGGCATCGCTGCAGGCGCGCCTGGCCGACCGCATTGCCGAGGAGACCGGGACAGCGCCGGTGCCGCCGCCAGCGCGGCAATGGGCCGAGCCGGACTGGGAGCAGGTCGCGCCCGGAATCGAATGCAAGCTGCTGGCGACCGATACGGAACGCCACCGGGTCAGCATGCTGGTCCGCCTCGCGCCAGGTGCCAGCTATCCGCCGCATGACCATGCCGGCGTGGAAGAGCTGCATCTGCTGGACGGCGAATTGTGGATCGACGCGCGCAAGCTTTTTCCCGGCGACTTCAATTACGGCCCGCCCGGCACGGGCGACGAGCGCGTCTGGAGCGAGACCGGCTGCACCTGCGTCCTCATCACCAGCACCAAAGACGTGCTGCGATGACGAGAGCCTCCATTTCACCCATTCCAGTCGTCAATCACACCCACATCAAGCTGACGCTCTTTTTCATATGTAATTTCAACCGATGGAATAGAAGCAGAGAGAGAAGATGAAAATTTACCGGTGCTACTTGCTCGACGATAATGAAAAAATAAAACGATCCGAAATCATTGAATGCGCGACCGACGCGGCTGCCGTGGAAGAGGCGGTGCGAAAATTCGTTTCCCATGGCTATCCCACCATCGAAGTCTGGGAAAAGGAAAGGCGGATCGGCAAAATCCGCCACTCGCAGGAGTCTTTGGGAGCGGCTGCGGAGAAACGCCCGGAAGCGGCGCTGGATTCCCCCGGCGCCCAGAGCTGAGCGCGAGCGTGGCGGCGGGCTCCTTCCTGAACCCGCCGCGCCGTCGCCTATACGGTCAGCCGCCGCACCACCTTCCGCGCCACCGGCACGACCACGAGCGCGACCGGAAAGGCGACGATCCATGAAGCGATCCAGGCGCCGAACCAGAGGCTGACGAAAGCCTCGGTCAGACCGGCGGCCCGAAGAGTGGAGATGCCCGAGACCAGGAAGGACATCAGGCTGGACAGGACGAAAACGAAGGCGACGGGTTCGAAACGTGCGGGAATCATCGGGAAGTTCCTTTCAGTGATCTGTCAGTTGCTGGCGGCTCAGAATTCCGCGGTCAGCCGCGCGGCGGCATAGAGGCCGGTTCCGAAAACCAGGTGGGTGACCAGACTGCGCAGGCGCGCCTGAAGCGGATCGGGCGCGCGCGAAGCCGCGATGCCGAGGCCGAAGGCGGGCTGCATGACCAGCCAGGGCGCCGCGACAGTGGCCAGCCCGGTCAGCAGCGCCGGCGTCAGCGACGGCGCCTGCAGCCAGGCCGTGCCCGCGGCCGCCACAAGGCCGGCGGCGAAGCCGATCCCGATGCCGTAATGCACCAGCCAGCCGATCGCGGCTTCGCCGGCCACCGGCGCGGCGCGACCGATCGCCTCGTGGCGGAAGCGGCCGCGCAGCATATGACCCAGCCAGCGGCCGACCATGCGGTAATCCAGGCCGCTCACGCCATAGACATGGCGCAGGACCAGGGCCCACAGGTCCATCACGAGCGTGGCGCCGATGCCGACCAGCAGGATACGCAATGCACTCTCAGACATGTTTTTTCACCTCTCTTGTCTTTGGGAGTCGTGCTACCCTACAAATTCAAGTTCACTTGAGGTCAAGCATGAAACTGCTGGATATCGTCGAGGTCTCGCGACAGGCCGGCCTGCCGGCCTCCACCCTGCGCTTCTATGAGGAAAAGGGGCTGATCGCCTCGCTCGGCCGGCGCGGGCTGCGCCGGCTGTTCGCCCCGGATGTGCTGGAGCGGCTGTCGCTGATCGCACTGGGGCGCACGGCCGGCCTCAGCCTGGAGGAAATCGCCGCGATGTTCGCGCCGGATGGTCGGCTGAAAATCCGCCGCGAGCTGCTGGCTGCCAAGGCGGATGACCTCGATCGCACCATCCGCCGCATGGCCGCGATGCGCGACGGCTTGCGCCATGCCGCGGTCTGCAAGGCGCCCAGCCATCTGGAATGCCCCACCTTCCGCCGGCTGGTGCGCATTGCCGGCGGACGAGGCAGAACGGGCCGGCCGGCGAAAGGCGGGTCGCGCGGCAAGCGGGTCGCGCCGGCATTGTAGCGGTGCCTATCTCCGCTTGCCTTCGCCGCCCCGGCAGGGCCAGGCTTGCGCCATGACCGACGGGATCGATCTTCCGCTCATCCTCGCCGCCGCCCTGCTGGCCACCGGCAGCCCCGGACCGGCGACACTCGCGATTGCCGGCGCCTCGATGCAATCGGGACGAAAATTCGGACTGGCGCTGGCGTCCGGTGTCAGCACCGGCTCGCTGATCTGGTCGACCGCCGCCGCTTTCGGCCTTGGCGCCGTGATGCTGGCCAATGTCTGGCTGTTCGAGCTGATCCGCTATGCCGGCGCCGGCTATCTCATCTGGCTGGCCTGGCGCTCGGCGCGATCGGCGCTGAGACCGGACCAGGCCGAACCGAAGGGCGTTGCCTATACGTCGCTGCGGCGCGCCTACGGCAAGGGCCTGGCGCTGCATCTCACCAACCCGAAGGCGATCCTGTTCTTCGGCTCGCTGTATGCCATCGGCGTTCCGCCGCAGGCCTCGCCGGCTGCGCTCGCCATTGTCATCCTGGCGGTCGCGCTGCAAAGCGCCACGCTGTTCCACGGCTATGCGCTGCTGTTCTCCAGCGCCCCGCTGACCCGCGGCTATATGCGGCTGCGCCGCTGGTTCGAGGGCGTCTTCGCCCTCGCCTTCGGCCTGGCCGGCTTCAAGATCCTGACCGCGCGCCTGCAATAGCCAGCTCCCGGTCGGGCTGCAGATGCCGCATGACCAGCCGGTGACCGGCCTGCCCGCGCAGGAACCGCCCTCGCCGGCTCCCTGTTGGATACGCATCTCCAACAGGAAGGAGTCTCCCCATGCTCCGTCTCATGCTTGCAGTGCTGACCGTCGCCATGCTGATGCCGCTGACCGCCTGCGGCGATGACGAGCCCACGGTGGTGACCACCGGCCAGCCCGGAACCGTCGTGGTGGATGACGACGACTGAGCCTTTCCGGCCGGCGCATGGGCCGGACGGAACCGGCCTGCTTTCCGGCGGTTCATGAACGGCTGTCCGGAAGGAGGCCGCCATGCCGGATCCGGCCTATGCGCGCGAAAGAATGGTTGCCCGGCAGGTGGCGAGCCGCGGCATCCACGACGATCATGTCCTCGATGCCCTGCGCGCGGTGCCGCGCGAAGCCTTCGTGCCCGCAGGCATGGAGGAATTCGCCTATGAGGATTCGCCCCTGCCCATCGAGGCGGGGCAGACCATCTCGCAGCCCTATATCGTCGCCCTGATGATCGAGGGCGCCGGGCTGCGACCCGGCGACCGGGTGCTCGAGATCGGCGCCGGCTCGGGCTATGCGGCCGCGGTGATGAGCCGCATCGCGGCACAGGTCTATACCATCGAGCGGCATGGCGAGCTGACCCGGCTGGCCGAGGCGCGCTTCGCCCGGCTGGGCTACGAGAATATCGACATCCGCACCGGCGACGGCACCCGCGGCTGGCCCGAGGCCGCGCCCTTCGATGCCATCCTCGCCGCGGCTGGCGGCCCGGCCATTCCGGATACCCTGAAGGCCCAGCTGGCGATCGGCGGACGGCTGGTCATGCCGGTGGGCGGGTCGCCGCGTGAGCAGCGGCTGGTCAAGCTGACCCGCAGAAGCGAGAATCGTTTCGAGGAGGAGGATCTCGGCG
>CAYSCA010000113.1:0-10104 GCA_964429465.1 uncultured Rhodospirillaceae bacterium
CGGCCGATGCGATGGACGTAGCTTTACGGAACATTCGGCAGCTCGAAATTGATCACCTGGCTGACGGCCGTGATGTCGATGCCACGCGCGGCGATGTCGGTGGCGACCAGCACGCGGATCTTGCCCGCCTTGAAATCGGCAAGGGCGCGCTCGCGCTGGTTCTGCGACTTGTTGCCATGGATGGCGCTGGCCGGCACGCCGCCGGTTCCCAGATGGCGCGCCACGCGGTCGGCGCCATGCTTGGTGCGGGTGAAGACGAGCGCCCGCGTGATGGCCGGATCGGTCATGATCTCGGCGAGAATGGCGCGTTTGCGCTCGGCCTCGACGAAGATCACCTGCTGCTCGACGCGCTCGGCCGTGGTGGCGACGGGCGTGACTTCGACCTTGACGGGCTCGCGCAGGAAGCCGGCGGCAAGCTGCGCGATGTTCTGCGGCATGGTGGCCGAGAAGAACAGGCTCTGGCGCTGCTTGGGCAGCAGGGCGGCGATGCGCTTGACGGCCGGCATGAAGCCCATGTCGAGCATCTGGTCGGCTTCGTCGAACACGACTGCCTCGACCTGGTCCAGCCGCAGCGTGTTCTGCTGCAGATGGTCGATCAGGCGGCCCGGCGTGGCGACCAGGATGTCGACGCCGCGGGCGAGAGTCTGAACCTGCGGATACATGCCGACGCCGCCGAACACGGTGGCGGTGGTCAGCTTCAGCTCGCGGCCGTAGGAGCGGAATTTCTCCGCGATCTGGCTGGCGAGTTCACGCGTCGGGCTGAGCACCAGCACGCGGCAGGTCTTCGGTGCCGGACGGCGCGGGCTGGCGCCGAGGCGATGCAGGATGGGCAGCGCGAAGGCGGCCGTCTTCCCGGTGCCGGTCTGGGCGATGCCGAGCAGGTCGCGGCCGGCGAGGACCGGCGGGATGGCCTGGGCCTGGATCGGCGTGGGCTGGCTGTATTTGCCCAGCGCAAGCGCGTTGAGCAGCGGCTGGGAAAGGCCGAGATCACTGAAAGCAGTCAAAACTGAATCCTTGAGATAAGCGAACGACGGCGCCAGGCGGTCTGCCTGCAGCGCGACGGTCGGACGCGGGTCCGGAAAAACGTCCCCGCGTGACCTGGGTCGTGAATGGAAATGCGAAGGCGCCGGGCAGGACGGAAGGGTATTTGAACCCTCCGCTCACGCGGCCACGGCGCGAGAGGTCGCCGAGGCGACGGGCGGTATATGGGGCTTCAGCGGCCCAAGGTCAAGCGAAATAACCGGTTAGCGTGCGAAACCGTAAAGTTCGGCGGGATTGTCGACCAGGATCTTGTGCCGGTCGGCTTCCGACGGCGCCCAGTCGAGCAGCAGGTCCATCAGCGCCGCATCGTCGGGATAGCCGAATTTATGGGCCTGGGCATGCGGCCAGTTGCTGGCCCACAGCATGCGCTCAGGCGCGGCTTTCACCAGCGCGCGGGCCAGCCGGCCGACATCCTCATAGGCCGGCGCGCCGGTTTTCGAGGTCTCGTAGGCCGCCGCCAGCTTGACCCAGACGCGGCCGGTGCCGACCAGCCGGAGCAGGCACTGGAATGACGGATGCTCCACCGGAACCGGTTCCAGGAACTTGCCGACATGATCGATGATCACGTTGCAGGGCAGGCGGCGGATCTTCTCCTCATGCTGCGGCAGGTCGCGGCCATCGAGCTGGACCAGCACGTGCCAGCCGAAGGGGTGCACGCGGGCGGCCATCTCCTCCAGCACGTCCAGTCCGAGCGTGCCGCCCAGCAGCGCCATGATGCGCAGGCCGCGCGCGCCGGCTTTGGTCAGCCGTTCCAGCTCGGCATCGCTGGTGCCGGGCTTCACCACCACGACGGCACGGGCGATATCGGCGCCCAGCTCGGCGGTGGCCGCCATGGTCAGCCGGTTGTCGTCGCCATAGGCATTGGGCTGCACCACGACGCTGCGTTCGATCCCCAGCCAGGCTTTGACCTGGCGGTAATCGGCGACGGTGGCATCGGGCGGCGTGGGCGTGCCGGGCACCGTCGCATAGCGGCTGTCGTAGAAGTGCAGGTGGGTGTCGCAGGTGCCGGCGGGGGCTTTCAGCCGCGGCGGCGTGCCGGTGAGGGTTCTCGTGTACATGTCCGCTCCTGTCAGGCGACGCGATATCGCTCCAGTACCGTTTCGTCAGGCACGAAGCCGATGCCGGGATCGGCCGGAACGGCGATGCGGCCCTCCCTGGGCAGCGGAATCGCACGCCCCATGAAGGCTTCCGGCTTCACATAGAGGAATTCGAACAGGCCCACCGGTTCGAGATGGGCGGCCAGTTGCAGCGTCGCCCAGTAGCCGGGCCCGAAATAGGGCGAATGCGGCATCAGGGTCTTGCCGGCTGCCCTGGCGAGATCGGCCACTTTCAGGAACTCGCTCACGCCGCCGACCTTGGTGACGCTCGGCTGCGGATAGGTCAGCGCCGGGATCAGCCGAGCGAATTCCACCGCCGTGCAGGCATTCTCGCCCGCCGACAACGCAACCCCGAAGCGGCCGAGGCGCTGCAGGGTATCGTAATCCTCGGGCGGAAAGACCGGCTCCTCGACCCAGAACAGGCCCAGCGCCTTCAGCCGCGGCAGGATCGCCTCGGCCTCCGCGACCGACCAGTGGCAATTCACGTCGGTGGTCAGCCGCACGCCGTCGCCCAGGGCAGCACGTGCAGCGGCAATGACTTCGTAGTCGACCTCATGCAGCTTGATGTCGCCGTAGCCTTCAGCCTTGGCGCGCGCCGCGATCTCGGCAACCGGCTGCGGCGCACCGTAACGTACCAAACTGGCATAGGCGGCCACCTGGTCGCGCCGCCGGCCGCCCAGATGGGCGGCCAGGCTCTTGCCGGCCTGCTTGGCGGCGAGATCCCACAGCGCAATATCGAGGCCCGACAGCGCGAACAGGGTGACGCCATAGCGTCCCCAGATATGCAGCTCCTTCTGCAGGGCCAGGCTGAAAGCGGCGATGTCATCGATGCTGCGCCCCACCGCCAGCGGCGCGATGGTTTCGACGACCATGGCGCGCACCGCCGAGGCGCAGTTATAGGCGAAGGCCTCACCCCAGCCGACCAGTCCGTCCTTCGTGGTGACCTTCACCAGCACGGCGTCGAAATGCGTCCAGCCGCGCGGCTTCTGCCGCGGTCCTGCATAGAGATCGTCGAACGGGACTTTCAGCGTGATGGCTTCGACGCTCTGGATGCGCATGGTCAGGGAAGCTTCTTCAGCCTGTCGAAATCGCCGTCGAATTCCTGGCTGCAGAACGGGCTGCCGCCCTGGAAATGATCGCCGATGGGATCGGCCGGCAATGATTTCTGCGCTTCCAGGGCCTCGGCTGCGAAGGCTTCGGACTGGCCCGCGGGGCGGTAGCCGAGTTCCAGCGCACGGGCATTGTCCCACCAGGCGCGCTCGTTGTCCGACATGCCGTAGACGACTTCGTAGACCAGGTCCGGCTTTTCCAGGCCGATGCGGATAAGCTGCACCAGGTCGTCGGGCTTCAGCCAGATCGCCAGCCGGCGCCGGTCGACCGGCTTGTCGCCGAAATTGCCGATGCGGATGCTGAGCACGCCGATGCCATGCTTGTAGGCATAGAGCGCGCCCAGTCCCTCGCCGAACAGCTTGCTCAGCCCATAGCGGGTATCGGGCTTCGGCACGGCTTCTATCCCGATCGTCGCCGAACGCGGGTGGAAGCCCATCACATGGTTCGAGGAGGCGAATACTATGCGCTTCACGCCCTTGCGGTGCGCGGCCTCGAACAGGTTGTAGCAGCCGATGATGTTGGAATTGAGAATGGTCTCCCAGGGGCCTTCGACCGAATAGCCGCCGAGATGCACGATGCCGTCCACGCCCTCGCAGATCGCCTCGACCGCCGCCATGTCGGCGAGGTCGGCCGGCCGGAAGACCTCGTCGCCGCGCAGATCGGCCGGCGCGGCGATATCGCTGAGAATGAGGTCTGGGTAAATCGGTTTCAGCAGGCTGCGCAGCCGGGTTCCCACGGCTCCGCCTGCTCCGGTCAGCAGGACGCGCTTCATCGCATCGTCTCCTATTGCGGGCCCAGCTTGTCGATCAACGCCTTCAGCATGGCATGCTCTTCCTCGCTGCAATCCACCAGCGGCGTGCGCACCGGTCCGGCATCGAAGCCCGCCAGCCGGACGCCGGCCTTGATGATGCTGACGGCGTAGCCCGGCCGGCGATTGCGGATGGCGGAATAGGGCATGAAGAACTCGTCCAGAATGCGCGTTGCTTCCCGGGCGTTATCATTGGCGATGGCGCGATAGAAATCCATCGCCGTCCGCGGGATGAAATTGAATACCGCAGAGGAATAAACCGGAACTCCCATGGCTTTATAGGGGGCGGCGAAGAATTCCGCGGTCGGCAGCCCGCCCAGATAGGCGAAGCGGTCGCCCATCCGGCGGCGGATCGCCACCATCAGCTCCAGGTCGCCGATTCCGTCCTTGAAGCCGATCAGGTTCGGGCATTGGGCCGCCAGTTTTTCCAGCGCATCGGGGCCAAGGCGGCAGACGCCGCGATTATAGACGATGACGCCGATCCGCACGCTGCTGCAGATGGCGGCGATATGCCGGCTGATGCCCTCGGCATCCGCCTCGACCAGGTAATGCGGCAGCACCAGCAGGCCGGCCGCGCCAAGCCTTTCCGCTTCCTGCGCATAGGCGATCGCCTGCCGGGTGCCGTAGCCGGTTCCGGCGATGATCGGCACCTTGCCCCGGCAGGTCTCCACGGCGGTGCGGATCACGGCGGCATATTCGTCCGGCGCCAGCGAAAAGAATTCCCCGGTCCCGCCGGCCGCGAACAAAGCACTGGCGCCATAGGGCATCAGCCATTCCAGGCGGCGGCGATAGCCTTTCGGTTCGAAGGCGCCGCTGGAGTCGAAATCGGTGACGGGGAAGGAGAGCAGACCGGCCGAGATTGCAGCTTTCAGAGCGTTGGGTTCCATGCTTGTCCTCTGACCGGAGGTGGGATCAGGCGTTGCCGCCGGGCGCGAATTCCATCGCCTTGCGCAGGCGCTCGCGGCTGTTGCTCAAATGCAGCCGCATGGCCGACCGTGCCGCGTCGGCGTCCTGGCGGGCGATCGCCTGGTAGATGTCTTCATGCTCGCGGTTGACGCGGCGCAGATACTCGGTGCGGTCGTCGGCGAAGAAGCGGAAGGTCTGCACCCGGGCGCGGGGGATCATCAGCGCGCCGAGATAATTGAACAGATGGGTGAAATGGCTGTTGCCGGTGGCCTCGGCGATGGTCTGGTGGAATTCGAGGTCGGAAGCGACGGCATCTTCAGAGGCTGCGATGGCCGCCTCCATGCGGTCCAGCGCCGCGCGCATGGCGGTCACCTGTTCCGGCTTGCGGCGCTGCGCCGCCAGCGCCGCCGCCTCCGCCTCCAGCGCGATGCGCAGTTCGAGCACGCTGATCACTTCCTTGATCAGGTCGAGGCTGTTCTCGTCGATCCGGAAGGGTTCGGCCGCGGCCTGCAGCACGAAGGCCCCCACGCCCTGCTGGGTGGCGACCAGGCCCGCCGCCCGCAGGGAGGAGATCGCCTCGCGTACCACCGTGCGGCTGACGCCGAATTGTTCGATCAGTTCCTGCTCGCTCGGCAGCTTGTCGCCCGGCTTCAGCGCGCCGGTGGCGATCCGCTCGGTCAGGGTTCGGATCAGCTGCGATGTCAGGGTTTCGCGTCGGCGCAGTGCCGTCATGATTCCTTCCTGTTCAGGTCGATGAATGCCCGGGAGGAGTATTAGCATCTGCTAACTTGTATGACAACAGATGGCTTTGATTTCTACTTGTGATGGCGATTTTAAGCAAGACAATGATAACTGAGGGAATTTCCCAGAATAGAGTGCTCACTCGAGGGGGATTGACTCCTTTAGCCTTGTTTGTTGTATGATATCACTATGACTTCACGGAATCCGGGCGGTCATTCCGGCGGCCCGTAGGGAGGAGCAGCCAATGAATTTCAGCGCGAACAAGCGTGTTCTCGGCGGCCTTGCATTGGCGGCGATGCTTGCCGGTGCGGCGATGCAGCCGGCTTCGGCCAAGGAATTCCGCTCGGCCGATGTGCATCCGATGGACTACCCGACGGTGCAGGCCGTGGTCCATATGGGCAAGCTGATCGCCGAGCGGACCGGCGGCAAGCATTCGATCAAGGTCTTCGGCCAGAGTTCGCTCGGCTCGGAGAAGGACACCATCGAGCAGACCAAGCTCGGCGCGCTCGACATGGTGCGCGTCAACATCTCGCCCTTCAACAATATCGTTCCGGAAACCATCGTCCCGGCGCTGCCCTTCGTGTTCAGGTCGAAGGACCATATGCGCCGGGTGCTGGATGGCCCAGTGGGCGAAGAGATTCTGAAGTCGCTGGAAAGCCAGGGTTTTATCGGGCTCGCCTTCTACGACAGCGGATCGCGCAGCTTCTACACGACCAGGAAGCCGATCAAATCGGTCGCCGACATGAAGGGCATGAAGATCCGCGTGCAGCAATCCGACATGTGGGTCGCGATGATGCAGGCGCTGGGGGCCAATGCCACGCCGCTGCCCTATGCCGAGGTCTATACCGCGCTGAAGACCGGCGTGGTGGACGGGGCGGAGAACAACTGGCCGTCCTACGATTCCTCGCGCCATTACGAAGTGGCGAAGATGTACAGCCTTACGGAACACTCGATGGCGCCGGAACTGCTGGTCTTCTCCAAGCGCATCTGGGACGGCCTGCCGAAGAACGAGCAGGACATCATCCGGCAGGCCGCCAAGGAATCGGTGCCGGTCATGCGCAAGCTCTGGGATGACCGCGAGGCTGCGTCGCGCAAGACGGTTGAGAGCGGCGGCTCGCAGATCATCAGCGACCTCGACAAGAAGTCGTTCCAGGATGCGATGAAGCCTGTCTATGCGCAGTTCGCCGGCGATGCCAAGCTGCAGGCGCTGGTCAAGCGCATCCAGGACACCAAGTAACTGCGCAGCCCTCGCCCGCCGGCCGCATCGCCGCCGGGCGAGGGAATATCCTGAATGCCTCACAGTCAAGTCGGACAAAAGCCCGGATCATCCATGCTGCGCTGGCTCAGCCCCATCAATGCCTGGATCTCCAGGCTTTGCCTCGTGCTGGCGGTTGGCGGCCTGCTCGGCATCGTCGCCGTCGTCGCTTACCAGGTGTTCGGCCGTTACGTGCTGAACGACACGCCGACCTGGGCGGAAAGCCTGGCCCTGGTGCTGGTGCTCTACGTCACCATGCTGGGCGCCGCGGTCGGCGTGCGCGATGCCGGGCATATCGGGCTGGAATCGGTGCTGGCCATGCTGCTGCCCGAGCGCCAGCGGCTTGGCGTCGAGATACTGATCCATGTTCTGGTCGGCATCTTCGGCGTCACGATGGCCTGGAACGGCTGGCTGCTGGCTGACTCCGTCATGGCTTACAAGATTCCGACCCTCGGCCTGCCCGAGGGGCTCAATCATGTGCCGCTGTCCATCGCCGGTGTGCTGATCGCGCTGTTTTCCCTTGAGCATGTCCTTGCCCTGATCGCGGGCGAAGAGGTTCGCCCCTCATGGCATTGACGATCCTTGCTGCCGCATTCTTCGGCTTCCTGGTCCTGGGCGTTCCGGTAGCCTTCGCCATCGGGCTCTCGGCGGTCGCCACCATCCTCTATGAGGGCTTGCCGCTCGCGGTCGTGTTCCAGCGCATGACCGCCGGCATGAACATCTTCTCCTTCCTCGCCATTCCCTTCTTCATCTTCGCGGGCGAGCTGATGCTCTATGGCGGCGTCGCCGACCGCATCGTGCAGTTCGCCAAGAACCTCGTCGGTCATATCCGCGGCGGTCTGGGGATGTCGAATGTCGTCGCCTGCACGCTGTTCGGCGGGGTGTCGGGCTCCCCCGTGGCCGATGTCTCGGCCATGGGCGCGGTGATGATCCCGATGATGAAGAAGGAGGGGTATGACGCCGACTACGCCGTCAATGTCACCACGCATGCCTCGCTGGTCGGCGCGCTGATGCCGACCAGCCACAACATGATCATCTATTCGCTGGCGGCCGGCGGGAAGGTCTCCATCGCCGCCTTGATCGCCGCCGGCCTGATTCCCGCCGCGCTCCTGACCCTCTGCATGCTGGTGGCGGCCTACCTGGTGGCGATCAGGCGCGGCTATCCGGCGGGCGTTTTCCCGGGCAGGGCGGCCGTGCTGCGCTCGGCGGCCGCCGCGCTGCCCGGATTGTTCGTCGTGGTCATCATCATCGCCGGGATTCTTTCCGGCGTCTTCACCGCGACGGAATCCGCCGCAATCGCGGTCATCTACGCGATCCTGCTCTCCACCCTGCTGTACCGGTCGCTGAAATGGGAGCATCTGGTCAAGGCTGCCGCCAAGGCAGTGAAGACCACCGGCATCGTGCTGCTGCTGATCGGGGTTTCCAACACCTTCGGCTATCTGATCAGCCTGTACAGCGTCGCCGAGCTGACCGGCAAGGCGCTGAGCGGGCTCACCACGACGCCCTGGATGATCTTCCTGCTGGTCAACGTCATCCTGTTCGTGCTGGGCACGTTTCTGGACATGGCGGCGACCATCCTGATCTGTACACCGATCTTCCTGCCGATCTGCATGCAATACGGCATGGGGCCGGTGCAGTTCGGCATGCTGATGCTGATCAATTGCGCGCTCGGCCTCAACACGCCGCCGGTCGGCACCACGCAGTTCGTCGGCTGCGCGATCGGCAATGTCTCGATCGGCACGGTGATGCGAACCATCTGGCCCTTCTACGGCGCATTGCTGGCTGCGCTTTTCCTGGTCACTTATGTACCGGCCTTTTCCCAGTTCCTGCCGGAGTATTTTCTGGGCAACTGAGTCTTGGGCGGCCCGCCGCCGCGCGATAGTCTCGCCGGCGGAGGTGTCCCATGCCGGAATCCGTCGAGCTCGTCATCAGCCCGCGCCGCCGCGATCTCGGCGACGGCTTCACGGTGCGCCGCATCCTGCCCTATGCGAAACGCCGCCATATCGGCCCCTTCGTGTTCTTCGACCATATGGGGCCGGTCGATTTCGGGCCGGGGCAGGGGCTCGATGTGCGACCGCATCCGCATATCGGGCTGGCCACCGTCACCTACCTGTTCGAAGGCGAGATCATGCACCGCGACAGCCTCGGCGTGGTGCAGCCGATCCATCCCGGCGACGTGAACTGGATGGTGGCCGGCCGGGGAATCGCCCATTCGGAGCGGACGCGGGACTCGGTGCGCTCGGCCGGCGCGCGGCTGCATGGCATTCAGTCCTGGCTGGCGCTGCCGCAGGCCCATGAGGAAACCGCCCCCGATTTCCGGCATCATCCGGAAGCCAGCCTGCCGCAGCTCGAATTCGCCGGCTGCCGCATGCGGCTGATCGCCGGCAATGCCTTCAACGCGACCTCGCCGGTCGAGACCTTCGCCCCGATGTTCTACCTGAGCGCCGATCTGCAGCCTGGCGCCGCCCTGCCGGTGCCGGAGGATGAGGAGCGCGCGCTTTATATCGTCGAGGGCGCGATCACCGTGGACGGCGCGGCCTGCGAGGCCGGGACGATGCTGGTGCTCAGGCCCGGGACGCAGCCGCGGATCACGGCGCAGGCGGCCAGCCGGATCATGCTGCTGGGCGGAGCCCCGCTGGATGGCGAGCGGCATTTATGGTGGAACTTCGTCTCCAGCTCGCCGGAGCGGATCGAACAGGCCAAGCGTGACTGGCGCGAGGGTCGTTTCGCCCCGGTGCCGGGCGAAACCGAATTTATTCCGCTGCCTGAGGGCTGAACCTTCTCTCGGCCGTCCTCCGGCACTATTTTCCGGGGCAAAGAGGAGGATGCCATGACCCAGCTGAAACATGCCGACCTGCTGCGCCGCCAGGCCTATATCGATGGCGCCTGGGTAAGTGCCGATAGCGGCAAGAGCTTTAAGGTCACCAATCCTGCCGATGGCTCCCTGATTGCCGAAGTGCCCGATATGGGCCGGGCAGAGACGAGGCGGGCGATCGAAGCCGCGGAAGCCGCCTGGCCGGCCTGGGCCGCGCTGACGGCCAAGCAGCGCGGCGCGATCCTGCGCAAATGGCACGACCTGATGCTGCAGCATCAGGACGACCTCGGCGCCCTGATGGTGCTGGAGCAGGGCAAGCCGCTGGCCGAGG
>CAYSCA010000114.1:0-10073 GCA_964429465.1 uncultured Rhodospirillaceae bacterium
CAGAAGATCACGGCATTGCCGAAGCAGCTTCTGGCCGCGGCCGGCTTTGCCGTCCGCGACGTGCCGGAAGCGCATCTGTGCTGCGGCTCGGCCGGCACCTACAACCTGCTGCAGCCGGAACTGGCCACGCAGCTGCGCGACCGCAAGGTGGCGAATATCTCATCGACCGGCGCGGATGCGGTGGCGGCAGGCAATATCGGCTGCCTGGTGCAGATCGGCGGCGGGCTGGAGAAGGACGGCAAAGCGATGCCGGTGCTGCATACTGTCGAGTTGCTGGATTGGGCAACCGGCGGGCCCCGTCCTGTCGCATTGGGGCCGGCGATTCCCGGTTAAGCAAACATGGGGCCCGGCTCAGGCCGGGATTCCGTTTCTCGACACTTCAGCCGTTGCGGGCCGCGACTTCCGATTCCGCCCGCGCGCGGCATTGCGCCTCTGCCACCATGCGCTGCTGCTGCGACAGCTTGCGGCCCGCGGTGCGGCCCTTTTCGATTTCATGCATGCATTCCGAGATCAGCTCGCCGAGCGATTTCGGTTTGCCGGCCGGCGCGGTATTGCCGTTATCGGCCAGCGCCGGCGCCGTGCTTGCGGCAGCCAGCAGCGTTGCGCAGAGCGCAACCTTGATGAAATGAGACATGCCCCCGTTCCCCGATTTGCTCCGCCTTATGCGACGGTTGGCGCGGACTATAGAGGGCGGCCGGCAGGCTTGCACCAAACGTTTATCAGGCGGAAGCGGTTGCGGCTGCAATCGGCGGTGGCGGTCCGTAAACTGAGAAACAGGGATTTCAACGACGTGGCGCGGCGGCCTGCGTCTGCATCGCCGCTTCGGCGCGGGCGCGGCACTGCTCTTCCGCCAGCATGCGCTGGCCGTTGGTCAGCTTCTGGCCCGCCTTCGTGGCGGCCCGGATTTCCCGCATGCATTCCTCGATCAGGGTGGCGCGGTCGGATGCCGGCTGCGCCGCGCGGCTGGGCATGGCGGTCGCGATCAGCGCCGCGACCAGCAGGGCGGCGAGAAGCGGCGGAACGGTGACGGCGAGGGCAATGAGACGCATGGGACGATCCGGAACAGGCGATATGCCCCCCAGATAATCCCGGCGCCGCGCGGCCGGTAGGTTAATTTCCGGATATGCCGCCGGCCGGCATGCGCAGGCGGGAACGGATATCCTCGACCAGCGCGCGGCTGGCTGCCGCGCACATCCGGTAGACCGCTTCGAAACCGTCCTGGCCGCCGTAATAGGGATCGGGTACGACCCGGCCGAATTGCGGCGCGTAGTCGAGATAGAGGTTCACCTTGTGCCGGTATTGCGGCGGGCAGGCCTGCTGCAACAGGGCGAGATGCCCGTCATCCATCGCCAGGATCAGGTCGAAATCGGCGAAGTCGTGTTTCGCTACCTGCCGCGCCCGCAGGCTGCCGAGGTCGACGCCATAGGCCCTGGCCGTCGCGCAGCTGCGCGGATCGGGCGGATCGCCGACATGATAGTCATGCGTACCGGCGGAATCGACCCGCACCCGATCGCCCAGGCCCGCCCGGGCAAGCTCGTGGCGCAGCAGGCCATCGGCCGTCGGCGAGCGGCAGATATTGCCGGTGCAGACCATCAGGACCGAGAAGAGGGGGATTGCCGTCATCGGGGCAGGGAAGCATCCGCCGCCGCACCGCGCAAGGCTCTATCCTCGCCGCAGGCGGCATCCTACAGTGAGATGGCCATGACGACGCCGCCGGATGACGAAACCGCCCTGCTGGAGGCCAATGCCGCCTTCTACCGCGCCTTTGCCCATCGCGATGTCGAGGGGATGGCCGGCCTGTGGGCGAAGACGGCGCCGGTCTGCTGCATCCATCCTGGCTGGCCGCCGCTGATCGGCCGCGACGCCGTGCTGGAAGGCTGGCGCCGCATCCTCGAAAACCCCGCCCAGCCGGTGCTGCAGATGATGGCGCCGCGGGTGACGCTGTGGGGCGATGTCGCCATGGTGATCTGCTTCGAGAAGGTGGAAGACCAGTATCTCGTCGCCAGCAATGTCTTCGTGCGCGAGGGAAAGGCGTGGCGGCTGAGCCATCACCAGGCCGGCCCGGTGGCGACCCCGCCGCCCGGCGGCGCCAGCAACGACGATCCCGAACCCGATGACGACGAGGATGACGACGACGGCGATGACGATCTGACGCCGCCCTCGGGGACGATCCACTAGCGGCGGCTAGCCCTTCACCAGCGTCTCGATCCGCGCGCCGCCGCCGGGCTCGCGCGCCAGCCGGGCGGCCAGGAAATCCAGCATCGGCTGCAACGTGTCGGCCAGCTGCCAGGGCGGGTTGACCAGGACCAGCCCGCTGCCGTTCATCTGCTTCGGCTCGCGCGCCGGCCGTACCGTCAGTTCCACCGCCAGCGTCTCGGCGCGCAGCGCGTCGGCCAGCTCGGCCTTCCAGCTTTCGACCGCCTTCTGCGCCTTGATCGGATACCACACCGCCAGCAGGCCGGTGGCCCAGCGCTTATGCGCCGCCAGCACCGATTTCGCCAGCGTGGCGAATTCGTTCTTCGCCTCGAAGGCCGGATCGACCAGCGCCAGGCCGCGCCGCGGCGTCGGCGGCGTCAGCGCGCGCAGCGCCTCGAAGCCGTCGCGGTGATGGATGCTGATCCGCGGGTCGCGGCCGAGATTGCGCTTCAGCGTCGCGGCATCCTCCGGATGCAGCTCGCACAGCGTCAGCCGGTCGGCATCGTCGCGCAAAGCCTGCCGCAGCAGCCAGGGCGAGCCGGGATAGCGCAGCAGGCCGCTGCCGCCCGGTCCGAGCCCGGGGTTGAGCGCCTGCAGCGCCGCGGCATAGGCGGGCAGGATGCGGGGCGCCGCCGCATCGGCCAGCACCGCGCCGACGCCGAGCCGGTATTCGCCGCCGCGCTGCGCCTCCGACGACGTCAGGTCGTACAGGCCGATGCCGGCATGGCTGTCGATCAGGTGCAGCGGGCTCGGCTTGCGGTGCAGGGCGGCGAGCAGTTCCAGCAGCACGACATGCTTCAGCACGTCGCCGAAATTGCCGGCATGGAAAGCGTGACGGTAATTCATCGCGCCGGACTATACAGGACGGGGGCAGGCTGCCTAGGCTGCGCCATGCTCGACTCGCATCTGCGCCCGCTGATCGATCCGCCGCTCAACCGGCTGGCGGCATGGCTGGAGCGCGGCGGGCTCGGCGCGGATGCCGTGAGCCTTTGCGGCTTCGGCCTCGGCCTGGCTGGCGCGGCGGCGCTGGCGCTCGACCACCCGCTGCCCGGCCTGGCGCTGTTCCTCGCCAACCGGCTGGCCGACGGGCTGGACGGCGCGCTGGCCCGGCGGCGCCAGCCCACCGACCGCGGCGGCTTCCTCGATATCGTGCTGGATTTCGTCGTCTATGCCGTCACGGCACTCGGCTTTGCGATCCGCGACCCGGCGGCGGCTTTGCCGTCGGCCTTCCTGCTGGCGAGCTTCATGGGGACGGGCGCGAGCTTCCTCGCCTATGCCGTCATGGCCGCCAAGCGCGGCTGGAGCACCGAACTGCGCGGCCGGAAAAGCTTCTACCATCTCGGCGGCCTGACCGAGGGGACCGAGACGATCGCCTTCTTCGCCGCCTGCCTGCTGCTGCCGGGCTGGTTTCCGGTTTTCGCCTGGATCTTCGGCGCCGCCTGCTGGCTGACCACGCTGGGCCGCGTCGCCGCCGGCTGGCGCGATTTCGCCTAGGCCCGCGGCAGCGCCGCCTCGACGGCCTGGATCACCGGCCGGTCGGTCGGCTTCACCTTGCTCGGGAAGACCTCGGCGATGCCGCCATCCGGCGCGATCAGGTATTTGTGGAAGTTCCATTTCGGCAGGGCATCCTCGCCCAGCTCGGCAGCGATCCAGCGGTAGAAGGGATGCGCCTTGGCGCCGATCACCGTCTGCTTCTCGGTCAGCGGGAAATCGACGTCGAAATTGACCTCGCAGAATTCCCGGATCTGCTCGGCCGAGCCCGGTTCCTGGCCGCCGAAATCGTTCGACGGCACGCCGAGCACGACCAGGCCCCTGCCGCGATAGTCGCTCCACAGCTTCTGCAGGTCGGCATATTGCGGCGTGAAGCCGCATTGCGAGGCGGTGTTGACCACCAGCACCGCCTTGCCGCTGAACTGCCGCAGCGGCAGCGGCTTGCCGTCGATCGTCGTGAAGTCGAAGTCATGCGCGGTCATGCCGGTTTTCGTCCTTGCTGTGGCGGGGCGGGCGAATGATGCCAGGGCGGCCAGGCCGAGAAGCCCGAGCGCCGCGCGGCGCGTCTGCCGGAACTGCCGCATCTTTCACCCTCCGTTAACGCTGTTCAGGCTTAACTATAGCGTTGCCATACATCCGGACCAGGCCGGATTCGAGGGGGCCGCATGATCAGCTTGCCGGGAATGCTCACCTTCGCCGCCCTGTCGCTGGCCGCGCTGGTGCTGGGCGTCAGCGTCACCCGCCTGGTGCCGGGCCTGGGCGGCCAGCATCCCGGGATGATCGCGCTGGTGCTGCTGCTGGCCTTCTGGATCATCCGCGAGCGCTGGATGCGCCGCCTGGTGCAGAAGCGCCTGATCGCCGAGATCGACGTCCTGTCGGAAGAATTGTCGCTCGCCCGCAGCAGCCTGCCGGCCGCCGAGAGCGCCGCGCCGGTGATGCCGCGCCGCGCCGAACCGCTGCTGGTGCCGGCCAACGAGATCGCCGCCCAGGCCGCGGCCGAGGCCGCCCCGGAGCCCGCCGATGACGGCACCCTGCTGGAGGCGGTGCGCGACGCGCTGAACAACAACCGCGTCGAGCTGCATGTGCAGCCGATCGTCAGCCTGCCGCAGCGGCGCATCCGCTATTTCGAGCTGCTGGCGCGGCCGCGCGATGCGACGGGCCGGCAGTATCAGGCCGCCGAATGCCTCGAAGCGCTGGACGCGGCGGGCCTGCGCGCGGAATTCGACGCGCTGATGCTGCTGCGCAGCGTGCAGCTGGTGCGCAAGCTGGAAAGCCGCGCCAGGGATGCCGGCTTCTTCCTCAACCTCACGCCGGCGATGCTGGACAAGGTCGAGACCTTCAACCCGCTTTACGACTTCCTGCAGCGCGAACACGAGCGGGCGGGAAACATCGTGCTGGAATTCGCTTACGAGGGCATCCGCCGGCTCGACCGCAGCGGCCTTTACCGGCTGAGCCGGCTGGCGGCTTTGGGCTATGCGATCTCGGTGGACGGCGTCGACCGCCTCGACCTCGACTTCGCCGGGCTCGCCAAGGCCGGCGTGCGCTTCCTGAAATTCGATGCCGGCCTGTTATGCGATCCGGCCTGGGCCGCGCAGGCGGCGCTGAGCCTGGATGATCTGCGCGAGGCCTGCACCCGCCAGGGCCTGACGCCGGTGCTGGCAAAGGTGGAGGCCGAGGCCGATTTGATCCGCCTGAGCGATCTCGGCTTCCCGTTCGGCCAGGGCATGCTGTTCGGCGCGCCCAAGCTGGCCAAGGCTGCGTAGCTAGCCTTTCGCCGCCAGCAGCGCCTCTGCCAGTTCGACGAAGCCGGCGCCGCCTTCCGACGGCGTGACATAGGCCGGCGGGGTCGCGATGCGGTCCAGGAAGGGCCGCACATTGGCGACGCCCACGCTGTGGCGGAAATAGCCGAACATCGGTGCGTCATTCGGGCTGTCGCCGGCGAAGACGACGCTGTCGCGCACCGCTTCCAGATCGGCATCGAAGCGCTCGGCGAACAGCACGCGGGTCATGCTGAGCTTGTCCCAGTCGCCGAACCAGCCGTTGACATGGATCGAGCTGACCTTCGCCGTCGCGCCGGCCTGCTCGAACAGTGCGACGATGCGGTCGATCTCCCCGCGCGGCAGCGGCGGAACGTCCTCGCAGAAATCCACCGCGAGATCGCATTCGCGGTATTGCTGGTCGGAGGCGAGCGCGGTGCCCGGCACTTCGCGCAGGATGGTTTCGGCCAGAGCCGCCAGCTTCGCGCGTGCCGCCCGCCGCTCGGCATCGCTCTGGAAGAAGCGCCGGTGCATCACCTTCGCCGCGCGGTCGTACTGCATGTAGAGCGCGCCATTCTCGCCGACGATGGCGCTGACCGGCCAGAAACGCGCGATCAGGTCGCACCAGCCCGCCGGCCGCCCGGTGATCGGCACCACGATGAATCCCGCGGCATCCAGCCGCTCCAGCGCCGCATAGGCCGCAGCGGTGAGCCGGCCATGGCTGGTCAGCGTGTCGTCGATATCGCAGAGAACGTAACGGATGCTGTGGCGTTCAGCGGCGGAAAATGCGTCCAGCGGTTTGATATCAGCCATTTGTCGGAAGGGGTGAAGCTTGCCCGGAATCGGGACGGGCCCGTATAGTCACCGCGCCTCAGACGGGCGTCAACCGGGAGACCGCGGAATGACTTATCAGGCGCTGCACGGCCATTATCTCGAAGACCTGCAGATCGGCATGTCGGAAAGTTTCACCAAGACGATGAGCGAGGCGGATATCGTCGCCTTCGCCAGTGTCTCCGGCGACACCAACCCGGTGCATATGGACGAAGCCTTTGCCGCCGCCTCGCCGTTCAAGGGCCGCATCGCGCATGGCATGCTGGGCGCCAGCCTGCTCAGCACGGTGTTCGGCACCAAGCTGCCGGGCCCGGGCTGCATCTATGTGTCGCAGGATCTGCGCTTCAAGGCGCCGGTGCGGATCGGCGATACCGTCGTCGCGACGGTGAAGATCATCGAGATCGACACGGCGAAGCGCCGGGTGAAGTTCGCCTGCGAATGCAAGGTCGGCGATGTCGTGGTGATCGACGGCGAAGCGGTGCTGATGGTCAGCCGCAAAGCCAGGTAAGCGGCGGAGAGAGCGCGAGCGATGCGCCTGCTGCGCTCCAGTACCAGTTTTCCGGTTTCGGCCCGCGGCGCGGTCGCCGCGATCGGCAATTTCGACGGCGTGCATCTCGGCCACCGCGCGCTGATCGCCGCGGCAAAGGACCTGGCCACCGGCAAGGGCAGGCCGCTCGCGGTGATCACCTTCGAGCCGCATCCGCGCCGCTTCTTCATGCCTTCGGCGCCGCCTTTCCGGCTGGACGCGCTGGAAACCAAGGCGCGCATTCTGGGCGAACTCGGCGTGGGGATCGTGCTGGCGATGCCCTTCGATGGGGCGCTGGCGGCGCAATCGCCTGAGGAATTCGTCGACCATATCCTGGAGCGCGACCTGGGGTTGAGCCATGTGGTGGTCGGCTACGACTTCACCTTCGGCAAGGCGCGCGCCGGCGACACCAGAATGCTCGCCGAGCTTGGCCGCAACCATGGCATCGGCGTCACCGTCATCGCGCCGCAGGGCGACGCTGCCGAGGTGTTTTCCTCCACGCGGGTGCGCCGCCTGCTCGAAGCGGGCGACATTGCTGCGGCGAACCGCATCCTCGGACGGCCCTGGGAGATCGTCGGAATCGTCGAGCATGGCGACAAGCGCGGCCGCGAGCTCGGCTATCCGACGGCCAATGTGGCGCTGACCGATTTCCAGATCCCGAAATTCGGCATCTATGCCGTGCGCTGCATGGTGGATGGCGTGCGCCATGACGGCGTGGCCAGCCTCGGCATCCGGCCCACCTTCGGCCAGACCACAGTGAAGCTGGAAGTCTATCTGTTCGATTTCAAAGGCGACCTTTACGGCCGTGCCATGCGCGTGGAATTCCACGGATTCATCCGCCCGGAGGAGAAATTCGAGGGCGTGGAGCCGCTGAAGGCGAAAATCGCCGCCGATGTGGTGGCGGCGAAGCAGATTCTGGGCTCGGGCTGATTCAGGCTGAGCCGAACGCCGCCGCCCGCGCGAGCAGGCGTTGCGCGCCGGTATAGACCGGCATCTCCACCAGCCTGCCATCGACATTGGCGCGGTCTTCGCCGCGCGCCCGCGCCGCCTCAAATGCGGCAACGATCTCGCGGGCCCGGGCGATCTCCGCGGCATCGGGCTGGAAGACGCTGTTGACGATCGCCGCATGGGCCGGCCGCACCAGCGATTTCGCCGTATAGCCCAGCCGTCGCGCCTGCTCGGCCTCCCCCCGCGCGCCCTCTTCGTCGGCGAAGGTATAGGGGCAGTCGATGGCCACCACGCCGGCGGCGCGGCACTCGACCAGGAAGCGCTGCCGCACATAGGCAAGTTCTTCCGCCTCGCGGCTGCGCACCGCGCCGAGATCGGCCACCATGTCCTCGCTGGCGACCAGGCAGGCGGTGACCCGCGGGCTGGCCGTCGCGATCGACAGCGTGCGGGTCAGGCCGAGCGCGCTTTCGATATTGGGCACGATCTCGGTGCTGCCGGCGGGCAGCCCCAGGCGCTGCTCATGCCGGGCGATTTCGGCATCCAGCCGGGCGATCTGTTCCGGCGCATCCACCTTGGGCAGCAGCACGACATCCGGGCCGCCGGCCATCACGGCCGCAAGGTCTGTCAGGCCGTCGCCCTCCAGCGGATTGACACGCACGGCCGCTACGGCTCCCGCCGCGCGCCAGGCGGCATACAGCGCCGGCGCCAGGCCCCGCGCCTCCGGCCGGCGGCCGGGCGGGGTGAAATCCTCCAGCTCCTGGATCAGCACGTCGGCCCCGGCCGCCGGCCCGGCTTCCAGCGCCGGCCGGTCGGCGCCGGGCAGGAAATGCCAGGAGCGGCGGAGGAAGGCGGGGCGGCGGTCTGGCATGGAGGACGTCCGTTGGCTCGACAGGGTGGGGGCGGGATGCTAAATCATCGCCATGCTTGGGCAATTCGCAATATCTGCAGGCCTGCCGCCGCAGCGAATTAGCGGCCCGGTCCTTCTTTAAGGCCCGGGATTTCTTCGCCCTTTCCTGAAATCGACGCCTGCGCGATGCTGCGGGGCGATCCCCGAGTAGAACCCCATGACCGAGAATTCCGCCAAAGACTACCGCGACACCGTTTTCCTGCCGGTCACCGATTTTCCGATGAAGGCCGGCCTGCCGGTGAAGGAACCGGAAATCCTCGCCCGCTGGGAGAAGATCGGGCTGTACGAGAAGCTGCGCGCCGATTCAAAGGGCCGCGAGCAATATGTGCTGCATGACGGCCCGCCCTATGCCAACGGCAACCTGCATATCGGCCATGCGCTGAACAAGATTCTCAAGGACGTCATCAACCGCTCGCGGCAGATGATGGGCTATGACGCCAATTACGTGCCGGGCTGGGACTGCCACGGCCTGCCGATCGAATGGAAGATCGAGGAAAAGTATCGCGCCGCCGGCAAGAACAAGGACGACGTGCCGATCGACGAGTTCCGCAAGGAATGCCGCGACTTCGCCGAACACTGGATCGGCGTGCAGCGCGAGGAGTTCAAGCGGCTGGGCGTGATCGGCGACTGGAAGAACCCGTATACGACGATGAGCTTCGCGGCCGAAGCCCAGATCGTGCGCGAGATCCACAAATTCCTGATGAATGGCGGCCTGTTCAAGGGCTCCAAGCCGGTGATGTGGTCGATCGTCGAGCGCACGGCGCTCGCCGAGGCCGAGGTGGAATATCACGAGCATACCTCGCATACGATCTTCGTGAAGTTCCCGGTGGTGAAGGCGTCCGTGAAAGCCGTCGATGGCGCCTCCATCGTGATCTGGACCACCACGCCCTGGACCATCCCCGCCAACCGCGCCATCGCGTTCAGCAACGATGCGAGCTATGTGCGCCTGCGCGTGGATGCCGTGGGCGAGAAGTCGCTGGCGAAGGCTGGCGAGGAGGTGGTGATCGCCCGCGACCTGATCGACAGCGTCGCCAAGGCCTGTGGCATCGAGGCGCATACCGTTCTGGCGGAGCTGAAGGGCTCCGACCTCGCCGGCACGGTCTGCGCGCATCCGTTCCGCGGCCAGGCCTACGATTACGACGTGCCGCTGCTGCATGGCGATTTCGTCACCATGGATGCCGGCACCGGCTTCGTGCATACCGCGCCCGGCCATGGCGCCGACGACTACAACCTGCTCAGCGCGCATGGCTTCGAGGTGCCGCATACGGTGGACGAGGACGGCCGCTATTTCCGCCATGTGCCGCTGTTCGGCGGCGACAACCCGGCGCGCATCTTCGATGACAACGGCAAGGAAGGCGACGCCAATATCCGCGTCATCACCGCGCTGACCGAAGCCGGTGCGCTGCTTGGTCGCGGT
>CAYSCA010000115.1:0-1489 GCA_964429465.1 uncultured Rhodospirillaceae bacterium
CAAGAAGGACGTGGTCATCCTGCTGGACTCCATCACCCGCCTGGCCCGCGCCTACAACACCGTGGTGCCGAGCTCCGGCAAGGTGCTGACGGGCGGCGTCGACGCCAATGCCCTGCAGCGGCCGAAGCGCTTCTTCGGCGCCGCGCGCAACATCGAGGAGGGCGGCTCGCTCACCATCATCGCCACCGCGCTGATCGATACCGGCTCGCGCATGGACGAAGTTATCTTCGAAGAGTTCAAGGGCACCGGCAATTCGGAAATCATCCTCGACCGCAAGCTCTCCGACAAGCGCACCTTCCCGGCCATCGACATCACCAAGTCGGGCACCCGCAAGGAAGAGCTGCTGGTCGACAAGGGCGTGCTGGCCAAGATGTGGGTGCTGCGCCGCATCCTCATGCCGATGGGCGGCCAGGATGCGATGGAATTCCTGCTCGACAAGATCAAGCACAGCAAGACCAACGCCGATTTCTTCGACTCGATGAATACCTGAGCGATCCGGCATTCCTGAAACGCGACGGGCGGAAGCATGGCTTCCGCCCGTTTTCTTTTGCCGTGGACCGCGCTGTCTCTTGGCGGCCCGGAAATCGCACTAAGTCGCTGGTCAGGTCGTGACAAACCCGGAGGTTTCGCCATGCGTGCTCTGGTGCCGATGATGGCGGCCCTGGCGCTGACAGCGCCGGCTGTCGCCGCCGAAAAGACCATCACCATCAATGCGATCTCCGCCAGCGGCGTGGGCCAGCAGATCGGCACGGTGATGGCGAAGGACACGCCGCAGGGCCTGATGCTCGTCCCGCAGCTGAGCGGCCTCGCGCCGCCCGGTCCGCATGGCTTCCATGTCCATGAGAAACCCGATTGCGGCCCCGCGCCCGGCGCCAACGGCCAGCCGGCTGCCGGCATGGCGGCGGGCGGCCATCTCGATCCGAAAAAGACCGGCGCGCATCACGGGCCGCACAGGGAAGCCGGCGGCCATCTCGGCGACCTGCCGCCGCTGGTGGTCGACGACGGCGGCAAGGCGACGCTGCCGGTGATCGCTCCGCGGCTGAAGCTGCGCGACCTCGCCGGACGCGCGCTGATGATCCATGCCGGCGGTGACAATTACGCCGACCAGCCGGCGCCGCTCGGCGGCGGTGCCGGCCGCGTCGCCTGCGGCGTGATCCGATAGGTTTGCGGCCCGGCGGCGGGAGGCTACACTGCCGCTGCATGGCTGCGCCCCGCAAGCAGGACTGGCTGACCTTCGCCCGCGATCCCGACAGCGGCACCGAGGCCGTGCGGGCCTGCTTCCACAGCCATGCCTATGATCCGCATTTCCACGACCAGGTGCTGGTCGGCGTGACCGAAAGCGGCGTGCAGCAATTCCGCTGCCGCCGTGCGGTCCATCGCAGCACGCCGGGCCGCGTCATCCTGTTCGAGCCGGGCGAGACCCATGACGGCGAAGCGCCGGAGCGGGACGGCAGCGGTTTCGTCTATGCAATGCTGTATTTCGAGCCGC
>CAYSCA010000115.1:1589-5762 GCA_964429465.1 uncultured Rhodospirillaceae bacterium
GAGCTGGCCGCTCTCGCCGGCACCGACCGGTTCCGGCTCAGCCGCGCCTTCAGCGCCGCCTATGGCCTGCCGCCGCATGCCTATCTGGTGCAGCGCCGGCTGAACCGGGCGCGCGCGCTGCTGGCGGACGGCGAGACGCCGGCGGCCGTCGCCGCCGCCACCGGCTTTGCCGACCAGAGCCATTTCGGCCGCTGGTTCCGCCGCGCCTTCGGCATGACGCCGGCCGCCTATCGCCGAAGCTGCACAAACCTTCCAGACGCCCCGGCCTGCTGACGGCATCCTCCCGCCGCGAAGAGGAGGGCCGCCATGTTCACTGCCAAGATTGCCATCATCGTGCGCGAGGATCTGGCCGCCTGGCAGAAGCTCAATGTCACCGCCTTTCTGGCCAGCGGCATCGCCGCCGCGGTGCCCGGCTGCATCGGTGCGCCCTACCGCGACGGGGCCGGGCGGACCTATGCCGCCATGATCGGCCAGCCGGTGCTGGTCTTTGCCGCCGGCACTGACGATCTCAACCGCGCCCATGCCCGCGCCTGCGAATCCGGCCTGACCATCGCGCCCTATATCGAGGCGATGTTCGCCACCGGCCACGATGCCGCCAACCGGGCCGTCTTTGCCGAAAGCGACATCGGCAATCCGGGCTGGGCCGGCATCGCGCTGCATGGCGAGCGCAAGCTGGTCGACAAGGCGGTGAAGGGGCTGAAGCTGCATCCCTGACCGGAAAGATTCCGCGACCTGCGGATTCCCTCTTGTAATTGCAAATCATTCTCAATATTATGGACTCGTCGCCGCCGGCTCCCACCCTGCCCGGTGCGATTTTAAGGTCGCCCCGTCGCTGCTGGTCCTGGCGGGGTTCGCGGCTGGCCCGGCAGCATGGGGCGTGCCGGGCCAGCCCGACCTGACACACAAATAGTGTGGAATAAAATAAATCACACAAATTCCGAACAAAGACTATTGACCTGAAAGAAGCCTGCTGTAATTATCCGCCTGTCCGGTTTCGCCGGGCCGCGGATTTGAAGGGCAGCTTGCGCCGCGCACCAATGCTAAAGCGCCACGACGGATGTCGTGGGCCCGATTTCGGAGTGTACCCATGATCCAGTGTCCGTCCCGCATGACCCGCCTCTGTTGCTGTCGCTGAACGCTTCTCCGCCGATCCCCAAGCGTTTCTGAACCGACATCCGCCGGCCGCGCCGGCCAACGGAGCCATCCATGAACAATGCCTTCATCATCGAGGCGGCCGGCGAGGCCGCCGGTCTGGTCGTCCGCGAGCGTCGCGGCTTCCGCTTCTTCGCCGCCGCGCCGCAATTTGCCGCGCTGGAGCGGCAGCTCTTCCGCCGCGGCGAGGATGCCACCCGCGCGGCGCGCGCGCTCAGCATCGCCGGCAGCCGCCCGGCCCGGACCCGGAGGCCGGCATGACCGCCGCAATCCGCCCGGCGCTCGCCACCCGGCTCCAGGCCGCGCTCGGCGCCTTCCTGGCGCCGGAACGATTGCTGCCGTCGGGGAATGAAGATTCCGGCGACGCTCAGCGGCCGGAAACCGCCGCCGGTTCTCTCACCGATCCGCTCGCCCTGCCGCCCGACTGGCATCGCGGCGGCGACCTGCTGTCGCTGAGCTTCCTGCCCTTCGAGCGCGCGCCATGATCGAACTGGAAAACCTGACCAAGACCTATGCCGGGCCGTCGGGCAGCATCGCGGCGCTGCGCGACGTTTCGCTGCGCGTCGCGCCCGGCGAGATTTTCGGCATCATCGGCCGCAGCGGCGCCGGCAAGTCGACGCTGATCCGCTGCATCAACCTGCTGGAGCGGCCGGGCGCGGGCCGCGTGCGCGTCGCCGGCCGCGACCTCGCCGCGCTGCCGGCCGCCGAGCTGCGCGCGGCGCGGCGCGAGATCGGTATGATCTTCCAGCATTTCAACCTGCTCTCCTCGCGCAGCGTCTTCGACAACATCGCCCTGCCGCTCGAGCTGCGCGGCGAAAGCCGCAGCGCGATCCGCGCCAGGGTGGAGCCGCTGCTCGACCTCGTCGGCCTGCGCGACCGGGCGGCGCTCTATCCGGCGCAGCTTTCGGGCGGCCAGAAGCAGCGCGTCGGCATCGCGCGTGCGCTCGCCACCGATCCCAAGGTGCTGCTCTGCGACGAGGCGACCTCGGCGCTCGACCCCGAGACCACCGACCAGATCCTGGCGCTGATCCGCGACATCCGCGACCGGCTCAATCTCACCGTCGTGCTGATCACCCATGAAATGGCGGTGGTGAAGGAGATCGCCGACCGCGTCGCCGTGATGGAGCGCGGCAGCATCATCGAGACCGGCGCGACCTTCGATGTCTTCACGCGGCCGCAACATGCCACCACGCGCAGCTTCGTCGCCGACCTGATCGGCTTCGACCTGCCGCCTGCGCTGCAGAAGCGGCTGGCGGCCAACCGCGACCACAACGCACGTTTGTGGCGCCTGCTGTTCACCGGGCCGCATGCCGACGACCCGATCATCGCCGAGCTGAGCCGCAATCTCGGCCTCGATCTCAATATCCTGCATGGCCGGATCGACGAGATCCAGGGCCGGCCCTTCGGCGTCATGGTGGTGCAGGCGCGCGGCGACGAGGCCAGGCTGCTCGCCGCCCGGTCCTATCTCGCCAGCCGCCAGATCCAGGTGGAGGAACTGAACGATGTCGTCGCCATTGATCGCGCTGCTGTTTGACGGGCTGATCGAGACGCTGGTGATGGTCGCCGTCTCCGGCGGCATCGCGGCCGCGCTCGGCATTCCGCTCGGCGTCGTGCTGGTGCTGACCGACCGCGGCGGCATCCTGCAGAACCTGGCGGTCAACCGCGTGCTCGGCTTCGTCGTCAATGCCACGCGCTCGACGCCCTTCATCATCCTGATGGTCGCGGTGATCCCGTTCACCCGGCTGGTGGTCGGCACCTCGATCGGCACGGCCGCCGCCATCGTGCCGCTGACGCTGGCCGCGATTCCGTTCATCGCGCGGCTGGTGGAGACCGCCCTGCGCGAAGTGCCGGCCGGGCTGGTCGAGGCGGCGCAGGCGATGGGCGCCACGCCGCTGCAGATCGTCACCAAGGTGCTGCTGCCCGAATCGCTGCCCGGCATCGTCGCCGGCTTCACCATCACGCTGGTCAGCCTGATCGGCTATTCCGCCATGGCCGGCGCGGTCGGCGGCGGCGGCCTGGGCGATATCGGCATCCGCTACGGCTATCAGCGGTTCCTGCCGGAAGTGATGCTCGCCGTCGTGGTCGTGCTGATCGTCTTCGTCCAGGGCGTGCAGTCGCTGGGCGACCGCCTGGTGCGCCGTCTCAGCCATCGTTGATTTCGTTCGTACCAAAAAGAAAAGGAGTCTCCCCATGTTCGTCCCGCTTACCCGCCGCGGCCTGGCCGCTCTCGCCCTGTCTGCCATCTTCGCCGCGCCGGCTTTCGCGCAGGACAAGCCGATCAAGGTCGGCGTCACGGCCGGGCCGCATGCCGAGATCATGGAAGTGGTGAAGCAGGTGGCCGAGAAGGACGGGCTGAAGATCCAGATCGTCGAGTTCAGCGATTACGTGCAACCCAATGCGGCGCTGAATGCGGGCGACCTGGATGCCAATTCCTACCAGCACCTGCCCTATCTGGAGAACCAGATCAAGGATCGCGGCTACAAGCTCACCAACATCGCCTGGACGGTGAATTTCCCGATGGGCGCCTATTCGAAAAAGGTGAAGTCGGTCGACGCGGTGAGCAATGGCGCCCGCGTCGCCATCCCGAACGATCCGACCAATGGCGGCCGCGCGCTGCTGGTGCTGGAATCGGCTGGGCTGATCAAGCTGAAGAAGGATGCCGGCCTGAAGGCGACGCCGCTCGACATCGCCGAGAACCCGAAGAAGCTGCGCATCGTCGAGCTCGATGCTGCGCAGCTGCCGCGCGCGCTGGATGAGGTGGAGATCGCGGTGATCAACACCAATTACGCGATTCCCGCCGGCCTGAAGCCCACGCAGGACGCGATCGCCATCGAGACGCCGAAATCGCCTTACGTGAACCTGATCGCGGTGCGCACGCAGGACAAGGACCGGCCGGAATTCGCCAAGCTGGTAAAGGCCTACCAGTCGCCCGAGGTGAAGGCCTTCGTGGAACAGAAATACCAGAAGGCCGTTGTCGCAAGCTGGTAACGTGTTCGACGCCCGTCTCGTTCCTCCCCGAAG
>CAYSCA010000115.1:5862-10040 GCA_964429465.1 uncultured Rhodospirillaceae bacterium
TCGAAGGGCAGGCGGGCCAGGTCGCCGCCCTGCTCGTCGCCGCCGCGGATCAGGTCCGCTCCTTCCGGATCGATGCCGCAAAGCTGCCAGTCGCCGCCGGATCTGCCGAGCAGCCGGTTCGCGTAAAGCTGCACGGCATCGGCATGATCGCTGTTCATGTGCTGAAGGATGTCGGCCTCCGCTTCCGCCAGGGCGGCCGGCGCGGCGCAGGGATAGTCGTCGAACCAGTGGATGCGGCCGAAGCCGGCAACGATATGCGCGCGCTCCACGGCGATGCGATAGAAGGCGAAATCCTTAAAGCCGGCATAGGCCGCCGCGGAAGGATGGCGGCGGAGGAAGCGCGCGCGATGGCGCGGCATGTCCGTCTTCTCCGTGCGGCCCATCAGGGTGACGCGCGGGCCGGTCAGCGGCTCGGCATGGCCGGCGGTGCCGTCGCAGAGCAGCGCGACGCGGGGATCGGTTTCGATATTCTTCGTATGCTCGGCCAGTCCCGAGATCAGCAGCAGGGGCGTGGCGTCGAGATCGAAGGCGACCAGCACCAGCGAGGCATAGGGTGCGGCGCCATCCGCCATCGCCGTCGCCAGGGTGGCGGTACGGCAGGCGCGGGCAACGGCCCGCGCCTGCTGTGACGGCGTGGCGTCAGCCATTACGGCAGCAGCAGCGTCGAGCCGGTGGTCTTGCGGGCCTCGAGGTCGGCATGCGCTTTGGCGGCATCCTTCAGGGCATAGGTCTGCTTGATCTCGATCTTCACCTTGCCCGACTTGACCACGTCGAACAGCGCGTTGGCCGAGGCGACCAGATCGGCGCGCTTGGCGGTATAGGTGACCAGGGTGGGCCGGGTGACATACAGCGAGCCTTTCGGCGCGAGGATGCCGAGATCCACCGGTCCGACCGGGCCCGAGGCATTGCCGAAGCTGGCCATCAGGCCGAAGGGCCGCAGGCAGTCCAGCGAGCCGGCCCAGGTATCCTTGCCGACGCCGTCATATACCACCGGCACGCCTTCGCCCTTGGTGATCTCCTTCACCCGCTCGACGAAGTTCTCGGTCTTGTAGTTGATGACATGGTCGTAGCCATGCTCGCGGGCGAGCTTGGCCTTGTCGTCGGAACCGACCGTGCCGATCACCGTGGCGCCGAGCGCCTTGGCCCATTGCCCGAAGATCAGGCCGACGCCGCCGGCCGCCGCATGGAACAGCACCGGATCGCCGGCCTTCACCTTGTAGGTGCGGCGCAGCAGGTATTCGACCGTCATGCCCTTCAGCATCATGCCGGCGGCCTGCTGGTCGGTGATGCCGTCCGGCAGCACGACGACGCGGTCGGCCTGCATCAGGCGCTCTTCCGAATAGGAGCCGAGCGGCTGCGAGGCATAGGCGACGCGGTCGCCGACCTTGATGTCGCTGACATTGGCGCCGACGGCGGTGACCGTGCCGGCGCCTTCCATGCCCAGCGCGAGCGGCAGCGGCATCTTGTACAGGCCGGTGCGGTGATAGGTGTCGATATAGTTCAGGCCGGCCGCCGAATTCTTCAGCCGGATCTGGCCGGGGCCGGGCGTGCCGACCTCGACCTCTTCCCACTTCATCTTCTCGGGGCCGCCGGGCTCATGGATGCGGATCGCGTGGACCATTTTTTCTTGCTTTCTCTTTTCTGTCAGGAGAGGTGCTTCTTGAAGAACTCGGCCGAGCGGCTGTTGGCAAGCTCAGCCGCCTGTTTGTCGTAATGCTCGCCGCCGACGCGGGCAAAGGCGTGGTCGTTGCCCTGGTATTCATGCAGCGTCACGTTGGCGTTGGTCGCCACCGCCGCCTTGACCTTCTGCTGCTGGTCCTTCGGCGCGAACTTGTCCTCGGTGGCGACATGCATCAGCAGCGGCTTTTTGATGCTGCCGACTTCGCCCAGGTGCTCGGCCAGCATGACGCCGTAATAGGAGACGGCGGCATCCACGTCGCTGCGGCAGGCCATCAGGAAGGCGAGCCGGCCGCCGAGGCAGTAGCCGACCGTGCCGGCCTTGCCGCTGACGCCGGGCAGCTTGCGCAGGACCGCCAGCGACGCCTTCAGGTCGTCGACACCCTTGTCGAGGTTGAAGCCGCCGAACAGCGCGAAGGCCTTGTCCCATTCCGCCTTGCTCTTGTCGGTGATGTCGACGCCGGGTTCCTGGCGCCAGAACAGATCGGGGCAGAGCGCGACATAGCCCTGGGCGGCGAGATCGTCGCAGACGTCGCGCATCACCTTGTTGACGCCGAAAATCTCCTGGATGACCAGGATGCCCGGGCCCTTGCCGCCGGCCGGTTCGGCCAGATAACCGGTGAAGCTGCCGCTGCCGTCGCTCGCCTGGATGGTGATCGTCTTTGCCATCGCTTCCTCCTGTTCTTGTATCGGCGGACTTTAGCGAATGGTTGCCGTCACAAGCAAGCCAAGGGCCGCCGGCCGCGACGGATCAGCCGCCGACGGGAGGAATCGCGGTTACCAGAAGCTGCGTTACTTTCTCGCCATCCTCGGACAGCGGCAGGGCCATGCTCTCATAGCGGTAATGCCCCATCGCGGTGGTGCGGTCGCGCAGGATGCTCAAGGGGCGCCGGTGCGCCACCACCCAGCGGAAATTCTCCAGCACGCTGGCGCCGATCTCGCCATCGCGGAATTTCAGATCCTTCTGCCCGGTATAGTCGTTCGGGGTGAACACGCTCATGTTGCTGCCCCAGACGCGGACATCGAAGCTTTCGCCATCCGCGACGACATCGACCAGCGCGGTCCAGCCGATCGCGTAGCGGAAATCCACCGGATCGATCTCGGCGCGCGCCGGCCCGATCCGCCCGGCGCGCTTCTCCTCCCAATAGGCGTAGAGCTGGCGCAGCACCGGGTGGACCAGATCGGCGGCCAGGTCCTCGCGCCGGATGCTGCGGTCGGCGGGGAAAAGTGAAGCGGAGTCCATCGCGCTCACCACACCATTCAGCCGCCGATCGGTGGTATGGCGGCGACGAGCACCATGCTGACCCTGTGGCCGTCATCTGAGATCGGCAGCATCACGCCTTCGAAGCGGTAGTGTCGGTGCCGGGTGGTGAAATCATGGAGCGACCTGAGCGGCCTCCGGTTCTCGATCACCCAGCAGAGGTCGCGATGGGCAACGGCGTGGAATTCGGGATCCTGCACATCCTCGATCCGGCGGAAACCGGGCCCGAGATCAAGAACGCTTTCTGTCTGACCCCCGAGGACGCGGATACTGAATTTGTCGGCTCCCTGGCGCACGTCGAACAGGCTGGCCCAGCCGACGGCATAGGGGAATTCAGCCGGATCAATGTCGCCGCGTGTCGGCCCGATCCGTCCGGCGCGCTTCCTATCCCAGTAGGCGTGCAGCCGGCGCAGCACCGGATGGATCAGGCCGGACGGCGGGTCGCCGACCTTTGGGGGTTCCGTCATGGCCGCAGCGCGTCCAGCATGCTCACCTGCTCGGGCGGCACGAAGGCGCCCTCATGGCGCAGCAGCCAGCGTTTGGTGGTGAGGCCGCCCTTGCCGGAATAGCCGCCGGCCGCGCCGCCGGCCGCCAGGATGCGATGGCAGGGGATGATCACCGGGATCGGGTTGGCGCCGCAGGCGGCGCCGACCGCCCGCGCGTCGTTGCGGGCCTCGCCGCCGATGGCGCGTGCGCAGTCGCCGTAAGAGCGCGTCCCGCCGGCCGGGATCGCCAGCATGAAATCCCACACCGCGCGCTGGAAATTGCTGCCGCCGGGCTGCAGCGGCAGGTCGAAGCGGAAGCGGCCATCGGCGAAATAGGCGAGCAGCTGCCGCGCCGCCTCGGTCAGCAGGGGCGAGGCGCCCGAGCGGGTGCCCGGCCGGCCGCGCCAGTCCACGTCGGTGACCGCCCCGGCCGTTGCCGTGACGGTCAGCGGTCCGAGCGGGCTTTCGATGCAGATCCAATCGGTTGCGGCGTTCTGCGACATCGGCGTCCAACGCGTATCCGGCACTGGACTTGAGGCCCCGTGCCACTATGGTTACGCCCATTCACATAGCACAGCCGACCCCTCCGGAGTATCCGCTTATGACGCAGTCATCCCCGGCAATTGAGAAGGTTCCTGGGCCCGCCACCCCGACCCCGGTGACCGTGCTGACCGGCTATCTCGGCGCCGGCAAGACCACGCTCCTGAACCGCATCCTCACCGAGCCGCATGGCAAGAAATACGCCGTGATCATCA
>CAYSCA010000116.1:0-9995 GCA_964429465.1 uncultured Rhodospirillaceae bacterium
CTGCAGAGCGTCGGGGCCGATCTGGTGGAAATGCAGACGCCGGAGACCTGCTGCGGCTTCGGCGGCACCTTCTGCGTCAAATACGGCGAGGTCTCGACCGATATCGTCTCGCGCAAGACCGCCGATATCGCGCAGACCGGCGCCGAGCTGCTGCTGGCCGGCGATATGGGCTGCCTGCTCAACATGGCCGGACGGCTGCAGCGCGAGGGCAGCCACGTGAAGGCGCGCCATGTGGCGGAAGTGCTGGCCGGCATGACCGATACGCCGGCGATCGGCGAGGCGTGAGGCAGCCATGAGCATGCAGATCACCGCCCAGCAATTCGAGGCCAATGCGCGCAAGGCGTTGCGCGATCCCAACCTGCGCAAGGCGATGGGCATCATCGGCGGGGCGATGGCGAGCCGCCGGGTCGACAGCGCCCGGGAGCTGCCGGAATTCGAGGCGCTCCGCGACGAGGGCGTGAAGATCAAGAATCACGTGCTCGCGCATATCGATCTCTATCTGGAAAAGTTCGAGGCCCAGGTGAAGGCGCGCGGCGGCCATGTGCACTGGTGCCGCACGCCGCGCGAGGCGCGCGAGACGATTCTGTCGCTCTGCCGCGCGCGCAATGCCAAGACGGTGACCAAGGGCAAGTCGATGGTCACCGAGGAGATCGGGCTGAATGCCTTTCTGGAAGAACAGGGCATCCAGCCGATCGAGACCGATCTGGGCGAATACATCATCCAGCTCGCGCATGAGCCGCCGAGCCATATCATCGGCCCGGCCCTGCACAAGACGCGCGAGCAGATCGCCGAATTGTTCGAGGACCACCACCCCGATTACGAATTGCCCGGCAAGCCGGGCGAGAAGGCCGGGCCGCGCTCGACCGATCCGCAGGTGCTGGTGACCGAGGCGCGCGCCGTGCTGCGCGACCGCTATTTCCAGGCCGATGTCGGCATCACCGGTGCCAATTTCCTGATCGCGGAAACCGGCGCCACGGTGATCGTCACCAACGAGGGCAATGGCGACCTGACCCAATCGCTGCCCAAGATGCATATCGTCGTCTCCAGCATCGAGAAGGTGATCCCGAACCTGGAAGACCTCTCGACCATCCTGCGCATCCTGGCGCGCTCGGCGACCGGCCAGGAGATGAGCTGCTACACGACGCTCTCCTGCGGCCCGAAGCGCAGCACCGATCTCGACGGGCCGGAGGAATTCCATGTCGTGCTGCTCGACAACGGTCGCAGCGAAATGCTCGGCACGACCCTGCAGCCGCTGTTGCGCTGCATCCGCTGCGGCGCCTGCATGAACAATTGCCCGGTCTATCATTCGGTCGGCGGCCATGCCTATGGCTGGGTCTATCCCGGCCCGATCGGCGCCGCGCTGGATCCGCATATGATCGGGCTGGAGACGGCGCGGCATCTGCCCAATGCCTCCACCTTCTGCGGCAAATGCGAGGAAGTCTGCCCGATGCGCATCCCGCTGCCCGACATCATGCGCTGGTGGCGCGAGCAGCAGCATGAGAAGCGCATCGGCTCGGCCTGGCCGCGCTGGGGCGTCGAGGCCTGGGCCTTTGCCGCCAGGAATCCCTGGCTCTACCGCCTCGGCACCCGCCTCGCCATCGCCGCGATGCATATGATGGGGAAGAAGAAAGGCGGGCGGTTTGCCAAGCTGCCGCTGGCCTCGGGCTGGACCGATGGCCGGGACCTGCCGGCGCCGCAGGCGCGCGACACCTTCATGGCGCAGTACAGGCGCAGCCGCCAGGCGCGCCCCTCTGCAGGAGTAAAGCCATGAGCTCGCGCGAACGCATCTTCGCCACGCTCCGCGGCGGACTGAAGGAGCAGGCGGCCGATTCCTCGCGCGCCGCCGCGGTGGCGGAGCGCATCGCGCGCCATCCGCGCAACCTGGTGCCGCAGCGCGCGCAAATCCCCCATGCCGAGCAGGTGGCGTTGTTCACCGCCAAGGCGGAAGCGCTTACCGTGACAGTGGATTCCGTGCCCTCCACGGAAGACGTGCCCGGCAAGATCGCCGATTACCTGGCGCAGCATAACCTGCCGAGCCGGCTGAAAGTGGCGCCCGATCCGCTGCTGCAGTCGCTGCCCTGGGGGTCGCGCCCGCTGCTGGATATCGATTACGGGCCGGGCCGCAGCGAAGACCTGGTCAGCGTGACGCCGGCCTTCGCCGGCATCGCCGAGACCGGCACCCTGATGCTGCATTCCTCGCCGACCACGCCGACGACCCTGCATTTCGTGCCCGACCATCATCTGGTGGTGATGCGCGAAAGCCAGATCACCGGCACCCTGGAAGAGGCGTTCCAGCGCCAGCGCGACAAGCTCGGCGACGTGTCGCGCTGGCCGCGCACCGTCAACTTCGTCACCGGGCCGTCGCGCACCGCCGATATCGAAGGCGTGCCGGTGCTCGGCGCCCATGGCCCGCGGCGGCTGCATATCGTGCTGATCGCCGATTCTTCTGAGTCAAACAGTGGCGCCGCGGCGGAGTAAGGCTGCGCCCGCGCCGCTGGTGCCAGATCCCGAGGCCTGGCAGCAGGTTGCCGGCGCGGTGAAGCCGATCCGGCGCGGCGATCTCGTGCCGCAGCCGCTGGCGCCGCTGCCGAAAGTTTTCCGTCCCGAAGGCGCCGGCGCGGCGGCCTATGCCCGGGCGGATGCGAAGGAGAAGCAGCCGCTTCTGCCGGGCCGCCACGGCGAACTGCCCGCGCTGCAGATGGACAAAAGGCTGAAGCAGCGCTTCCAGCGCGGTGAACTGCCCATCGATGCGCGGCTCGACCTGCATGGTCTGACGCTCGCCAATGCCGAACGCGCGCTGTCGAAACTGATCCGCGACAGTCTCGCACAGCAGAAACGCTGCCTGCTGGTGATCACCGGCAAGGGCGCGCGTTCGGCCGAAAGCGGCGTGCAGGGCCGCGGCGTGCTGCGGAACTGGCTGCCGGAATACCTGAAACGCGGCCCCTGGCGCGACCAGATCCTCGGCGTCACCCCGGCGCGCCAGGAAATGGGCGGCGCGGGTGCGTTCTATGTGCTGCTGCGGCGGCAGCGGGATAAGGAAACATGAACACGTGTCATGGCCGGGCTTGTCCCGACCATCCACGCCTTCGTTGGTGATGAAAAAATTGTGGATGCCGGGCCAAGCCCGGGCATGACAAGGTCAAGAGGTACCTGGATGCACTCCCATTTCTCCCCCGACTACGCCACCGCGCGGATCAGGTTCCTCAAAGCGGCGAAAGCCGCCGGCGCCAGCCTCGAGAGCATGCCGCATCCGCTGAAGGGCATCAGTGGCGAGGCCCTGTGCACCGATATCGCCTGGATCGGACCGCGGGATGCGAAAGCCGTGCTGGTCACGGTGTCCGGCACGCATGGCATCGAGGGTTACTATGGCTCCGGCTGCCAGGTCGGCTGGCTGGAGGAAGGCTTTGCCGCGAAGCTGCCGGCCGATACCGCGATGCTGCTGGTCCATGCGAGCAACCCTTACGGCTTCTCCTGGGGCCGGCGGGTGAACGAAGACAACATGGACATCAACCGCAACTTCATCGATTTCGAGCGCGCCTCGCCGCCGGCCAATCCGGCCTATGCGGAAGTGCATGCCTGGCTGCTGCCGCAGGAATGGAATGACGCGGTCGCGGCCGATATTCAGACGCGCATCGCCGCCTATTACGCGCGCGTCGGCAGCAAGGCCGCGACGGCGGCCATCGTCGGCGGCCAGCACAGCCACAGGGACGGCATCTTCTATGGCGGCACCGGCCCCTGCTGGTCGCATCGCACGATCAGGGCGATCTGCGAGAAATATCTCCAGACCGCGCAGCGCATCTGCGTTCTGGATTTCCATACCGGGCTCGGGCCCTTCGGCTATTCGGAGATGATCTGCCGGCATCCGCCGGGCTCCGAACCGCTCGAACTGGCGCGACGCTGGTTCGGCGATGCGGTCACCTCGCCGGCCATGGGCCAGTCGGATTCGCCGATCATCGAGGGCAATCTGCGCATGGGCATCGTGCGCTTCTGCCCGAAAGCCGTGACGGTGGCGCTCAATATCGAGGTCGGCACCCTGCCCTCCGAAGAAGTCCGGCTCTCGGTGATCGCCGATAACTGGCTGCATCTGCGCGGCGACGTCTTCTCAGCCCTGGGCCAGCAGATCAAGACGCAGATCCGCGCCGCCTTCTATCCCGACAGCGACGCGTGGCGGAAGCTCTGCTATCCACGCGCGGTGGAGATTCAGCAGCAGGCGCTGGCCGGCCTGGCGGCCGCCTGAGCGTCAGTTCGCGCGGTTCTCCCAGCGCTGCAGGATGGCGTTGAAAGTGCCGTTGCGCCGGATGCGGGCGAGCCCGGCATTGAAGGTGCGGCAATGCGCGGCGTCGCGGAAGGCCACGGCATAGGGCGACGGCTCGAACAGGTCATGCTCGGCCACGGCGGGGCTGGTATCCACGCCGCCATCCGGGCTGCGCATGAGCGAGCGGAAGATGCGGCGGTCGGCGATCACCACATCGGTGCGGCCGCTGAACAGCGCGCGCAATTGCAGCATCTGGTTCGCCACCTCGTGATAGCGCGGATTCTCCTGCCGCAGGGCATCCAGGCCGGGCCCGAGCACCTGATGGGCATTCTGGAAGGCCAGCACGTCGAGGCCGGCGAGATCGGGAATCCCGGCAATCGTGAGTCGGCGTCGGCGCAGACTGAAGGCGGTATTGTGATAGACCAGCACGGTGTCGGTCAGGCAGCCGGGCAGGGCCATCTCCCTGCTGGCCGGCACGAAGCCCTGATTGATCCCGCGCCGGAAATCCTCCATCAGCCGGCCGAGCGGCGCGATCTCGGTGTCGAGCCGGAGATTGCCGGCTTCGGCCGCCGCCTGCACCAGTTCGTATTCCAGGCCGGCGAGGCTGCCATCCTGCTGCTGGACCACATAGGGCGTGGCCAGCCGGAAGCCGAAGGTGAGCGGCTGTGCCATGCTTGCGCCCGCCGCCAGGATGGCGGCAAGCAGAATCAGGAGGGCACCGGGATATTGGCGCGGGAACACGGCGCCAGTCTAGAATGGCGGGGATGAGACGGCAATCGCAGCGCATAGGATCGCTCCGGCGATCATTCCGGCAGATGCCCTTGCGAGACGGTGCGGCGGCATGACGCCCTTCGGCGCGCGTATACGCAGCCTGCGCCAGGCGCGCGGCATCAGCCTCAAGCAGATGGCGGCCGATCTCGGCGTCTCCGCCGCCTATCTCTCCGCGCTGGAGCATGGCCATCGCGGCCGCCCCTCCTGGCTGCTGCTGCAGCGCATCTGCGGCTATCTGAACATCATCTGGGACGATGCCGAAGACCTCGCCGAGCTGGCCAAGCTGTCGCATCCGCGCGTCACCATCGACACGGCGGGCCTCAGCCCGAAGGCGACCCTGCTGGCCAACGAGCTGGGCCGGCGCATCGGCAGCCTGGACGAGCCCAGGCTGGAACAGCTGCTGAAACTGCTGCGCGCCTGAGCGGCGCAACCAGCAATAGGCCCGGACTCCCGGAAAAACCGTCGGTCGCAAAAAAATTCCACGGCGGTCACGGCCCTGCCGCATCCATGCCACATCGCGCGCTAAGTGACCTCTTATGACTCTGCAATGCTGCCGAAATCCGCGCAGCAGTGTTTAGGCACCGGAAGCCGAGGAAGGGCATGGCAGTTCGGGATTTCGTGGAGAGGAAGCCGACAGACGATACGCGCAGCACGGCGTTCCTGCAGCCGGGCCGCAATGTCTGGCGCGTCGAGCTGGCGCATCGGGCCGCCATGCTGGTGGACGCGGCCGCCTTCTACGGCGCGCTGCGGCAGGTGCTGCGGCAGGCGCGCAGGAGCATCATCATCATCGGCTGGGACATCGACAGCCGCACGCCCCTGGTCGGCGAGGGCGGCAAAACCGGCGACGACCTGCCGCCGACGCTCGGCCCGTTCCTGAGCGAACTGGTGAAGCGCCGGCCGGACCTCTCCGTCAAGCTGCTGCTGTGGGATTACTCGGCGCTTTATTCCTTCGAGCGCGAGAAGATGCCGGCGCTCACCCTGCACTGGAGCACGCCGCCGCAGATCGAGCTCTGCCTCGACAAGATGCTGCCGGTCGGCGCCTCGCATCACCAGAAGGTGGTCGTCGTCGACGACGCGATCGCTTTCTGCGGCGGCCTCGATCTCACCGTCCGGCGCTGGGACACGCCGGAGCATCTGCCGCGGAATCCGCTGCGCCGCGATCCCGCGGGCGATGATTACCAGCCCTTCCATGACGTGCAGATGATGGTGGACGGCGCGGCGGCGGTGGCGCTCGGCGACCTGGCGCGCCAGCGCTGGAAGCGCGTCACGCGCGAAAGCCTCAAGCCGCCGGCCAGCCCCGGCGATATCTGGCCCGCCGGGATCAAGCCGGATTTCCGCGATGTCGGGATCGGCATCGCCCGGACGCATCCCTCCTATGGCGCCGAGCCGGAAATCCGCGAGATCGAGACGCTGTTCCACGACCAGATCGCGGCCGCCGAGCGCAGCCTCTATATCGAGAACCAGTATGTCACCTGCATCGGCGTCGCCCGCCTGCTGGCCCAGCGCCTGCAGGAACGGCCGGCGCTCGAGGCGGTGATCGTCGCGCCGCGCAGCTACAAGGCCTGGATCGAGCAGCAGAGCATGCTGGCCGGCCGCATCCGCTTCATGCAGATCCTGCGCGAGGCCGGCGTCGCCGAGCGCGTCCGGCTGCTCTATCCGGCGGTCGGGCGCGGCGATGCCGGCGCCGACGTGAAGATCCATTCCAAGCTGGTGATCGCCGATGACCGCCTGCTGCGGGTCGGCTCGGCCAACCTGTGCAACCGCTCCTTCGGCCTCGACACCGAATGCGACCTCGTGCTGGCCGCCGAGGAGCCGCCCCACCGCGCCGCCGTGCTGGCGTTGCGCAACCGGCTGCTGGCCGAGCATTGCGGCGCGACCGCGCAGGAGGTCGAGGCCCAGCTCGCCCATAACGGCGGGTCGCTGTTCGGCATGCTGGCCGCGCTGGCCGGCCGCGAGCACCGGCTGGAGCCGATCGACGATTCCGCCCTGCAGGACCAGCTGCTGACCCCGCTTGGCCTGGTCGCCGACCCAGAACGCCCGATCACCGTGGAGGATTTCTTGCACGATTCCCAAGCCGACCCGCCGCGCGAAAGCCGGCTTGCGGGCCTGATCAAGATCGGCCTCCTCGTCATCGCCGTTCTCGCCCTCGTGCTGGCCTGGCGCTACACGCCGCTGGCGGAATGGGCCTCGCCCGAGCGGGTGACCGAGGTGTTCGGCGCCATTGCCGCCTCGCCCTGGGCGCTGCCGGCCGTGCTCGGCCTCTATGTCGCCGCGGGCTTCGTGGTCTTCCCGATCACCCTGCTGATTGCGGCGACCGCGGCCGCCTTCGGCACCTGGGACGGGCTGCTGTATGCCTCCGCCGGCTCGATGCTCAGTGCGCTGGTCACCTACCTGGCCGGCCGCAAGCTCGGCGCCAGGCTGCTGCGCCGCTATATGGGGCCGCGGATGAACCGCGTCGCCGCCAAGGTGAAGAATAACGGCATCCTCGCCGTCACCATGCTGCGGCTGATGCCGACCGCGCCGTTCACGCTGGTCAACATGATCGCGGGCGCGACGAAGATCCGCGTCGTCGATTACCTGGTCGGCACCCTGTTCGGCCTGGCGCCGGGCATCATCGCGATGTCGGCGCTGGGCGGCCGCATCATGGAAGTGCTGAGCCGGCCGACCTTTGCCGATGTCGCGCTGTTCCTCGCCATTCTCGTCGGCTGGTTCGGGCTGTCCTTTGCGCTGCAGACCATGATGACGAGGTTCCGGAAGGCCCCGGCATGAGGTTCCGGGCGTGAATGTGGCCCGGACGGCGGTTCGGGTTCTGACCTGGAACCTGCATGCCGGCATCGGGCCGGACGGCCGCTACGATCTCGGCCGCATCGTCGGCCTGGTGCAGAAGCACGATCCCGATATCGTCGCCCTGCAGGAGATCGATTCGCGCGGCCGCGGCGAGCAGTCGCCGTTCGCCTTTCTCGCCCAGGCCCTGGGCAGCCATGCCGCGGAGGCCAAGACCATCGTGGCGCCGGACGGCTATTACGGCCATGCGCTGATCAGCCGCTGGCCGCTCGGCGAGGTGGCGGTGCATGACCTTTCCGTCTCGCGGCGCGAGCCGCGCGGCGCCATCGAGGCCACGGTGGCGACGCCGCTCGGCCCGCTGCACATGGCTTCCGTGCATCTGGGCCTGAGCTGGCACGAGCGCCGCGAGCAGGCGGCGATGCTGGCGGCGATCGCCGGCACCACGCGGCGCACCACGGTGATGCTCGGCGATTTCAACGACTGGTTCGTCTTCGGCAATGTGCGCCGCGGCCTGGCGACGATCCTGCCGGCGCGCACCAAGCTGCGCACCTTTCCCGCCCGGCGGCCGCTGCTGATGCTGGACCGCATCTACTGCCGGCCGCGCAGCGCCCTGGTGAAATACTGGACCGATGCCGGGGCCTGCAGCATGTCCGACCATCTGCCGGTGATCGCCGATATCCGCCTCGATACCGGCATCGACCCGAGCCTGCCCGGCCCGCAGCCGCTCAGCGTGATCGAGCCCGAGCCGCTGCTGCCGGCGGAAAGCTGAATCAGCTTTTCTGCGGCTGCCGCGGCTGGGCCAGCCGGATGCCGCTGTCGATCACCAGGGTCTCGCCGGTGACGTTCGGCGCCGAGATGAGGAAGAAGGCGATGTTCTCGGCGATATCCTCGGGCGTGTTGGTGGTCTGCAGCGGCGCATTGGCGCGCCAGCCCTGCTGCAGGGCGGCGTAGGCCGCCTCGCCCATGCCCTGCTTCAGCCATTCGCCCTCGACGAAGCCGGGACAGACGGCATTGATCCGCACTTCCGGCGCCAGCACGCGGGCCAGCCCGAGCGTCAGCCCGTTCAGCGCCGCCTTCGAGGCGACATAGGCGAGCGACGAGCCGGTGGCATAGACGCCGGCGATGGAGGAGACGTTCACCACCGCGCCGCGGGTCGCCCGCAGATACGGCTCGGCGGCGCGCACCATCTGGAACGGTCCGACGGTGTTGACGCCGTAGACGCGCTGGAAATCCTCGGCAGACAGGCCGGCCAGGTCCTTATGCGCGACGAACTTGGTGGTGCCCGCATTGTTGACCAGGTAATTCAGGTGGCCGAAATGGGCCACCGTCTCGTCCACGATGCGGCGGCAATCGGCATCCTCGGCGACATCGCCCTGCACCAGGAAGGCCTCGCCGCCCAGCCTGTCGCACTCGGCCCGCACCGCCTCGGCGGCCTCCCGGCTTTTGGAGAAATTGATGGCGACAGAGCAGCCGCGCCGGGCCAGCAGCCGGGCGGTCGCCGCGCCGATGCCGCTGGACGCGCCGGTGATCAGGGCAACGCGGCCCTTCAGGTCTGTCATGGCTTCCTCCGCAGAATTATTGGTTGCCGGCCAGAATGGCGGAAACTAACGGCGGAGTCATCCGACGCCGGACCGGCGCGAGTGGCTGGACCACCCTCACCCCCCGCCGCGCGGCGGCGGGCCCCTCCCTCTCCCTGAGGGAGAGGGTCGAGGCGAGGGGCGAGAGAACCGAGAGTGTCCTACAGGATATACTTGCTCAGGTCGCTGTTGGCGGCGAGGTCGCCGATCCGCTCCTTCACATAGGCGGCATCGACCTTAACCGTCTCGCCGGAATGGTCGCTCGCCGTGTAGCTGATCTCCTCCAGCACGCGCTCGAGGATCGTGTGCAGGCGGCGGGCGCCGATATTCTCCACGCCCTCGTTCACGTCGGCGGCGATCTGGGCGATCGCGTCGATGGAATCGTCGGCGAAGTCGAGCTGCACCTGCTCGGTGGCCAGCAGGGCGACATACTGCTTGAGCAGCGAGGCCTCGGGCTCGGTCAGGATGCGCCGGAAATCCTCGCGCGTCAGGCCCTTGAGCTCGACGCGGATCGGCAGGCGGCCCTGCAATTCGGGCAGCAGGTCGGACGGCTTGGCGAGATGGAATGCGCCGCTCGCGATAAACAGCATGTGGTCGCTTTTCACCGG
>CAYSCA010000117.1:0-9950 GCA_964429465.1 uncultured Rhodospirillaceae bacterium
GCAATAGCCGCATTGCGGCACGTCGAGCTCATGCCAGGCGCGCTGCACCGGATGGCTGGCATGCTCGGAAAGGCCTTCGATGGTGGTGATCGCCGCGCCGTCCGGAATCTCGCCGACCGGCAGCGAGCAGGAGCGCGCCGGCTGGCCGTCGATCAGCACCGTGCAGGCGCCGCAGACCGCGATGCCGCAGCCGTATTTCGTGCCGGTCAGGTTGAGCACATCGCGCAAAGCCCAGAGCAGAGGCATCTCGCCTTCCACCTCGACCGGCACCGGCTTGCCATTGATGTTGAGCACGGGCATGGGCAGCTCCTGAATCGGCGGTGAGCCTAGCACGGCTGGACGGCAAAATCCCGCGGCGGCACAATCGGCCCCGCAGAAATCGCAGGAGGATACCCGGATGCGCGCCATCGAATTGCAGGGCTTCGCCGCCGACCGTCTGGTCATGGCCGAGCGGCCGCAGCCGGAGCCCGGCCCCGGCGAGGTGCTGGTGCGGGTGAAGGCCTGCTCGCTGAACTACCGCGACTGGCTGATGGTGCAGGGCAGCTATAATCCGAAACAGAAGCTGCCGCTGATTCCGCTCTCGGACGGCGCCGGCGAGGTGACGGCGGTCGGCGCGGGCGTCAGCGCCTTCCGGCCGGGCGACCGGGTGCTGCCGCATTTCTTCCCGAACTGGCAGAGCGGCGCGCCCAGCGTGGAGAAATTCTCCGTCTCGACGGGCGGACCCTTCGATGGCTGGCTCTGCGAGAGCCGCACCTATCCGGCCCATGCGCTGGCGCGGATTCCCGATCACCTGAGTTTCGAGGAGGCAGCAAGCCTGCCCTGCGCCGGGCTGACCGCCTGGAGCGCCATCGTCACGCTTGGCCAGGTGCAGCCGGGCGACCGCGTGCTGGTGCAGGGCACCGGCGGCGTCTCGCTCTTCGCCCTGCAATTCGCCAAGCTCGCCGGCGCCGAGGTGATCGTCACGTCGTCCAGCGACGAGAAGCTGGACAAGGCGAAGGCGCTGGGCGCCGATCATGGCATCAACTACCGCAGCAACCCGGAATGGGGCCGCGCCGCGCGAGCCGTAAGCGGCGGCCGCGGGCTCGACCATATCGTGGAAGTCGGCGGCGCCGGCACGCTCAACCAGTCGATCCGCGCCATCCGGCCGGGCGGCACGCTCAGCATGATCGGCGTGCTGTCGGGCCCGATGAGCAACGACCTGCTGCTGCCGCTCGTCGTGATGCAGCAGGTGCGCCTGCAGGGCATCACCGTCGGCTCGAAGGAAGGCTTCGACGCCATGCTGCGCGCGATGAGTCTGGCGAAGCTGAAGCCGGTGCTGGACAGGCGTTTCGAGTTTTCGGAAGCCGGCGTGCGCGCGGCCTACGACCATATGGGCAAGGGCGCGGCCTTCGGAAAGATTGTCGTCGGGCTATAAAACTATCGCTCGCATTGAACCGGCGGCCGGGAAAGCCTATCTCATCGGCATGAGCAATCCCGTCTACGACAATCCCGACCGGAGCCGCTACGAGCTCGATGTCGACGGCCAGATCGTGTTCGCCAATTACCGGCGGCGCGCCGATGCGCTGGTGATCACCCATGTCGAGGCGCCCGTGCCGCTGCGCGGCACCGGGGCGTCAGACCGGCTGATGCGCGGCCTGATGGATATCGTGCGGGCGGAAAACACCAAAGTCGTGCCGCTCTGCGGCTATGCCTCGGCCTGGATCCGCCGGCACAAGGATTACGCCGACCTGCTGGCCTGAGCCTCCGGGAAGGGCCGGCATTTGTCGGGCTCGGGCGGCAGGCGCAGCCCGTTGGCCAGATAGGCCACCGTGCGGTAATAGCCCGCCAGCAGCAGGGCCTCGAGAATCGCCTCGTCGCTGAAGGCCGCCTGCAAATCCCGCCACAGATCGTCGCCGATATCGCAGCATTCCTGCAGGTCATCGGCCAGCCGGATCAGCAGCCGGTCTTCCGCGGTCCAGCAGGGATCGCCGGCATTGCCATGGACGGTCGAATAAAGCTGGTCTTCATCCAGGCCCGCCGCCGCGCCGAAGAAATGCACCCGCATGCCCCATTCATAGCGGCAGCCGCATCTGGCGGTCACGCGATGCAGCAGCACCTCGCGCTGGCGCAGCGACAGGCGCGCATTGGACCGATAAGCCGGCGCGCCGCGCAGGAAGCGCCGCAGCAGGTCGGGGTCGCGGCCCAGCGTGGTGAACAGCCGGAAGGGCGGCGACCAGTCCGCCGGCATGCGTGACAGCATCTCCTGCAGCTCGGGGCCGAAGGGTGGCGCCACCGGGGCCATGCGGGCTATGTCCGGGCGGGCAGCATCTGGGCGGGCGGAATCGGTCATGGCTGTCTCCGGGCTGATCCCGCCATGCTGGCGCCATTCCGCATATTCTTCCAATCGATAGTTTGTATGATATACATTCCTGTCATGAATTTGGCTGCGCTGGACCTGAACCTGCTGGTCGCCCTGGATGCGCTGCTGCGCGAAGCCGGCGTCGGCCGCGCGGCGATGCAGCTTGGTTTGTCTCAGCCGGCGGTGAGCCATGCGCTGCGGCGCCTGCGCGAGACGCTGGGCGATCCGCTGCTGGTCCGGGTCGGCGCCCGCATGGAGCTGACGCCGCGGGCGCAAAGCCTGCGCGCCCCGCTGGCCGAGGCGCTGGAGCAGCTGCGCGGCCTGTTCGTGCCCGCCGGCTTCGATCCGGCCACAAGCAGCCGGCAGTTCGCGCTGATGATCCCCGATCACGTGATCAACCTGCTGCTCGCCCCGCTGATGACGCGCGTGGCGGCCGAGGCGCCGGGCGTGCGGCTCGACATCACGCCGTGGCGCGGCGGCGCCGCGATGCAGCCGGATTTCGCGCGCCGCATCGACCTCGTGATCAACTGCCATCCCGAGGCCTTTCCCGGCTTTCGCCGGCAGCGCCTGTTCGGCGACCGCGACATGCTGGCGGTGCGGCGCGGCCATCCGCAGGCGGCCCGGCTGAAGCGCATGGACGGCTTCCTGGCGGCGCGCTTCGTGGCGGTGATCGGCCGCGGCCTGCAGGAAGACCCGATCGATACCTGGCTGCTGGCGCGCGGCATCCGGCGACGGATCGCGCTCAGCGTGCCGAGCTACCTGCAGGCGCTGCATACCGTGGCGCGCAGCGAGCTTGCCGCCTTCGTTCCCAGCCGGCTGATCGGCAGCCTGCAGGATCAGCTCGGACTGACCGCCGTGGCGCCGCCGGTCGATCCCGACCCGGACGAGGAATTCCTGTTCTGGCCGTCGCGCAACCACGCAGATCCGGCTTCGGCATGGCTGCGGCGGCTGGTGCTGGAGGTCGGCCGCGGGCTGGACCGCCCGGCGCGCCGCGCCGCCTGACGCTGCCCCGGCGGGCCGCGATCCGGCCGGTCATGCTTGCTCGGCCTTTTCCCCTGCCTATATTTTCCGCCATTCCCGGCAATTCGGGACGCCGGAGGTTGGCATTTCGCGCCCCGGCCATTATCTCTGAATCCGTTGGATTGTCCCGCCGAACCGGAAGAAGACAGTGTCATGGATCTTGGATTGAAACCCGCCACCCCCACGCCCGGCGCCGGCCCCGCTGATGCTGGCGCGATGGCCAAGGATGTCGATATCACCACCTTCATGCAGGACGTCGTGCAGGCCTCCATGCAGGTGCCGGTGCTGGTGGATTTCTGGGCGCCGTGGTGCGGCCCCTGCAAGCAGCTGACGCCCCTGCTGGAGAAGACCGTCAAGGCGGCGAACGGCAAGGTCCGCCTGGTCAAGGTCAATATCGACGATCCGAAGAACCAGCCGCTGGCGCAGCAGCTGCGCATCCAGTCGATTCCCGCCGTCTATGCCTTCTCCAAGGGCCAGCCGGTGGACGGTTTCGTCGGTGCGCTGCCGGAAAGCCAGCTGAAGAAATTCGTCGAGAGCCTGGCCGGCGGCACGCTGGAAGGCGATACCGCGGCGCAGATGCTGGAAACCGGCAAGGCCGCGCTCGGCGCGCAGGACTGGACCTCGGCCGCAGAAGCCTTTTCCGCCGCCCTCGGCGCCGAGCCGGAGAATGTCGCCGCCCTGGGCGGCCTTGCCCGCGCCCTGATCGGCATGGGCGAGACCGACGAGGCGAAGGAAGTGCTGGCCCAGGTGCCGGAGGCGCAGGCCAATCACGCCGATGTGGTGGCGGCGCGCTCGGCGCTGGAGCTGCTGGAGCAGAGCGCCGGCGCCGCCGACCAGCTGCAGCCGCTGGAAGCCGCGGTGAACGCCAACCCGAACGACCATCAGGCGCGCTACGATTACGCGCTGGCGCTGGTCGGCGCGCAGCGCAACGAGGAAGCGCTCAACCAGCTGCTCGAGCTGGTCAAGCGCGACCGCAAATGGAATGACGAAGCCGCCCGCAAACAGCTGGTGAAAATGTTCGAGGCGCTTGGCCCGATGGATCCGCTGGTGGTGGATGCCCGGCGCCGGCTCTCCTCCATCCTGTTCGCATGAGCAGCGAGCCCGACGGCATTCCCGATATCGGCAGCCTCAGCCGCACCATCCCGATCTTCCCGCTGACCGGCGTGCTGCTGCTGCCGCGCGCGCTGCTGCCGCTCAATATCTTCGAGCCGCGCTATCTGGCGATGACGCGGGATGCGGTGGCCGGTGCCAAACTGATCGGCATGATCCAGCCCACCGAGGCGCGCAGCCGCGAGGCCAAGCCCGATATCTATCGGGTCGGCTGCGTCGGCGAGATCGCCTCGGCGGCCGAGACCGAGGATGGCCGAATCCTTATCACCTTGCGCGGCCTCTGCCGTTTCGCAGTCGAGCGCGAGCTCGCGGTCGAGACGCTGTATCGCCAGATCGAGGCCGATTATGCCAGCTTCGCCGATGACGCCGTGCCGGCGGCCGATGGCGTGGCCGACCGCGAGCGCCTGCTGCGCGCCCTGCGCGCCTTCTGCGACAGGCACAACCTGCCGGCCGACTGGGACTCGATCAACGCCGCCAATGACGACCTGCTGGTCCATTCGCTGAGCATGATCTGCCCCTTTACGCCCGGCGAGAAACAGGCTCTGCTCGAGGCGCCGGATTTCGCCGCCCGTGCCGAGATGCTGATCACCCTGCTGGAAATGGCCCTGCTCGACGGCGGCGGATCGCCGAAGCGCCGGCAGCTGCATTGACGAGGCAATTGCGATGAGCGACTCCCCTTCCCAGGCTTCCTCGCCGGTCGACCCCAAGCTGCTCGAGCTGCTGGTCTGCCCGGTGACCAAGGGTCCGCTGACCTATGACCGGGCGCGCAACGAACTGATCAGCGAGAAGGCCGGACTGGCCTATCCGATCCGCGACGGCATCCCGATCATGCTGGTCGACGAGGCGCGCCAGATCGACGACACGCCGCCGCATGCCGGCGCCTGATGGCGCCGGTCGTGGCATGAACGAGTCCTCGCCCTACCAGCAGGCGGGCCGGCCGGCCTGCACCGAGCTGCGCTACGTTTCGGCCGACAAGCAGCTGCATGTCGCCTTCGCCGACGGCAAGCATTTCACCTTCACGGCGGAATTCCTGCGCGTCGAAAGCCCCTCGGCCGAGGTGCAGGGCCATGGCCCGGCGCAGAAGACGCTGGTGCAGGGCCGCCGCCATGTCGGGATCATCGGCATCGAGCCGGTCGGCACCTATGCCGTACGGCTGAAATTCGACGACCTGCATGATACCGGCCTCTACAGCTGGGAATGGTTCTACGACCGCGGCCACGATCAGGATCAGCTCTGGGCCGCCTATCTCGCCGGCATGGAAGCCAAAGGCCTGAGCCGCGATCCGCGACGCTAACGCCTTGGGGTGATCGGCACGGGCCGCTCAGTCAGAGCCGCTCGCCCCGCAGCAGACGCGGCAACTGCCCTAGGTCGCCCATCGCGTGGCGCATGAACAGCTTCTTCAGCGGCACGATCCGGTCGACCACGCCCAGCCCGAGATCGCGCGCCAGGCGCAACGGCGCGATGTCGTTGGAGAACAGCCGCGTCAGCCCGTCGGTGACGGCGCTGAGCACCAGCGTATCGGTGCGCCGCCAGCGCGCATAGCGATCCAGCACGTCGGCCTGGCCGGAATCGAGGCCGAGCCGCCGCGCCTCCACCAGCGCCTCGGTCAGCGCCGCGACGTCGCGCAGCCCGAGATTCAGCCCCTGCCCGGCGATCGGGTGGATGCCGTGAGCGGCATCGCCGATCAGCGCCAGCCGGTGCGCGGTATAGCGTTCGGCATGCAGGAAGCTGAGCGGATAGGACCAGCGCGGACCGGTGACCTGCGCCGCGCCGTAGCCGGTGCCGAAGCGCTGCCGCATCTCGGCGCCGAAACCGGCATCGTCGAGCGCCATGATAGCCGCGGCGCGATCGGTCGGCTCGGTCCAGACCAGCGAGGAGCGGTGCCGGCCCGCCTCGTCATCGGTCATCGGCAGGATGGCGAAGGGTCCGGCCGGCAGGAAGCGCTCTTGCGCCGCGCCGCCATGCGGCAGTTCATGCAGCACGGTGCAGACGATGCCGGTCTGGTCGTAGCTCCAGCCGGTGCAGCGGATGCCGGCCTGCTCGCGCAGCGCCGAGTTGCGGCCATCGGCGCCGATCACCAGCCGCGCCGCGAGCCGGCGGCCATCGGCCAGAACGACCTGCGCCGGCGCGCCGGAGCCGGGCTGGCCGCGCTCGACGCCCGCCACCGCCATCGGCGCGAACAGCCGCGCCACCGGCAGCCCGGCCAGCGCCGCCTGCTGCGCCTGGCGGATGACGCGGTTCTCGACCAGGTAGCCGAAGGGCTGGTCGCCGAGATCGCGGTGGTCGTAATGCAGGAACAGCAGCGAGTCGCCGTCGGAGACGCGGATATCCCACATCGGCTGTGCTGCCGCGACATGCTGCCAGAGCCCGATCGCTTCCAGCATCCGCTGGGACGCCAGCGCAATCGCCGAGACGCGGCCGTCGAAGGCGGCGGACACCGCCCGGGCCGGATCCTCGCGGTCGACGATGGCGACCGAGATGCCGTGGCTGGCCAGCGCGATGCCCTGGGTCAGGCCGGCCAGGCCGCCGCCGACGATCACGACGTCGAAAATATCCGTTTCCACCGGTGTTTCCATGATGGCGCCAGCTTCGGCGAGACCGCCAGGGCTGTCCAGTGCCGGCGATGGATTTGGTTGGACGGCGGCCCGCGACCGGACTAGCCTTGGATCATGCAGCGGCGATTGCCTGGCCTTCTGGTGCTGGCGTGGCTGACGGCTTCCCTGTCCTGCTTCGTGGCGGGCGGGGCGGCCGCCCAGAGGGCCCCTGCGGCGCCGTCACCGGCGGCCAATGTCGATATCGAACTGATCCTCGCCGTCGATATTTCGGGCAGCATCGATCCCGACGAGGCCAAGCTGCAGCGCGACGGCTATGCCCGCGCCATCGCCGACCCGGCCGTGGTGAAGGCGATCAGAAGCGGCATTCACGGCCGCATCGCGGTCAGCTATTTCGAATGGGCCGATGCGATGACGCAGGGCAGCCTGGTCGAATGGATGGTGATTTCCGACCAGGCCAGCGCCGATGCGGTGTCGCGCCGCCTGCTGGAGCATCCGGTCCGCACCGCCCGGCGCACCAGCATCTCCGGCGCCATCCAGTATGCCATCCCGCTTTACGGCAACGGCCCGCATAGGGGCCTGCGCCGGGTGCTGGACATCTCCGGCGACGGGCCGAACAACGACGGCGCGCCGGTCGACCTCATGCGCGACCAGGCGCTCGCCGCCGGCATCGTCATCAACGGCCTGCCGATCATGAACGGCCGCGTCAATACCTGGGGCTTTCCGGTGCTGGAGGACCTCGACCGCTATTACGAGGGCTGCGTCATCGGCGGCCCCGGCTCCTTCGTGGTCGTCGCCGAAGGCTTCCAGACCTTCTTCGAGGCGGTGCGGCGCAAGCTGATCCTCGAGATCGCCACCGCGCCCAGCCTGCCGCCGGCCTGGCAGCAGAGCGGCCCCGCCGTCAAGGCGCAGTCGGGCAGCCGTTACGCCAAAGGCTGCGATATCGGCGAGCGCCAGAGCAACGAATTCTGGCGCCGCCGCTTCGACCAGTAGCGCTACGGCCGCAGATTGCGGATGACCCTGGCGGGATTGCCCACGGCGATGCTGCCGGCGGGAAGATCGTGCCGCACCACGCTGCCGGCGCCGACCACGCAATCGTCGCCGATGGTCACGCCCGACAGGACGATGGCGCCGCCGCCGATCCAGACATTGCTGCCGATGCGGATCGGCCGGGCATATTCCAGGCCGCTGCGGCGGATCGCCGGGTCGAGCGGATGCTCCGGCGTGTAAAGCTGCACCATCGGCGCCATCTGCAGGTCGTCGCCGATCTCGATCTCCGCGCAATCGAGGAAGACGCAGCCGAAATTGACGAAAGCGTTGCGGCCGATGCGGATGTTGCTGCCATAGTCGCAATGGAAGGGCGGCCGGATCACCCCGTTCTCGCCCAGCCCGCCGAGCAGCCGGCGCAGCAGCGCCATTTCCGCATCGGGCGTGGCGGCGCGGCCGATTTCGGCCATCAGCTCGCGCGCCCGGCGGCGGGCGGCGGTCAGGTCGGGATCGGCGCCGCTGTATAATTCTCCAGCCAGCATCTTGGCCTTTTCGCTTCGCGCGGTCTGGTTCGGCTGGGTCATGCGGCATCCTTTCAGGCAAGCAACCCGGCCGGCGACCTGTCGGTCGCGGCTGCGCCTGCGCAAATCACAGGGCGCCGGGCTTGGCCTTGCCCGGTTTTTGCCGTATTTCCGGGGGAATAACCGGGCTGCAAATCCGGCCGATCCGTTGCCTTGGGAGTACCGCTCATGCCTGCCGCTTCCGGTCCGTTCGACCGCGCCGATTTCCCCTTCGCCCTCCGCCTGGTGACCGAAGCCGCCGCCATCGCCGCCTATGACTGGGTCGGCCGCAGCCGGAAGGAGGATGGCGACGGCGCCGCGGTGGAAGCGATGCGCAAGGCCCTGGGCAGCCTCAACATCAACGCCGTCGTGATGATCGGCGAAGGCGAGAAGGACAATGCGCCGCTGCTTTATCGCGGCGAGCGCATCGGCGCGGGCGAACCCGAGATCGAGATCGCCGTGGACCCCATCGAGGGCACCACCAACATGGCCAACGGCACCGAAAATTCCATGGCGGTGCTGGCGATGGCGCCGCGCGGCGCGATGTTCGACCTCGGCCCCAGCTTCTACATGGACAAGCTGGTCGTGCCGGCGCCGGCCAGGGGCAAGATAGATCCGGCCTGGCCGGTGAAGAAGAAGCTGGAAGCCCTGGCGGCCGCGCTGAACAAGCCGGTTTCCGAGCTGCGCATCTTCGTGCTTAACCGCAAGCGCCACCACGCCATGATCAAGGAGATTCACGAGGCCGGGGCGCGCACCATGCTGCAGGAAAACGGCGACGTCGCCGGCGCCTTCATGGCGCTGCAGAAAGGCCATCCCGTCGATGCCCTGTTCGGCACCGGCGGCTCGCCGGAAGGCATCATCACCACGATCTTCGCCCGCGCGCTCGGCGGCGAGTTCTTCGGCCGCGTCGATCCGCAGAGCGACGAGGAAGCGAAAAAGGTGAAGGAATTCGGGCTCGATTCCGGCCGATGGATGAGCGGCGCCGAGCTGGTGAAAAGCGACGATGCGATCTTCGTCGCCTCCGGCATCAATTCCGGCCCGCTCTGCCGCGGCGTCAGCATCGAGGGCGGCTTCGCGCGCACCCATACCGTCATCCTGATGGCGAAGACAGGCGCGCGCTACGATCTGGTCAGCCGCGTCCCGCGCCCCTGAAGCAGCCATGTCCGTCCGCGAGGTTGCGATCACGCCTTTTGCCGGCCAGAAGCCCGGCACGTCCGGCCTGCGCAAGAAGGTGACCGTCTTCCGGCAGCCGGGCTATCTGGAAACCTTCGTCCAGTCGGTGTTCGACACGCAGGCAAACCTGCGCGGCGGCGTTCTGGTGCTCGGCGGCGACGGCCGCTACTTCAACCGCACCGCCATCCAGATCATCCTGCGCATGGCGGC
>CAYSCA010000118.1:0-9933 GCA_964429465.1 uncultured Rhodospirillaceae bacterium
GGCCTGGCCGGCCAGCATCTGGGCGACCGCCTTCTTCTGGTTGGGGATGATGATATGCGCCACATTGGCGGTCATGATCGTGCCGAGCAGGGCGCCGACATGCAGATAGGCGGCGCGCGCCGAGAAGACCTGCGCATAGCCCCAGGCCGCCGCCACCAGCAGCGCGAAGCCGACAAGGGCAAGGGCCGCATCGTTGCGGCCGAGCGGCGACTTGCACAGCCGGTCATAGACGATCCAGCCGAGGACCAGCGAGGCGAAGCTGATGCCGATGGCGGCCGCCGGGCTCAGCGGCATCACCTTGGGATCGATCAGGTAAAGATCGGCGCCGGCGTAATAGAGGACGCCGAGCAGGAAGAAGCCCGACAGCCAGGTGAAGTAGCTCTCGTATTTGAACCAGTGCAGCTCGGGCGGCAGCTGCGGCGGTGCCACGGAATATTTCTCGGTGAAATAGAAGCCGCCGCCATGGATCATCCAGGCCTCGCCCAGCACGCCCGGTTTCGGCTGCGCGCCTTGCCGCAGCGAATTGTCGAGCCAGACGAAGAAGAAGGATGAGCCGATCCAGGCGATGCCGAAGATCAGGTGCATCCAGCGCAGCACCAGATTGAGCCATTCGAGCGCAAGATCGGTCATGAGTGGAGGGACTCCGGGCGGAACTGCGTCCAGCCGTAAGGCCGGCTGCGACAATCGTCAACCCGGATTGTGTACAATTTGCCAGGCCGCTGCCGGGCGCGGTTCAGTTCAGCCGCTGCGGCCGGTCGGGCTCGAGCTCGGCCAGCATGGCGCGCACCGAATCGAGATGGGGATTGAGCTGCAGGGCGGCGGCAAACACGCCGGCCGCCGCCGCGGTCTCGCCATGTCGCAGGCAGATCTGGCCGAAGCCGCAGATGGCGCCGAAATGGCGCGGCTCCAGTTCCAGGGTGCGGCGGATATCGGCGGTGCTTTCGGCATCGCGGTGCTGCAGGAAGCGCAGGGTCGCCCGCTTGTTCCAGGCTTCTGCCCAGCCCGGCGCGTCGCGGACCAGCGCGTCCAGCAAAGCCTCGGCCTCGTCGAAGCGGCGGCGCGCGATGGCCGAGATGGCGCGCTGCATGCGCATCTCCAGCGCCGGATCGTCATGGCTGGTCCAGATCGCCCAGATCTCGTCCTCGATCTCTTCCGTCGAGGGTGACGGCGCCTCGGCCTGCAGCGCCTCGAACAGGGCGTCCAGCCGCTCGTCGTCCAGCGTGATTGCACCGGCGGCGGCCGGCGGCGGGGTGCGCGCCGGGCCGTTCAGGATCAGCTTGAGCGTATCGGTAACCGGCAGGGTCATGCCGGGCTCCCTGTTTCGCGAAATGCCGCCCTATCACCTAGTCCATCGGCGCGCAGCGGCGAGGGATGCCCGCGGGCAGCGGCAGTTATCGCGATTTTCCCGCCGCTTTGGCAGGCCTGAGCATCCTCAGCCGCCGAGGCGGTAGCGGCCGGCGATCCGGAACGGCCGGCCGGAAGCCGGCTGGACGAACAGGCAGAGATCCTCGATGAGGTAGTCGGTGCGGCCGAAGGGCGCCAGCAGCCGGGCCAGATGCGCCTCGAGCGCGGCGCGCTCGGCCGCGTCGCCGATCGCGCCGGTCAGGGTGAAATGCGGCTGGAACTCGTCCAGCACGTAAGGATAGCCCCAGGCGGCCAGCAATTCCTCCTGGCGCCCGGTCAGCGGCACGGCATGCCGCCGCGCCAGATCGGCTTCGCTGAGCGGCGCGCGCAGATGATCGAAGTCGCGCACGCAGTCGGCGGCGAGCGCCGCCAGTTCCGGACTGGGGGAGGACGGCACGAGCGCAAGGAACTCGCCATGCGCGGCGACTTTCAGCGGCGCGAGGCGGATCGGCCGGCGGCTTGCCGCGAATTGCTCCAGCGCCGTGATCAGCGCGACGTCGTCGGCGCCCGCGGCGAGCCGGAACGGCGCCTTGATGGTGGCATGGAAGCCGTAGGGGCGCGGCTTGGCGGTCAGCGCCTCGATCCGCGCGGCGCTGCGCCCGGCCGCTGCGGCCGCCGGATAGGCCTGGCCGGATTCCGCGTCATAGCCGAGCCAGCGCGCGGCGGCCTCCCGCAGGGGATCGTCGGGCGGCGGCGCCAGATAGATGGCGAAGCGGGGAAGGTCGGCAGGGTGCATCCTGGAATCCGGCAAAACCTGTCCGGCATTGCTACGGTGCGGCTGCTGCAACGTAAAGAGCCCGCCGATCGGCGGGCCCGGAAGGATCAGTGATGAATGCGTGGCGGCGGATGCCGGGTGCTACGGTCGTCGCTGTCGCGCCGCCGCTCGGCTTCGCGGCGCCAGCGCGGCGCTGTGATATCGTCGTGCCCGGCCGCATGCCGCGCGGCAGCCAGGCGGGCCCGCGCCCTGGCCCAGGCCTCCTGCGTGACATAGAGAAGCAAAGTATTCGTCAGCATGAGAGGCCTCGTCGACGCCTATTACGATGCAGGTCTGATAGTATCCGGGAAATAGCCGGGCGCCTGGAATCAAGTCATGATCAACTCATGACTTGCCAGACGCCGTCGGGCGTCCGGCAGGCGACGCCGTAGACCCGCTCGGGCCGGCCGTCGATCTGCGCCGCAGTATGGAACTCGCGGCAATAGCGGCCGTCGCGCTCGAAGGTGCTGAGCGGCGTGACGCCATAGGTGATTCCCGGCTCGCCATACCAGTGTATGCGGGCGCGGTCGGGGGCGTATTCCAGCACCCGGCTGACGCAATACTGGTCCACCGCGTCCATGCTGCGGCCGATGATGCTGCCGACCAGCGGGTTGACCACGATGCTGTCCGCCACGGTGGCCCGCACCTTGCTCTTGCCGGCGCTTTTGCCGGCCGCCACGCTGCTCTTGCCGGTGGCCACGCTGGCGGCCGCGCTGCGCACCAGTTCTTTCGCCAGCAGGCTGCGGTCGCAGGTGCCGCGGTCGAGTCCGTAGGGCATCGGGTAGACCGCGTAAGGCAGCGAAGATGCCATTTCGCGCGGCGGCCGTGCGACGCTGATCCATTTCCAGGTCGGCCGGACGGTATGGACCGTCACCGGCGCCGAGACGGTCGATACGGCGGACGGGATGGCTTGGGGGGGCGGATCTGCCATCGCCGCCCCGGATAACACCGAGGCGACGATGGCAGCGGCCAGGCCGAGGGTGGGTCGGCGACCGGGCCGCGGCGCGGCGATGGAGGGGGTGCTCCACCACGGGGTTGAGGCAGGCATGACGCGCCGCTCCGCAAAAACTTACAACGGACTCACTTGTTCCTTTGCGTCTCGTGATAAAGCAGGCCGCCGCCGGTACCCACGACGCCGCCAATCAGCGCGCCGGTCAGGGTGCTGCCGGTCAGGGCGCCGATCGCCGCACCGCCCGCCGCACCGATCGCGCCACCGGAGAGTGCGCGCTGCTGCTGGGTATTCATCCCCGAGCAGCCCGCGGCGACCAGACCGGTCAACGCGAGGGCAACGATCTGCGACTTGTTCGGTACCCCGATCTGCACTTTCGGCCTCCTGCTTCAGCAACCTGCTTCCGAAGAATTCAAGCCGCCAACCTCTGGGAGGCACCTTGGGGCGATTCGCCGAACTGCAGCAACGATTATTTGGCCGCGTCCGCGTTTTATTCTGTATATCATAGAATTATCTACTTTAGATCACGCGAAAGTCACAAGAATTACTAGGAGTTTGATTTATGGCTACAGCAAGCTTTCTGTCAGGACTTTAAAACTGATCCGGAATCGTCATGCCTTCCCCGCCGCGCGCCGCTTGCGTATCGTCCTGGGCATGTCCAGGTGCTTTCGCTGTCTGCGCATTCTCTGCGGCAGATCCATTCGAATGCCGGCTATCATCGGGCTCATGCTCCCGCTGATGGCCTGTGAAGGATTTCCGGCGCTCGACTCGCGCGACTCCCAGCCGCCGGCGCCGGTTTTCCTCGAGCCGCCGGCGCCGGCGGCGGCCGAGGAGCCGCGGCCTGAAAAGCCGCTGCCGCCCCTGCCGGCCGCCAAGCCGCCCGTGCGGTCGGTGCAGGCCCGCCCGGAGCAGCCTCCCGGTGACGCCGGCGAGAGCGACCATGCGGCGGCGGCCGAACCGCCGCCGGTGATCGGGCTGAACCGCATCGCGCTGGTGGAACAATTCGGCTCGCCGGTTGCCGAACGCGAGGCGGCGCCAGCACGGGTAATCGAGTTCGCCAGTGACGATTGCCGGCTTGCCGCCTATCTCTATTTCGATACGGCCCGCAACGATTTCTATGTTCTGCAATATCAGGTAAACGGCATGACCGAACGCAACGATGCCGCCGACCGCTGTCTCAAGAGGATCCGCGATGCCGCTCACCGCTGATTCACCGCTCGTCGCCGTCGTTGACGATGACGGCCTGTTCCGCGAAACCATCTCCGCCAATCTGACCGAAGCGGGATACCGCTCGGTCACCTTCGGCGGAGGCACCGCGCTGCTCGACTGGCTGGTCAAGGGCAACCGGGCCGCCGCCCTGCTGCTCGACTGGCAGATGCCAGAGATGGACGGCCCGGCCACGCTGGAGCGCCTGCGCTCCACCGGCCATGAACTGCCCGTGCTGTTCCTCACCGGGCTGAACCAGCCGATCTTCGAGGAGAAGGGCCTGCGGCTCGGCGCCGTCGATTTCGTCGACAAGAGCAAGAGCTTCGCCATCATCCTGCAGCGGCTGCGCATCGCCCTGTCGGGCAAGCAGCCGGGTAACGGCGCGGTGCCGCAGGGCGGCGCGGGCGGACTGGTGCTCGACGTCGCCTCGGCGCGCGCGTCCTGGAACGGCAGCCAGGTCGAGCTGACCCATGGCGAGTTCAAGGTGGTGCAGCTGCTGGCCCAGCGCGCCGGCCGCGATGTCGGCTATCGCGAGATCTACGACGCGGTCCGCGGCGTCGGGTTTGAGGCCGGCCAGGGACCGGATGGCTACCGGGCGAATGTGCGCGCCATGGTGAAGCGCATCCGGCAGAAATTCCGCGACCTCGATCCGGAATTCGACGCGATCGAAACCTATCCCGGTTTCGGCTACCGCTGGCGCCATGGCTGAGGGCGACGCGGCGCGCTTCGGCCGGCTGCTGCGCTCGCTGAAGGTCCGTGCGCTGCTGGTCGTGGCATTGTTCGCCGCGCTGCCCCCGATCCTCTACCTCACGTTCCGGCAGGCCGATCTCGACCGGCAGAAGCTGTTGCTGGAAAGCATCCGCGTGAAAGGCCTGACCGTCGGCCGCGTGCTGGAGGAGCGGCTGCAGCGCGCCGATCTCATTCCGCTGTTCCGGCTGGGCGAGGAGCTGGCGCGGTTCCAGACCGAGGGCGTCAGCCTGCGCCTGCTGTTCCGCCCGCATGACGGTCCGGCCGATGCCGGCTTCCTCTATGTCGCCTCCGCGCCGGCCGTATCGCCGGCCGAGCTGGATTTCGAGCGCCAGCGGCTCGACGATGCCGGCGTCCTGTCGCAGCTCGGCAGCTCCTGCGGCGGCGACCTGCCGCTCGCGCTGCGCGTCGACATGGCGGGCGGGACCAGCGAGCTGATCACCTCGATCACGCCGGTGCGCACCCAGCGCGGCTGCTGGGCGCTGGTGATCTCCAATGACCTCACGGATGCCGCCGAGCAGCGGCTCGGCCGCCCCTACTGGGAGGCGCCGGAAGTGCAGATCGCCGCCGCGCTTTATCTTGGCTTCGCGGTGATCGTCCTGCTGATCGCCTATGATCTGTGGCGCGGCCTGCGGCGCTTCGCCAAGACGGCGCAGGCGGTGGCAGAGCGGCGGATCGAGGGCCGCTTCGTGCAGCGCAACCGCCTGCCGGAGCTGGAACCCGTCGCGGCCGCTTTCGACCGTATGGAAGACAGCCTGCGCGCCACCGCCAGCGAACTGCGCCAGGCGGCCGAGGAAAGCGCGCATGCCTTCAAGACGCCGCTCGGCACGATCCGCCAGGCGCTGGTGCCGCTGCGGGCGCGGATCAGCGGCGACGACCGGCGCAGCCAGCAGGCCCTGCAGGCCGCCGATGCCGCGCTGGACCGCCTCGATGTCCTGGTGCGGGCGGCGCGCAACCTGGACGATGCGGTGGCGGATCGCCTCGATCCGCCGCGCGAGCCGGTCGATCTCGGCGCGCTGGTGGAGGACGTGGTCGAAGCGCGCTCCGCCGATGCGACGGCGCGCGGCGTCTCCCTGCAATGCGAAGTCGATGCCGATATCGTCTCGCCGCGCGGCGGCAGGCTGATCGCCGATGCGCTGGGCCAGGTGATCGAAAACGCGCTCAGCTTCTCGCCCAAGGGCGGCACGGTCTGGGTGCGCGTGCAGCGCGGCCGCCGCGCCGCCATCACGGTGTCGGACGAGGGGCCGGGCGTGCCGCCCGACCTGCTGCCGCATATCTTCGAGCGTGACGCCTCCTTCCGCAGCGAGGCGGCCAATACCGATACCGCGAATTTCGGGCTCGGCCTGTGGGTCGCGAAGCGCAACATGGAAGCGCTGGGCGGGCTGATCGCCGCGGCCAACCTGCCGGGCGGCGGCTTCATCGTCACGCTGGCGCTGCCCGTCAACAAGCCATCTGCCGGCAAGCAGCCCGCCGCCAAGCCGGCGGCCGCCGACTAGGAGATGATCTTCGAATCCTGCTGCCGCCGGCGCCAGGCGAACGAGAGCAGGGCGATGCCGATCAGCAGCGCGAAGATGCCGATCACCCAGGTGGCCGCCACCGCCACCGCGCCGGGAAAGATCACCAGCAGCAGGCCGAAGGCAACCAGCAGGATGCCGCCTTTGCTGACCGGCCAGTCGGGCCCGTATTCCTGCTTGAGGCGGAAGCTGCCGGCGATCTCGATGCTGCCGAACAGCAGGGCCCAGGCGGCGACGAAATACAGCAGCAGGACGATCGTCGCCCCCGGCCAGAGCACGCTGATCAGCCCGACCAGGACTCCGGCGATGCCGGTCAGCATCATGAAGCCGCGGCGCGGCTCGCCTGCCGCCATGCGGCGGCTGCCGAAGATCGCAATGACGCCATCGGCCAGCGCATAGGCGCCGAACAGGATCACCAGCGCATCGAGGCTGATGCCCGGCCAGAAGATGGCGACCAGGCCGAAGAGCAAAGCCGCCAGGCCACGCAGCACGATCATCCACCAGAGCCGGTTCGGCATCGGCGCGGCAGAGCCGGGCGGCATGCGTTCGAGCATCAGGAAATCCGTCGCAGTCTTGTCACCGCGGCGAGTATAGAGAAGTCAGGCCGGATCATCCACGCCCCGCGCAATTGCCGCCGGCCGGAACCGGCACTAACTTGAGCGGCATGAGCGATCAGAATGCCTTTATCGCCGGGCTGCCGAAGGCGGAACTGCATGTCCATATCGAAGGCACGCTGGAGCCCGAGCTGCTGTTCCGGCTGGCGCAGCGCAACGGCGTCGCCCTGCCCCATGCCTCGGTGGACGATCTGCGGCGCGCCTACAATTTCGGCAGCCTGCAGGATTTCCTCGATCTCTATTACCAGGGCATGGCGGTGCTGCTGCACCAGCAGGATTTCTATGATCTCACCATGGCGTATCTCGCGCGCGCGGCGGCGCAGAATGTGCGTCACGCCGAGATTTTCTTCGATCCGCAGGGCCATACCGAACGCGGTGTCGCCTTCCGCACCGTGATCGAGGGAATCACCCGCGCGCAGCAGGATGCCGAACGGCAACACGGCATCGCCAGCCGCCTGATCCTGTGCTTCCTCCGGCATCTGGATGAGGCGAGCGCCGAGCGTACGCTGGATGAAGCCATGTCCTGGCGAGAGCATTTCATCGGCGTCGGGCTCGATTCCTCCGAGCAGGGCCATCCGCCCTCGAAGTTCCGCCGCGTCTTCGCCCGGGCGCGGGCGCTGGGCCTGCATCGCGTCGCCCATGCCGGCGAGGAAGGTCCGCCGGACTATGTCTACGAGGCGCTCGACCTGCTGGAGGTGGAGCGGATCGACCATGGCAACCGCGCCCTGGAGGATGATGCGCTGGTCGCGCGGCTGGCGGCCGAGCGGATGCCGCTCACCGTCTGCCCGCTCTCCAACCTGCGGCTATGCGTGGTGGGCGAGATGACGCAGCATCCGCTCCGGCGCATGCTGCAGGCGGGCCTGCTGGCGACCGTCAATTCCGACGATCCGGCCTATTTCGGCGGCTATGTGAACGAGAATTATCAGGCGGCGCAGCAGGCGCTCGGTTTGAGCCGTGCCGAGCTGACGACGCTCGCCGGGAACAGCTTTCGCGCCGCCTTCATCGGCGACGGCGACCGGCAACGCCATCTCGCGGCGCTGCAGGCCTACGCCGCTATGACTGACGCCTAGCCGCGTCCACCAGCCAGTCGCGGAAGGCGCGCAGGGCCGGGTCGTTGCGGCGCGCTTCGGGATAGAACAGGCAATAGGCCTGCTTGCTGCCGATGGATTGCGCAAACGGCACGATCAGGCTGCCATCCTGCAATTCCTGCTCGATGAGGAAGCGCGGCACGATCGCCGCGCCCATGCCGATCACCGCGGCCTGCACCACCATGGCGAACTGGCCGTAACGCGGCCCGAGCGGCACCGGCGGGCAGGCGATGCCGAGCGTGGCGAACCAGTCGGCCCAGGCCGAGGGCCGCGTCGATTGCTGCAGCAGGGCGATCTTGAACAGATCCTCCGGCCTGCGGATGCGGTGCCGGCGCAGCAGGGCTTTCGAGGCGACCGGCACCAGTTCCTCCTCGATCAGCCGCTCGACCACCGCGCCGGGCCAGACCGGGTCGCCGAAGGAGATCGCGGCATCCAGCGGCTCGGCGGCGAAGTCGAAGCTCTCAATGCGGGTCGGCAGGTTGACGGTGATCTGCGGGTGCCGGGCCGCGAAATCGGGCAGGCGCGGGACCAGCCAGCGGGTGCCGAAGGTCGGCAGGGTGGCGATGTTCAGCGTCGCATTGCCGCCGCGGGCGGCCATGGTGTTGACCGTGGCGGTGCCGATCCGGCCCAGCGCATCCTGCAGCTCGCGCGCATAGGCCGCCCCCGCCGGAGTCAGAACCACCCGCTGCCGGATACGTTCGAACAGGGTCAGGCCGAGGATTTCCTCCAGCAGTTGCACCCGCCGGCTGACCGCCGCCTGGCTGATATTCAGCTCTTTCGCCGCGGCCGTGAATCCCTGGTGCCTCGCCGCCGCCTCGAAGGCGGTCAGGGCGGAAAGCGGGGGCAGGAAACGGCGGGGCAGCGCCAAAAGACCTCCTGGAAGTTGATAACCTCAGGTCATCAAGTAATAGCGATTAATCGTTTGCGTGCCAACCGCCGCTCTGCCAGCTTGCCGCCCCAGCAGGAGGGGACTACCTCCCCGTTGAGAGATGAGGAAACCGCCATGAACGTCCAGACGCCCGGCCGTGCCGCCTTCCAGTGGGACGATCCGTTCAACCTCGAAGCCGAGCTGAGCGAGGAAGAGCGTCTGGTGCGCGACACGGCGCGCGACTATTGCCAGAACAAGCTGCTGCCGCGCGTGAAGGACGCCTTCCGCGAGGAGAAGACCGATCCGGCGATCTTCCGCGAGATGGGCGAGCTCGGCCTGCTCGGCCCGACCATCGAGGGCTATGGCTGCGCCGGCGCCTCCTATGTCGCCTACGGCCTGATCGCCCGCGAAGTCGAGGGCATCGATTCCGGCTACCGCTCGATGATGAGCGTGCAGTCGAGCCTGGTGATGCATCCAATCCATGCCTATGGCACGGAAGCCCAGCGCGAGAAGTACCTGCCCAAGCTGGCGAGCGGCGAGTGGATCGGCTGCTTCGGCCTCACCGAACCCGATCACGGCTCCGATCCCGGCGGCATGAAGACGCGCGCCAAGAAGGTACAGGGCGGCTATTCGCTCAGCGGCGCCAAGATGTGGATCTCCAACTCGCCGATCGCCGATGTCTTCGTCGTCTGGGCCAAGACCGAGGACGACGTTATCCGCGGCTTCGTGCTGGAAAAGGGCATGAAGGGCCTCAGCGCGCCGAAGATCCACGGCAAGCTCTCCTTGCGC
>CAYSCA010000119.1:0-9929 GCA_964429465.1 uncultured Rhodospirillaceae bacterium
CGAGTTGGTCGTGCCGAGGTCGATGCCGATGACTTTGGCCATAATACGCTCCTTTTCCTGGCGGTCCGGGGCGGCCTAAAACCGAAGCACCGCGGCGGACCCCTTCCGGTTCATGGTGTCGCCGGGTATGTAAGAGGGCGTTGCCGCTCCCGCAACAGGTGTGGCGAAAAAATGTCTGCCCCGTCACGGCGTTAACACTGCCCCGCGGGCCCCGCATCGAGGAAAGCATGACCCAGATTACCGGCCTGAAGACCGCGGCAGGCCAGTCCCCCGACATTCCGGCGTCGCCCGCCCTGGCCGGCATCGGCTTCGGCCTAGGCGGTTATTTCCTCTGGGGAATTTCGCCGATCTATTTCAAGGCGATCAGCGCCGCCGGCGTGCCGCCGCTGGAGCTGACCGCCCACCGCATCCTGTGGTCCTGCCTGCTCTGCCTCGGCCTCGTCTTCCTGCTCGGCAAGGGCGGGGAGTGGCGGCGGGTGCTGGGCAATGCCCGGCTGCGGCTGGTGCTGGCCGCCACCTCGGTCTTCCTGCTCGGTAACTGGCTTACCTTCGTCTGGGCGATCGACCGCGGCCAGGTGATGGCCTGCAGCCTCGGCTATTACATCAATCCGCTGCTCGCCATGCTGCTCGGCCGGCTGATCCTCAAGGAGCAGGTCAGCCGGGTGCAGTGGGGCGCCATCGCGCTGGCCGGGGCCGGGGTGGCCGTGCTGGTGGCGCGCGCCGATGCCGGCATCTGGCTGGCGCTGATCATCGCGGTGAGCTGGGGCGGCTATGCGCTGCTGCGCAAGCTGCATCCGGTCGACAGCCTGGTCGGCCTGACGGTGGAGACGATGGTGCTGCTGCCCTGCGCGCTGGCCTATCTGGCCTGGCTCGGCCAGGCCGGGCAGGGCGATTTCCTGGTCGGCGACGGCTGGGTGCATTTCCTGCTGTTCTCGGCCGGGCCGGTGACCGCGGCGCCGCTGGTGCTGTTCGCGGCGGGCTGGCGGCGGCTGCGCATGGTGACCATGAGCCTGCTGCAGTTCATGTCGCCGACCCTGCAATTCCTGATGGCCGTGCTGCTGTGGGACGAGGCCTTCACCACCGCGCACGGCATCGCCTTTGCCTGCATCTGGACGGCGATCGCGGTCTACAGCGTGGAAAACCTGCGGCGGGCCAGGCCGGCCTGAAAAAGTCATTGGACGCGCTGCCGCCGAAGGTCTTTGCTTGCCGCGGGATCAACCAGACGGGAGCTGACCATGTTCAATCGGCGTCAGGTGGTTTTCGGCCTCGGTGGCACGATCGCGGGCGCAGCCGCCCTTTCCCTGTTCCCGCAGCTTGCGATGGCCCAGACCGGCGGCAGGGTGTCACCCGACAGCCGGAGCGTGCTGATCGTCGTCGACGTGCAGAACTGCTTCGTGCCGGGCGGCAGCCTGGCGGTCAAGGAGGGCGACCAGATCGTCCCGCTGATCAACAAGATCGCCGCCGGCTTCCGGAATGTCGTGCTGACCCAGGACTGGCATACGGCGGACCACGTCTCGTTTGCCTCCCAGCATGGCGGAAAAAAGCCCTTCGAGACGATCACGCTGCCCTACGGCGACCAGGTCCTGTGGCCCGACCATTGCGTGCAGGGCACCGAGGGCGCGCAGCTGGTGAAGGGGCTCGACATCCCGCATGCGCAGCTGGTCATCCGCAAGGGCTACCACAAGGATGTCGACAGCTATTCGGCCTTCACCGAGGCCGATGGCAAGACCTCCACCGGCCTGGGCGGCTATCTGCAGCAGCGCGGCCTGAGCCGGGTCTTCGTCGTCGGCCTCGCCACCGATTTCTGCGTCGCCTGGACCGCGATGGATGCGCGCAAGCAGGGTTTCGAGACCTATGTGGTCGAGGATGCCTGCCGCGGCATTGACGCCCAGGGCTCGCTGGCGAAGGCCTGGGACGACATGAAGGCGGCCGGGGTGCAGCGCATCAAGTCGGGCGATCTCGCCTTCGCCTGAGGCGGCCGCGGACGGCGGCTCTGGACAGCGGCAGGTCATGCCTCACATGGTGAAGCATGACCTCCACCGTTCCGCCTGACGGCTTCCGCTTCCTGCCGGGCTTCCTCGATGCCGCGCAGCAGCGCGCGCTGGCCGATGCGGTGCTGGCGATTCTCGAGGAGGCGCCGGCCTATCACGCTGCGATGCCGAAAAGCGGCCAGCGCATGAGCGTGGCGATGAGCAATGCCGGCCGGCTGGGCTGGTATACCGACCGCGCGGGCGGCTACCGCTACGTGGAAGCGCATCCGCAGACGGCGCTGCCCTGGCCGGCGATCCCGGAGGCGGCGCTCGCGGTATGGCGCGCGGTGGCGGACTATCCGCTGCCGCCGGAAGCCTGCCTGATCAACCTTTATCGGGACGCGGCGAAGATGGGCCTGCACCAGGATCGCGACGAGCAGGATTTCAATGCCCCGGTGGTCTCGATCTCGCTGGGCGATGCCGCCGTCTTCCGCATCGGCGGCACGACGCGGCGCGGCCCGACCCGCTCGCTGACGCTGAATTCCGGCGATGTCTGCGTGCTGGGCGGCGCCGCGCGGCTGGCCTTCCACGGCATCGACCGCGTGCTGGGCGGCAGCAGCCGGCTGATCCCGGGCGGCGGGCGGATCAACCTGACTTTGCGGCGGGTGACGAAGGCGGGGTAAGGGCCGGCCCGGCCGGCCCGGGATTCCGCTTGCTTAGTTTCAGAATATAACTGTAACCTTTCATTACAAATTACAGGACGGAGGGCAGGCCACCGCAAGTCATGGCCGGGGATACGGATCAATCCGGGGGAGGTTCTCATCATGACAAGTTCGAAGACATGGGTTGGTGCTTTGCTGGCGGCGACGCTGGCGCTTCATTCCTTTCAGGCCGCCGCGCAGGACAACCGCGGCAAGCCTGACCTGGTGGTGCTGCTGGCGATCGACCAGTTCGGATCGCTGCTGTTCGACAAATGGCGGCCGACGTTCCAGCGCGGCCTGAAGCGGATCGCCGATGGCGGCGTGGTCTATGCCAACGCCTATCAGTCGCACGGCATCACCGAGACCTGCGCCGGGCATTCGACCCTGCTGACCGGCAAGCATCCGAGCGGCACCGGCATCGTCGCCAACGAATGGTACAATCCGGCGACCGGCAAGCAGGTCTACTGCGTCGAGGACGCCGCCTATTCGGTCGCGCTGAATCCGAAACACCGGAAGGTCGGGCCGGCCCTGCTGGCGACCTCGACCTTCGGCGACTGGCTCAAGGAGCAGAGTCCGCAAAGCCGCGTCGTCGTCGTCTCCGGCAAGGATCGCTCCGCGATCACCATGGGCGGCCACAAGGCGGATGGCGTGTTCTGGTATGTCGACGGCTTCGGCTTCACCACCTTCGTCGCCGCGGCGGAGGATCCGGAAGCGAAGCTCCAGCCGCTCGCCAAACTGAATGCCCGGATCGCCGCCGAGGCCGGCCACGCGCCGCCCTGGACCTATGCGAACGAGGCTTGCCGCGCGCTGGAAGGCGAAATCACGCTCGGCAAGCTGACCTGGAAAACCAAGCTGCCGCCCGAGCGGCCGTCGGAAGACGGCAAGCCGTCGGCGAAAGTGCGGCCGCTGCATATCATGGACCCGCTGACGCTGGAGGCGGCGCGCGAGCTGGTGGCCTATCACAAGCTGGGCAAGCGCGGGCAGACCGACCTGCTGGCGGTCAGCCTGTCGGCGACCGACTATATCGGCCATGGCTACGGCACCCAGGGGCCGGAGATGTGCGACCAGATGTATCGCCTCGATGCGCAGGTCGGCGAATTCCTCGGCTTCCTGGATGGCTACGGCGCCCGCGTCATGCTGGTGCTGACGGGGGATCACGGCGGTTCCGATTTCGTCGAGCGCCTGGCGCAGCAGGGCGACGCCTCCGCCAGGCGGATCAGCGCGGCCAAGCTGCTGGCCGATGCGAATGCGCAGGTGAAGGCCAGGCTCGGCCTGGCTGCCGATCCGCTGGTCTCGCCGGATGCCGTGCAGTATTACGCGGTCGACGCCGATGGCCATGGCCTGGCCGGGCCGCAGCGCGCGGCGGTGATCAAGGCCGCCATCGACTTCTTCAACGCGCATCCCGATATCGAGCGGGCCTTCGCGCTCGACGACCTGCTCGCGCACAAGGTCACGGCCAGCGCGCCGTCCGATTATTCGCTGGAGGACCGCTTCGCCCAGAGCGTGATGGCGGGCCGTTCCGGCGACGTCATCGTGGCGCTGAAGTCCGGCGTGTCGGCCGCCCGCGCGCTGCCGACCCGGTTCATGATGGGCCATGCCGGGCCCTATCACCACGACACGGCCGTGCCGATCGTGTTCTGGTGGGCGGGCGCGAAGCCGGCCACGCGCATCCTGCCGGTGGATACGACCAGCATCGCGCCGACGCTGGCGGCACTGGCCGGCATCAAGGCGCCGGCCGGTCTCGACGGCGGCTGCATCGATATCGGCTACGGCACCGCCTGCCGGTAGCGCAGGACCCTCTCCCTCCTCCCGGAGGGAGAGGGCAAAAAAACCCTCGCCCGCGTCAGCGGGAGAGGGAGGAGCCCATTGCGAAGCAATGAGAGGGTGAGGGCTGCCGGGCTGTCGCATCAGACCTTCGGCAGAACCAACAATCGTCATCCGCGGCGAATGCCGACGGCCCATCCCGTCCCTCTGCGCAACGGACAGGGCAATGAACCCTCGGGACAAGCCCGAGGGTGACGGCCTTTTATTCTGTCTGACTCACGCCTTGGTATTCACCGTCTGGCCGGGCTGGGCCTCGGGCTGCGGGCCGCCCTTGGAGACGCCGACCATCGCGGCGCGCAGCAGCCGGCCGTGCTGGACATAGCCGGCGGCGACGACCTGCAGCACGGTGCCGGCGGCAACGGATGCATCCTCGATCTCGAACATCGCCTGATGCAGGTTGGGGTCGAAGCGCTGGCCCTTGGGATCGATGCGCGTGATGCCGTGGCGCTCGAACACGCTGAGCAGCTCGCGCTCGGTGGCCTCGACGCCGACGATGAGATTCTTCAGCGTCTCGTCGCCGGCGGTCTCCTTCGGCGCGGCATCCAGCGCGCGCCGCATGTTGTCGGCGACGGTGAGAATGTCTTTTGCGAACTTGCCGGCGGCATAGCGGACCGCATCGTCCTTCTCGCGCTCGAGGCGGCGGCGCAGGTTCTCGGTATCGGCCAGCGCGCGCAGCACCTGGTCCTTCAGCTCGGCGATTTCGGCCTGCGCCCTGGCGAGGTCGGCAGCGGGATCGGAATCGACCGACAGGCCGGCCGACATCCCCTCCGGCGCCATGCCGGGCGCGGCGCTGGCGCCGGCCTCGGCGGGAGAAGCGGTATTCTGGGGCGCGGCACCGTTCTGCAGCGCCGCTTCCTCGTCGGTCATGTTCGGTCGGTCGGTCTGGGTCATCACATATCCTTGCTGAGGCCCGTCATATACGGATCGGAAGCGGGATTTAAAAGGGGTGGGGCGGGTCAGCCGATCAGGCGCCCGACCACCTGGGCGGTGAAATCCACCATCGGCACGACCCGGGCATAATTCATCCGCGTCGGGCCGATCACCCCGATGGCGCCGACGATGCGCTGCTGCTGGTTCTGCAGGGGTGCGACGATCAGGGAACAGCCGGCGCGGCGGAACAGCGTGTTCTCCGAGCCGATGAAGATGCGCACGCCTTCGCCGCCCTGGGCGAGCTCGATCAGCCGCAGCATCTCCTCGGTATTCTCGAGCTCTTCCATCAGGTTGCGGATGCGCTCGAGATCGGCGATGGCGGCCACGTCGTCCAGCAGGTTGGCGCTGCCGCGCACGATCAGCGTGCCGCGCTCCGGCTCGCCGCTCCAGACCGCGAGGCCGGCCTCGACCACGCGGGCGGCAAGCTGGTCCAGCTCGGCGCGACGGGCCTCCAGCTCGGCGAGGATTTCGCTGCGCGCCTCGCCCATGGTGCGGCCCTTCAGCCGCTGCGACAGGAACTGCCCGGCCTCGGCCAGCGCCGACGGCGTCATGCCCCCGGCCAGTTCGACCGGCATCTCCAGCATGCGGTTTTCCACCTGGCCGGATTCCGACACCATCACCACCAGCGCCTTGCCGGGGCCGAGCGGCACGAATTCCACATGGCGCAAAGGCTCGTCCGCCTTGGGCGCCACCACCAGCCCGGCATGGCCGGACAGGCCCGACAGCGCCGTCGTCGCCTCGGTCAGCACCTCCTGGAAGCCGCGGCCCGATGCGGCGCAGCGGCTCTGGATCGATGCGCGCTCGTCCTGGGTGAGGTCGCCGACCTGCAGCAGGCCGTCGACGAACAGCCGCAGCCCGGTCTCGGTCGGCAGCCGGCCGGCGGAGGTATGCGGCGCGAACAGCAGCCCGGCGTCCTCCAGATCGGCCATGGTGTTGCGGATGCTGGCGGGCGACAGCTTGTGGTCCAGCTTCTTGGACAGGAAGCGCGAGCCGACCGGCTCGCCGGTCGTCATGTAGGTTTCCACAACCAGCCGCAGGATTTCGCGGCTGCGCAGGCTCATCTCCTGGATCATGGCTCCACAATTAAGAAGCTGCGGGGGCGCCGTCAACGGGACACGCAACGGTTGACGGAGCCGGCGAGATCGTCCCTGTATGAACGAAACCGACAGGACGAGGGTTTTTCGTCCAGGGTAAACCGCCGGCGGGAGGGCCGATGCCAGACGATATCCTCATTTTCGTTGGGATCGGCTTTTTCGCCCAGCTGGTCGACGGCGCGCTCGGCATGGCCTTCGGCCTGCTGTCCACCACCAGCATGCTGGCCTTCGGCGTGCCGCCGGCGACCGCCAGCGCGATGACCCATATCGCCGAGATCTTCACCACCGCCGCATCGGGGGCGTCGCATGTCTACCATCGCAATGTCGACTGGGGGCTGGTGCGGCGGCTGGCGGTTGCCGGCATGGCGGGCGGCGCGATCGGCGCCTATCTGCTGTCCAGCGTCGATGCCAAGGTGATCGAGCCGGTGGTGTCGCTGTATCTGGCCGGACTGGGCGTCTACATCCTGTTCAAGGCCTTCCAGCCGCTCTGGCCGAAGGAGATGCGCGGCTACCTGATCCCGACCGTCGGTTTCGGCGGCGGCATCCTGGATGCGGCGGGCGGCGGCGGCTGGGGCCCCATCGTCACCGGCTCGCTGATCGGGCGCGGGCTGCAGCCGCGCAAGGTGATCGGCTCGGCCAACCTGACGGAATTCCTGGTCACCGCCACGATCTCTGCCACCTTCATCCTCAATCTCGGCTGGTCGCAGCTGAACGCGGCGATCGGGCTGGTGATCGGCGGCGTGCTGGCGGCGCCGCTCGGCGGCTATGTGGTCAGCCGGATCCCGACCCGGCCGCTGATGATCGCGGTCGGCCTGATCATCATCGCCACCAGCATCCCGCGGATTTTCTGAGCGGTCAGGAATTCGCGGCGGGCGCATCGCGCGGAAAGCGGATCAGGCAGGTCGGGCTGGCAGTCTCGGGAATCTCCAGCCGGCCGCGCAGCTGCTCGAGCAGGCCGGCGACGACCGGGCGGTCGGGCCGCAGCAGGGACGCCCCGCCGCAGGCGGGCAGGTGCTGGATCAGCATCAGGCTGCAGCTGTCTTCTTCGCAGGCGAAATCGACGGTGAGGCTGACCGGCCGGCCGGGCGGGCCGCGCCGGGCGGCATCCTCGACCAGTTCGCTGAGCAGATGACCCGCCGCGGTGGCCTGCCGCTGCGCGATGTCGCAGGATTCGATCATCGGCGTCAGCCGTACCGGATGCTCGCCCTCCAGCGCGGCCTGCAGGTCGTCGCACAGGCGCTCGAGGAAATTGCGCGCATTCACCGCCGCGGCCCGATCGCGTGGCATCGCCAGGCGGTCATGCAGCCGGCCCATGGCGCTGAAGCGCTGCGCGGCGGCCTGCAGGGCCGGCGCAGCGCCGCCGGCCGCCCGCGCTTCGCGGGCCATCATGGCGGCGGCATCGTGAAGGCTGCCGGCGGCGCGGCGATGCATCTGCAGCATGATCGCCAGCGCCTGGCCCTTCTCGCGCTCGGTCTGCTCCAGCGCGCGGAAATAATGATTGGCGATGCGGCTGAGCAGGCTGACCACCATCACGATGACCAGCGAGCCGATGCCGAAGGTGATCAGCGCCAGCACCGGGTCGGGCGAGGTGATCGCCAGGCTGAAATGCGGCGGGATGAAGAAGAACAGCGCGGCGAAGCCGCTCAGCACGGCGGCGAAAATGCCGGTGCCGAACAGCAGGGCGGCAATCGCGACGACCGGGAAATAGAACTGGAAGGGATAGCCGGCGAAAGTCGGCAGATAGAGATACTGGCACAGCGTGACGGCGCCGATCGCCAGCGCGGTGGCGGCATAGGGCAGGCCGGCCGGCCGCATGCCGCTCGTCCACGATCGGAGTGTTCTGGCCTGCTGCATCCCGGTCTCCATCGTCATGCCGACGATAAAGGCTAGCAGCGCGGGCCGCGGCGGCCGGTGGCCAAGCTGTGGCGCGGCCGCCTGCAGGAGATTGTCACCGCCACGCCGTGCGCCTTGATTTTTCCCGGTTCCGCCCCATTTGGAGGCCATGCATCGGCAATCGTCCTCATCTCTCCCAAGGCTCTTCCGGAAGACGCATGTCTTGTCCCGGAACCGGCGCCTGACGATCTGCTAGCAGCAAATCTCCGCTCCCGTTCCGGGTTTCCGCCCAGTCGCCAGGCACGCAGCCGCGTGCCGTCTTCTGCCCTGAAATTCCTGACCTGGGGAGCTGGAATCGTGCGCCGTTTCCGAAGCTATTACTGCGATCAATGTCATCAGGACGTGCCGCGCGCCGCGCAGCGCTGCCTGTGGTGCTTCCGGCCGGTCCGCCTGCTGGGGACGGGCCCGGTCATCCGGAATCCTCATCCGCCGCCGTCCGGTGACGCGCCGGCGCTGGGCCGGACTGCGCCCGCCGCCGCCGGCAGGGATGCGTCATGAGCGTTCACGGCACGGTGCGGCGGACCGTCTGGCCCGCCGTCACCATGGCGGCCAGCATCGCCGTCTATCTCTCGCACCAGCAGGCCTTCGACGCCCTCCAGCTTGGGGTCGATGCCGAGGCCCTGCGCCTGCTCTCCGGCGCGGCGAGCTACTTTGCCGCCGCCTGGCTGGGCGGCCGCCTGATCGGAATCGCGCTGGAAAGCGTCGGGCCGAACCGCCGCCGTGTGCCCAGGCTGCTGCAGGAGCTGGTTTCCGTCGCGCTGTTCATCGCCGCGGCGATCGCGACGATCATCCTGGTCTTCGGGCACTCGGTCAGCGGCGCGCTGGCCGGATCGGGCCTCGTGCTGGCCGTGCTCGGCTTTGCGATCCGCAATGCGCTGGCCGACGTTCTGTCGGGCATCGCGCTCGGCCTGGAGGGGCCGTACCGCATCGGCGACTGGGTGGAGATCGACGATGTGATCCGCGGCCGGGTCGTCGAGATCGGCTGGCGCAGCACGCGCCTGCTCACCCGCGACGATACCTACACGATCTTTCCCAACAGCCAGATCGCGCGGCAGCGGCTGACCAATTACAGCGCGCCGCGGCGGCATTACCGGACCAAGATCCATATCCTGCTCAGCCATGACGTGCCGGTGGCGCTGGCAAAGACCCTGCTGGCCGAGGCGGCGGCCCGGCCGCCGATGATCCTCGCCGATCCGGCGCCGGATGTGCGCGTCACCTCCTATGATGCCGACGGCATCCGCTATGCCGTGCGCTTCTGGGTGCCGAGCTTCGCCGAGGATGCCGATTGCCGCGATGCCGTGCTGTCCTCGATCGATGCCGCGATGCGCGAGCGCGGGCTGCAGCCGCCGCATGCGCGGCTGCGCCTGATCGCCGCGGAGAACGCGCGGGCGGAAAGCGAGCAGGCGGAAAGCGCGCCGGCGCGATCGGCCTGAGGACGAAAACGGTCTTTTTCCGGAGGAATTGGAGCGGGCGATGAGATTCGAACTCACGACCCCAACCTTGGCAAGGTTGTGCTC
>CAYSCA010000120.1:0-9824 GCA_964429465.1 uncultured Rhodospirillaceae bacterium
CATAACAAGGTTTGCCCCGTCAGCCAAGAACCTATTGGAAAAGACGGCGGCAAAAAAGTCGTGTATGAGGGTTACCAGATCAGCCTTTGCTGCCCGGATTGCGTGGAAACTTTTAACAAGAATCCCGAAAAATACCTGCACTATCTGCTCGACCTCAAAAAGAAGGAAAAGGAAGACGGGCAGAATAAGCAGGTTACTTACGCTACTGCCGCGCGGCCGGTGGGAAATGCCAATTGCCCGGTGAGCGGCCATACCGTAGGCTCCATGCAAAAAGGCGCCCACGTGGACTACAATGGCTACCAGGTAGGCCTCTGCTGCAACGGTTGCACCGGACGGTTTAACAAAAATGCCGAAAAAAACCTCCAGGAAGCCCTGACCGACGCCAAGTCCCGGTAGGCTCTAAAAGGGGATCAAAGTGAAAGTGGTTGGATCGGTCTGATCCGACCGCTTTTTTGCTTGGTGATTGGGAACACATCGCGAGCAAAAATCTAGTGGTGGCCGGGGACGGAATCGAACCGCCGACACGAGGATTTTCAGTCCTCTGCTCTACCAACTGAGCTACCTGGGCCCACAGCGTCAGAGGCCCTGTACAAGGCCGTAACGGCGCGGGGTTATAGACAAATTCCCCCACCCTGTCCATATCAACGGCCGGACTATTTTTCCCGGTTCCTCAATCGCTTCGCTGAAACCTGAGCCCATGCCAGCCGCCGCTGCCGATACTCCGGTCATTCTCGTGACCGGCCTGACCAAACGCTACGGCAGCGATGCCGCGCCGGTGCTTGCCGTGGCCGGCATCGACTTCGCCGTGCCGCGCGGCAGCGTCACGGCCCTGCTGGGCGGCAACGGCGCCGGCAAGACGACGACGATCGCCATGCTGCTCGGCCTGCTCAAGCCCAGCGCCGGCAGCATCTCGGTGCTGGGCGCCGACATGCTGCGCGACCGGCACAGCGTGCTGCCGCGGATGAATTTCTCCTCGCCCTATGTCGACCTGCCGCACCGGCTCACCGTGCGGCAGAACCTGCGCGTCTTCGCCCAGCTCTATGCCGTGAAGGATGCAGCGGCGCGGATCGCCGCGCTGGCGCGGGATCTGGATTTCGAGGCCCTGCTGGACCGCGCCGCCGGGGCGCTCTCGGCCGGGCAGAAGACCCGCGTGGCGCTCGCCAAGGCGCTGATCAACGAGCCCGAGCTGCTGCTGCTGGACGAGCCGACCGCCTCGCTCGACCCCGACACCGCCGACTGGGTGCGCAGCCTGCTGGAGCGCTACCGGGCCGAGCGCGGCGCGACGATCCTGCTGGCCTCGCATAACATGAACGAGGTCGAGCGGCTGTGCGAGCAGGTGCTGATGATGAAACAGGGACTGATCGTCGACCGCGGCACGCCGGACGAGCTGATCGCGCGCTACGGCCGGCGCAATCTGGAGGAGGTATTCCTCGATATCGCCCGCGGCCAGGGCAAGGCGGCGGCAGACTCCCTGCAGGAAGGCGCCGTGGCATGAGCGCGCAGCTTCTCGACGGCGCGCCCGGCCGCATCGCGGCGATGGTGCGGCGGCACTGGTACCTGCTGGCAGGCTCCTGGGCGCGGGTGCTGGAGCTGATCTACTGGCCCGCCGTGCAGATGATCATGTGGGGCTTCCTCACCCAGTTCCTGGCCGGCAAGACGAGCTATGTCGCGCAGGCTTTCGGCATCCTGCTGGCCGGCGTGATGCTGTGGGACACGCTGTTCCGCATCCAGCTCGGCGTCGCCATCTCCTTCCTGGAAGAGATGTGGTCGCGCAATCTGGGCAACCTGTTCGTCTCTCCGCTGCGGCCGAGCGAGTTCGCCGCTTCCGTGCTGCTGATGGGCGTGATCCGCACCCTGCTCGGCGTCATTCCGGTCAGCCTGCTGGCCTGGTGGTTCTTCGGCTTCTCGGTCTATTCGATGGGGCTGGCGCTGGCCGCCTTCTTCGCCAGCCTGATGCTGTTCGGCTGGGCGATCGGGCTGGCGGTCTGCGGCCTGATCATGCGCCACGGCCTCGGCGCGGAAAGCGTCGCCTGGGGCTCGATGTTCCTGATCCTGCCGGTGGCGGCCGTCTATTACCCGGTGGCGATCCTGCCGGACTGGCTGCAGGCGATCGCCTGGTCGCTGCCGCCGGCCTATGTGTTCGAAGGCATGCGCGCACTGCTGATCGACGGCGTGGTGCGGACCGATCTCATGTTCGGCGGCTTCGCGCTCAATGCGCTGTATCTGGTGCTGGGCTTCATCGCCTTCATGGCCTGGTTCGAGGCCTCGCGCCGCCGCGGCCTGCTGCTCGGCCAGGGCGAGTAGGCCGGACGAGTAAGCCGGCGCATAGACTGCAAGCAGCCGGGAGAGGCACCAATGTCTGTCGGGCTCGTTCAGACCTTCCGCGCCTTCGCCTACAACAATGCATGGGCGAACCACCGGCTGCTCGGCGCCTGCGCCAGACTCACGCAGGCCGAGTTCGAGGCCGCGCGCACGGGCTTCTTCCCGAGCCTGCAGGAAACCCTGAACCATATCCATGTCGTCGACCTGTTTTACATCGACGCGCTGGAAGGCGGCTGGCTTGGGCCGAAGGCCTGGGAGAATCCGGTACCGTTTCCGGCGCCTGCCGCCCTCCGGCAGGCGCAGGCGGCGATCGACCGGCGCTTCATCGGCCATTGCAATGCCCTGACGCCCGCCCTGCTGGCCGAAGACGTGCGGATCAATCGGGGTGAACACGTCCAGATCGAACGCCGCGACCGGCTGCTGATGCATCTCGTCCAGCATCAGATTCACCATCGCGGGCAGGCGCATGCGATGCTGTCGGGCACCGGCATCGAGCCGCCGCAGCTCGACGAGTTCTTTGCCGCCGGCGAAGCGCCGCTGCGGGCCACCGAATTCGCCGAACTGGGCTGGTCGGAGGAAACCGTCTGGGGCCGGCCCGGCAGCTAGTTCCGCGGCGCCGGCGCCAGCCGGCGCGTCTCGCCGATCGCCATGATCCAGGTATCGTCCTCGGCATAGCCATGCCGGCCGGCGGCGATGCGGAAACGGCCGGGCGGCTCGAAGGGATGCTCTTCGGTCAGCATCACAGTGCCCCAGTGCATCGCGACCAGCCGCTTCGCGCCGATATCGCGGCCGAGTTTCACCGCCTCCTCGGGATTGGTGTGATGGCCGGCCATGATGGCGCGCGGCTCATAGGCGCCGATCGGCACCAGGCCGTAATCGAAGGGGCCGTAGCGTTCGCCGATCTCGGCAAAGACCGGGCCATAGGCGGTGTCGCCGGCGAAATAGACCCGCATGCCGTCAGCCTGCAGCGCGAAGCCGGCCCAGAGCGTGCGGTTGGTGTCGCCCGCGGTGCGCTTCGACCAGTGAATGGCCGGCAGCGCGGTGACGGTGAGCGCGTCCACGGCATGGCTGTCATGCCAGTCGAGTTCGATGATCTCGCGGAATCCGAAGCGGTGGAAGAAGCCGCCCAGCTTCAGCGGCACGATCACCGTGATGTCGGCGCGGTTGGGCAGACGGCGCAGGGTGTCGGCGCAGAGATGGTCGTAATGGTTGTGGCTGATCACCAGCAGGTCGACCGGCGGCAGCGATTCGGGCGGCAAGGCAGGCGGCACGAAGCGGCGCGGCGACAGGCCGCGCACCGGGCCGGCCTTCTCGCCCAGATAGGGGTCGAGCAGGATCGTCCGGCCGCCCAGCCGCAGCAGGAAGGCGGCATGGCCGAGCCAGAGCAGGGCCGGGCCGCCGGCGGCGTCCTGCCAGCCGCGGACCGTGGCATCGGCGCCCAGCGCATGACCGTCGGGCAGCGGCCAGCGCCAGCGGCTGTTGCGCAGCATGCGGCCGAAGAAGCGCCAGTAGGTGCCGGCATCGGCCCGGATATGCGGAGAGCCGGGCGGATTGCGAAAACCCTGCGGCGTATGATGGTAGGGCTTGGCTTCCTGCATCGTCAGCCGCCGAACATCATGCCGCCGAGCAGGCGGCTGGGCAGCATGGCGAAGATGCCGGCCACCACCAGGCCGCCGCCGAAAATCCCGATCATGGTCCAGCGATGGCGCTGCACCTTGCCGCGGCGGATCGCATAGATGGCCCAGGGCAGCATCAGAAGCGTGAAGACCGACAGCCCGTGGATCGGGCTGAAGCCGCCCTTGTTGATCCCGGTGATGAAAAAGGAGCTGCCGGCGGCGATGATCATCAGCACCACCCAGGCCCAGCCGAGCCGCCTGTGCGAGACGGTGCCCTTGCGCCGTACCAGCATGACGATGCCGAGCGCCAGCGCGATGGTGGTGCTGGCAAGATGCAGCAGGATGGCGGGGCCGGCGGACAGGATCGGGGCGAGGCTCATCGCCACAGACCCTAGCCCGCCCCCCTGAAAATCGGCTATGTCATTGCCATATAGGTGTGACTTGAGTCACACCCCGTGCCCGGGATTCCCCGGGACCCTTCAGCTAAGGATATTGCCGTGAGCGCCACCATCGCCCTGGTCGATGACGACCGCAACATCCTGACCTCGGTTTCCATCGCGCTGGAAGCCGAAGGCTACAAGGTCCGCACCTACAATGACGGCGCCGAGGCGCTGCGGCATCTCACACAGCAGATGCCCGACCTTGTCATTCTCGACATCAAGATGCCGCGGCTGGACGGCATGGAGACGCTGAGCCGGCTCCGCCGCGTCAGCCATGTGCCGGTGATCTTCCTCACCTCGAAGGACGAGGAGATCGACGAGGTGCTGGGCCTGAAGATGGGCGCCGACGACTACATCACCAAGCCGTTCAGCCAGCGCCTGCTGATCGAGCGGATCAAGGCGGTGCTGCGCCGGGCCGAAGCCAACAAGCCGGGCGCCGAGGAGACCGCGAGCGACAAGCTGATCACCCGCGGGCCTTTGGTGCTCGACCCGGCGCGCCATCGCTGCACCTGGAACGGCCAGGACGTGACGCTCACCGTCACCGAGTTCCTGCTGCTGGAGGCGCTGGCGCAGCGGCCCGGCCACGTGAAGAACCGCGACCAGCTGATGGATGCGGCCTATGACGACAATGTCTATGTCGACGACCGAACGATCGACAGCCACATCAAGCGGCTGCGCAAGAAATTCAAGGCAGTCGACGACGATTTCGACGCCATCGAAACGCTCTACGGCGTCGGCTACCGCTTCAAGGAGCAGGCGCCGTAAGCCCGTGCGCCGCCGATGACCGAGCCGCCGCCGTGACGTCGAGATAGCGATGCCAGATTCCCGTCCGCAACGGCGGCTGATGTCGCCGCTGACCCGGCGCATCCTGCTGATCAACCTGGCCGCGCCGATGTCGCTGGTGCTGGCCTTCCTGTATCTCGACCAGTTCCGACTCGGCCTCATCGACACGCGGCTGACCTCGCTGAGCTACGAGGCCCACCTGATCGCCGGCGCGCTGGGCGAGTCGGCGATCAGCCCGGAGGAATTCACGCCCGCGCTCGATCCGGAGCTGGCGCGCCAGCTGCTGCGGCGGCTCTCGGCGCAATCGAGCGCGCGGGCGCGCCTGTTCAGCTCCGAGGGCGAGCTGCTTGCCGATAGCCGCCTGCTGCTGGCGGCGGGCCGTGGGGTGGTGACGCGACAGCTGCCGCCGCCGGAGATCGACACGCCGTGGGAGCGCACGCTGGTCGGCATCTACGACAGCATCAATACCGCCTTCATGACGACGCTCGACCTGCCGAAATACGTCGAGCTGCCCTTCACCCATGCCAACGACTACCCCGAGGCGCGGCGCGCCCTGCAGGGCGACGAGGAAAGCCGCCTGCGCGATCTCGGCGGCGGCCGCATCATGCTCACCACGGCGGTGCCGGTGCAGGGCCTGCGCAAGGTGGTCGGCGCCCTGATGCTCAGCGTCGACTCGGCCGAAATCGACGCCCGTGTGCGCGAGGAGCGGCTGACCGTGCTGAAGGTCTTCGCCGCCGTGCTGGGCTTCACCGTGCTCGCCTCGCTGTACCTGGCCGGCGCGATCGTGCGGCCGGTGCACCGGCTGGCCGAGGCGGCCGAGCGCATCCGGGCCGCCAAGGGCCGCATCGCGCATCTGCATATCCCCGACTTCTCCAACCGCGAGGATGAGATCGGCGACCTTTCCGCCGTGCTGCGCGCCATGACCGCGGCCCTGTCGCAGCGCCTGGACGCGATCGAGCGCTTTGCCGCCGATGTCTCGCACGAGATCAAGAACCCGCTCACCTCCCTGCGCAGCGCGATGGAGACCTTCGAGCGCACCGACCGGCCCGAGCTGCAGCAGCGCCTGCTGAAGGTGATGCAGGATGACGTGCGGCGCATGGACCGTCTGATCACCGACATTTCCGGCGCCTCGCGGCTGGATGCGGAGCTGGCCCGCACGGAGGCCGCGCCGATCGACATTGCCGTCATGCTGCGCTCGGTGATCGACACCTATGCCGCGCGGCCGGAAGCGGACCAGGCGGCGCGGATCGAGCTGAAGCTGATCGAGCCGGGGCCGTATCTGGCGCCCGGCTTCGAAAGCCAGCTCGGCCAGGTCGCGCGCAACCTGATCGACAATGCGATCTCGTTCAGTCCGCCCGGCGGGGTGATCACCGTTTCGGTACGCCGCGAACCGCGTCATGTCGTGTTCAGCGTCGCCGATGAAGGGCCCGGCATCCCGGCCGAGAATCTGGAATCGATCTTCGACCGCTTCTACAGCGAACGGCCGTCGTCTGAGGCCTTCGGCCTGCATTCCGGCCTCGGCCTGTCGATCGCCCGGCAGATCGTGCAGTCGCTGGGCGGCCGCATCCATGCCGAGAACCGCGACGACGGCCAGACTGGCGCGCGTTTCGTCGTCCGGCTGCCGCTTTAACCATCATTGCATGTATTGACTCCGCTGGGGGCCGGCGTCAGGCTGCGCGCCCATGCTGACGATCCACGCCAGTTGCGTCGCGATAGCCGGCGAAGCGGTGTTGCTGCGCGGTCCTTCGGGCGCCGGCAAATCCGATCTCGCTTTGCGCCTGATCGATGCCGGTGCCCGGCTTGTCGCCGATGATCGCACCCGCCTGCAACGTCAGGGCGCAGCGCTGGTCGCTTCCGCACCCGACAGCATCCTCGGCCTCCTGGAAGTGCGCGGCCTCGGCCCGGTCGAATTGCCGGCCGCGCCGCCGACGCCACTGCGCCTTGTCATCGATCTCGTGCCGCGCGAGGCGGTGCCGCGACTGCCCGAGCCGCGCTTCGAAACCATTCTCGAGATGGCGCTGCCCTGCCTGGCACTAGAGGCCTTTGCCGCCAGCACGCCGGCCAAGGTGAAACTGGCGCTGCGCCGGGCGGCCGCGGGGCGCCTGTTCGAGCCGGCGGAAGCGCGGCCGCCCGTATTGCTGCAGCAGGCGCGGCGCGCCTGAGCGATGCCCATCTGATCATGAGCGAAGCCGATCCGATCCGCGTCGTCCTGGTCAGCGGCCTTTCCGGCGCCGGCAAGACCACGGCGCTCAAGCTGCTCGAGGATATGGGCTACGAAGCCGTCGACAACCTGCCGCTGTCGCTGCTGCGCCGCCTCACCTTTCCCGGCGAGGACATGGCCGGCAGCGCGCATCGCCGCGCGCTGGCCGTCGGCATCGACACGCGCACCCGCGATTTCCAGCCCGACCGGCTGGCCGACCTGATCGCCGAGCTCAAGCAGCGCCCGGATCTTGCCGTGCAGCTGCTGTTCTTCGACTGCGACGACGACGTGCTGCTGAAGCGCTTCACCGCGACGCGCCGCCGGCATCCGCTCGCCGGCGACCGGCCGGTGGCGGACGGCATCGCCGCCGAGCGCCGCCTGATGGGGCCGCTGAAGCGCGCCGCCGACCTGGTGCTGGATACGACCGCCGTGTCGCTGCCGGACCTGCGGCCGGCGCTGTCGGCGCAGTTCGCGCTCGACGACGAGCCCGGCCTCAGCATCATGGTGGTCTCTTTTTCCTACCGGCTCGGCCTGCCGCGCGAGGCCGATCTCGTGTTCGACGTGCGCTTCCTGCGCAATCCGCATTATGTGGAAGCCCTGCGCCCGCAGACCGGAGAAGCCGCCGCCGTCGCCGATTATGTCCGCGCCGATCCGGGCTTTGCCGACTTTTTCCACAGGCTGTCCGGCCTGGTCGGCAGCCTGCTGCCCCGCTATGCCGCCGAGGGCAAGCGCTATCTTACCATCGGGATCGGCTGCACCGGCGGGCGCCACCGGTCCGTCGTGGTGGCGGAAGCCCTCGGGAATGCCTTGCGCGAAGCCGGACAACATGTCGAAATCCGCCACCGCGACCGGCATCTGCCTTCCGCCGAGCCGACCCGTGCCTGAGGACCCGTCCAGCCCGATGACTGTTTTCCAATCATGATCGGTATCGTCGTTGTCACCCATGGCCGCCTGGCCGAGGAATTCATCCATGCGACCGAGCATGTGGTCGGCCCGCAGCAGAACATGCGCGCGGTCTGCATCGGGCCCGAGGACGACATGGAGCAGCGGCGGCAGGACATCCTGGCCGCCGTGGCCGCCGTCGAGGCCGGCAAGGGCACCATCGTGCTGACCGACATGTTCGGCGGCACGCCTTCCAACCTTGCCATCTCGATCATGGACCAGGCGCGCGTCGAGGTGATCGCCGGCGTGAACCTGCCGATGCTGATCAAGCTGGCCAGCGTGCGCGGCAAGTCGGATCTGGCCGCCGCCGTCGCCGCCGGCCAGGAAGCCGGCCGCAAATACATCAACGTCGCCTCCAAGCTGCTGGCCGGGGAAGCCGATTGATGGATGCCACGGCCCAGAACGGCGCGCCGCTCAAACGCAGCGTCACCATCGTCAACCAGCGCGGCCTGCATGCCCGCGCGGCGGCGAAGTTCGTCCAGACGGTCGCCCGCTTCCCCGAAGCCCGCATCCAAGTCCACAAGGACGGCCAGACGGTGAACGGGGAATCGATCATGGGCCTGATGATGCTGGCCGGCACCCAGGGCAGCAGCATCGAGATCATGGCCGCCGGGGCAGAGGCCCAGGCCGCCCTGGAGGCCCTGATCGCCCTGGTGGAGGGGAAGTTCGGCGAGGCCGAGTAGCGGCCGCTATATTCCTATATAAAGATTTCTTTATGTAATACTGGACAGGGCCGCCCGGCCCCTGCTATACCGCGCCCCGGTTTTGACTTTCCCAGCTGGAGCGAGCGGATGAGCGCGGATTACATCGTCAAGGATATCGGCCTGGCCGATTGGGGCCGCAAGGAACTCGACATGGCCGAGACCGAAATGCCCGGTCTGATGGCCACCCGCGAGGAATTCGGCAAAAAACAGCCGCTGAAAGGCGCCCGCATCGCCGGCTCGCTGCATATGACCATCCAGACCGGCGTGCTGATCGAGACGCTGAAGGCGCTCGGCGCCGATATCCGCTGGGCCTCGTGCAACATCTATTCGACCCAGGACCATGCCGCCGCGGCCATCGCCAAGGCCGGCATCCCCGTCTTCGCCGTCAAGGGCGAGTCGCTGGCCGAATACTGGGACTACACCCACAAGATCTTCGAATGGTCGGATGGCGGCACGCCGAACATGATCCTGGACGATGGCGGCGACGCCACCCTGCTGATCCATCTCGGCATCCAGGCCGAAAAGGACGCCTCGGTGATCGCCAAGCCGACCAATGAGGAAGAGGAAGTGCTGTTCGCCGCCATCGCCAAGCGGCTGAAGAGCTCGCCCGGCTGGTATTCCAAGATGGGCGCCGCCATCAAGGGCGTCACCGAGGAGACCACCACCGGCGTGCATCGCCTCTACGTGATGGCCAAGGAAGGCCGCCTGCTCTTCCCGGCGATCAACGTCAACGACAGCGTGACCAAGTCGAAGTTCGACAACCTCTATGGCTGCCGCGAGAGCCTGGTCGACGGCATCCGCCGCGGCACCGACGTGA
>CAYSCA010000121.1:0-9820 GCA_964429465.1 uncultured Rhodospirillaceae bacterium
ACCTCGAACCGCAATTTCGAGGGCCGTCAGGGCGCGCGTGGCCGCACCCATCTGATGAGCCCGGCCATGGCCGCGGCCGCCGCGGTCACCGGCAAGCTTGCCGATGTCCGGCAGTTCATCTGAGCCGGGAGAGGATAGATCATGGACAAGTTCACCACGCTGACCGCCGTCGCGGCGCCGCTGCCGATGATCAACGTCGATACCGACATGATCATCCCGAAGCAGTTCCTGAAGACCGTGGAGCGCACCGGCCTTGCCAAGGGCCTGTTCTTCGAGCTGCGCGAGACGCCGGACGGCAAGCCGGTGCCCGATTTCTTCATGAACCAGCCGCAATACAAGGGCGCGCAGATCCTGGTGGCGGGCGACAATTTCGGCTGCGGCTCGTCACGCGAGCATGCCCCCTGGGCCTTGCTGGATTACGGCATCCGCTGCGTGATCGCGCCGAGCTTCGCCGACATCTTCTACAACAACTGCTTCCAGAACGGCATCCTGCCGATCAAGCTGCCGCAGGAAGACGTCGACAAGCTGATGGAAGATGCGAGAAGCGGCCATAATGCCCGCATCACCGTCGACCTGCAGAAGCAGGAGATCAGCCGCCCCGATGGCAGCGTGATCCGGTTCGAGATCGACGCCCACAAGAAACACTGCCTGCTGAACGGCCTGGACAATATCGGGCTGACGCTGGAGAAGAAGTCGAAGATCGACGGCTTCGAGAGCAAGCAGCATGGCAGCCAGCCCTGGCTGTATGCCGAAGCCGGGCGATAGGCACACGCCATCCACATCATATTCCGTCACCCCGGACTTGACCCGGGGTCCCATTAAAAATGGGATGCCGGCTCAAGGCCGGCGTGACGAAGGGAAAAAGCAAAGGAACGAAATAATGGCTTCCAACCGTACCATGCTGATGCTGCCCGGCGACGGGATCGGGCCCGAGGTGATGGGCGAAGTGCGCCGGGTGATCGACTGGATGGACAAGCGCCGGCATGTCTCCTTCGACGTGAAGGAAGACCTGGTCGGCGGCGCCGCCTATGACAAGCATGGCACGCCGCTGGCCGACAAGACGATGCAGGCGGCGCTAGATTGCGGCGTGGTGCTGCTCGGCGCGGTCGGCGGCCCGAAATGGGACAACCTGTCCTTCGACAAGAAGCCCGAGCGCGGCCTGCTGCGCCTGCGCAAGGAAATGGACCTGTTCGCCAACCTGCGCCCGGCGAAATGCTTCGACGCGCTGGTGGAAGCCAGCACCCTGCGGCCCGAGCTGGTGGCCGGCCTCGACATCATGATCGTGCGCGAGCTCACCGGCGGCGTCTATTTCGGCCAGCCGCGCGGCATCGAGACCCTGCCCAATGGCGAGCGCCGCGGCATCAATACGCAGGTCTATACGACCAGCGAAATCCGCCGCGTCGCCGCGGTCGCCTTCGAGCTGGCGAAGAAGCGCAACAACAAGGTCACCTCTTTGGAAAAGGCCAACGTGATGGAATCCGGCGTGCTGTGGCGCGAGGAAGTCACCAAGCTGCACCAGGAGCAGTTCAAGGACGTGCAGCTCGAGCATATGTATGCCGATAACGGCGCCATGCAGCTGGTGCGCAATCCCAAGCAGTTCGACGTCATGGTGACCGACAACCTGTTCGGCGACATTCTCTCCGACGAGGCGGCGATGCTGACCGGCTCGCTCGGCATGCTGCCCTCGGCGTCACTCGGCGCCGCCGACCCGAACACCGGCCGCCGCATGGCGCTGTTCGAGCCGGTGCACGGCTCGGCGCCCGACATCAGCGGCAAGGGCATCGCCAACCCGCTGGCCACCATCCAGAGCTTCTCGATGGCTTTGCGCTATGCCTTCGATCTCGGCGAGGATGCCGACCTGATCGACAAGGCGGCCGAGAATGTGCTGCGCGCCGGCGTGCGCACCGCCGACCTGCTGGGCGGCACCACCAAGGTGGGCACCAGCGGCATGGGCGATGCGCTGCTCCGGGAACTCGACAAGCTGGCCGCCTGAGCCGATTGTCCCGATGCAATAAACATCACCGCATAGAAAAGGCCGGGGGCAGCCCGGCCTTTTTCATTTCCGCTTGCATGGCAGCGCGGCATTGGCGAGGCTGCCACGCCAAATGAAGGAGCCCGCCCCATGCTCACGCTGATCGGCCGCAACCTGTCGCCCTATTCCCGCCGCGTCGCGATTGCGATGACGATGCTGGATGTGCCGCATAACCGCGAATACCTCTCGGTCACCGCCGATCCCGAGCGCGGGCTGGAGCTCAACCCGGTCGGCCGCGTGCCGGTGCTGCAGCTCGATGACGGCGAGCGGCTGATCGAATCCGGCGCGATCCTCGACTACCTGATGGAACTGGTCGGCCCGGCGAAAAGCCTGATCCCGCCGCATGGCAAGGCGCGGCGCGACTGCCTGCAGCTGATGGCGGTCGCCAGCGGCGTGCTCGACAAGGCGGTGAACGCGATCTACGAGCTGCGCCGCCGCCCGGCCGAGAAGGTGCACGAGCCCTGGCGGCAGCATCTGCTGCGCCAGGCGGCGGGCGGCCTGAAGGCGCTGGAGCAGCGGCCGCAATCGCCCTGGCTGCTCGGCGACCGCATCACCATGGCGGACATCACTGCCGGGGTGACCATCAGCTTCGCGCGCGTGATGGTGCCGGAACTGGTGCCGGACGGCCTCTATCCCAATCTGTACAGGCTGACCGAGCGTTGTGAGGCCCTGCCTGCCTTCCAGGCGCACAAGCTGGAAAATCCCTGAAGGTCAGGTCACGTCCTTCGCCGCCTCGCCCAGCAGGCGGAGGCCGAGCAGGCCCATCGCCGCGGCGGCGGCGCGGTCGATCCACCGCTTCGCCCGCAGATACAGGCGGCGCGGATGCTCGGCCGAGAAAGCCAGCGCGACCAGCATGTACCAGCCTGCCTCGATGCCGAGCACGACGAGCGGCACGGCGGCAAAGAACCATGATTCCGGCGCGGCCGGCATCAGCGCGGCAAAGACGCCGGTATAGACGACGATCGCCTCGGGTTGCTGATCTGCGTCGCCAGCGCCGTGCAGAAGGAGCGTCCGATGCCGCGCCGCCGGCCGGCCGCGGGATCCATCGCCACCGGCTGTCCGGCGCCGCGCCAGATCATCCCGGCGAGATGGATCAGGCCTCTTCCAACGCCTAAAATAACAATGAAATCAAGTAGGTGAAAACAAGGTGCTGTCTGCGCTGTAGCAGCATTCTGTAGCAAAGCGAGATGGGTGGTGTAGCATGTGTCGGCTAATCCACATTCGGCAGATTGAACGGCGGCTGCAGAAGTCGACTCCAAATTCCCGCTTTAGTTAATCTGCCACAGACACGGTGTTTTATTTACGGAGTACAGGCGGGGTGCTGCACCTTACATATCGTAAGTCTGGTCTACTCACCGCTCGTGATATGCGGCTCGGCAGCAATTTGAACTCAGTCCGGTGCCACTATGGCGCTAAATTCCTGTAAGTTCCCGAAATTCCGACAATACAAGATCGAGCAGCTGAACCGCGCCAGCAAGATCCTTCTCGGATGCAGGAGGCTGGGGTTTCAAATACGTCGTTTCATTCCTGAGTTTGTGTAGCTTGATCATGACCGCAGTCGCGCCTGGCAACCCAGCGTCAATATTCAGTTCTTTGAATGCCAGTTGCAGCGCTGCACTGCGGTGGCCATTGCCATCGGCACGTACGCCGAAGTGCAACAGAGTCGCTATACAAAGTTGGTGGATCCCTTCATAGGCGGCGGTAAAGCGCGTAGGGACCGATGATTGCTCGATAGTAGCGTCCCTTTGATACACACGTGCCATTTCTAAGTGGCCACGCAAAAGTGCATCATCGCGAGCGGCCTCTTTCAATTGCCCGATTTTTAGAAGGTTCTCGATGTTTTCAGAGCGAGTGTTCATCGCCAATCAGCATAATTTTGGGTTCCTTCAGAATCGAGACTGCTGTGGGCGAGTTTCTTAAAGATTGCCACTCGTCTTCGTCATACATGTTTATGTGAAATGAACGGCCGAGCGATTTCTCAACTGGCTCAAGCACACGGGTGGTATCGAAGATACTGACCTCTCCGATAACCATCAGGTCTATATCGCTGCCTGCGTGATCTTGGTTTTTGGCAACGGATCCAAAAATGAATGCAGCCCCAATCCTATCCTCAAGAGGCTTCAAAGCATCCCGCACGCGATCGGCCAAGCCGAATGTTTTGAGTGATATTGATCGTAGTTCTGGGTAAAGGGGGAATTCCCTATTGACCTGGAAATGCCGCTGATTGCCGATCCGTTTATCAGTGACCAGCTTGGTCTTGAGCAGCGCTTCGAGTTGATGTTGTACGGCGCCACGGCCGCCGCCAGCTTTTTTGATAAGTTCTGAGAGGCTGTGAGAACGGTCCGGGGTCAGCAATAGCACTGCCAGCAGCCTTTGCTGGCTCGTCGATAGCAATCCATCCATCAGCGACATTGTCATCCTACTTTTGGTATGCTCATACCAATATTGGTATATTTATACTAAAATTGGTATGGAATCTATGGTAATTCAAGAGGCGAATTTTTGGCTGCAATTTCTTAATACACTATATTAATCAGTATCTTACTTCTGTCTCTCACCTTTGCCATTATCTAAGCGCGAACGCATGTCTCGCCTACTGCAGGGCCTTGCTCCTTTACCATTGCTTGAAGCCGCGCGTAGTTTGACCTGCTTGAAGACGTGCACTCCTTCTCCGCGGCACATCTGGCCCTCTAACTGCAATTTGCTTGACGACCGCCTCGAAGGCCTCCCGATCCGCAGATACGAGACCAACTTTATCTTTTCCAAGGAGCAGTCTGTTGGCTAGACCGTCGCGCCTTGACAGCGCAATCGAGGTGCGCAGCACCAGCACGAAGCTCGGCCCCGGACTGATCGCGCCGATGGCGATGGCACCGGCGATGACGGCGATTGCAGAATCCACGACCGGCCTTCCCTGCAGCGTCAGGATGCCAGCATCGCGGATTCATCCGCCCAGCGCAAAGCGCGCCTCCTGCCGGATCGCGCCATGGTCGAAGCGCAGCAGGTCGATCGCCGCGACGCGCCCGCGCAGCGGCGGACCGAGCTTTCCGAGCTGCCGTTCCAGCGCCCTGGCGCAGTAGACCGCGCCGAAGCGGCTGATGGTCAGATGCGGCTGGTACGCTGTTTCGGAGCCGGTGATTGCACGATGCAGCGCATCCAGTCTCGCGGCGCTTGCCGTATCGGCCAGCAGCGCATTGAGGAAGCGGTATTTCGGCTGATGCGGATCCTCCATCCGGTCCAGCCGGTCGAAGGCAATGTCAAAGGCCGGCGTTGCGGCCGCCAGCTTCGCCAGCCGGTGATGCAGGCGGTCCGGCTTGGCAATCTCGGCCGGAAACATCAGCGTCACATGCGGCCCGATTCGGTCCTGCAGCGGGTCATGGGCGGCGCGGACCGCCGCCAGCCAGGCGGCGGCAGCGGGATCGAACTTGAGAGTCGCAATGACGGCCTGCATCGATTTAAGCTTATCCGCGATGGACATCGCCCTCTACCTTGCCGCCGCCTTTGCCGGCGCCGCCTATACGCTGACGCCCGGCCCCGCCTTTCTCGCCCTGCTCGGCATCGGCGCGGGCCAGGGGCGCCGCGCCGGCCTCAGCTTCCTGGCCGGGCATTTCGCCGGCGACATCATCTGGGGCGCGCTGGCGCTTATCGCGATCATCGGTTCGGCCAGCCTGGGGACCTTCGTCTTCGACCTGCTCGGCGTGATCTGCGGCTGCTACCTGCTGCTGCTCGGCTGGCGCGCCGTCACGCTCAAGCGCAGCCACGATGGCAGCCTCAATACGCAGATCGCGCACCCACTGCGCCGCGGCCTCGCCTTCGGCCTGACCAACCCGAAAAGCTATGCCGTGGCGGTCGCCATGTTCACCGCTTTGCTGGCGGCGCAATCGGCGCAGCTGACCTGGGCCAGCCTGCCACCCCTGCTGCTGGCTGCCTGCGCCGGCTTCATCATCGGGGACGCGCTCCTGCTCTACGTGATCGGCGCCGCGCCGGTGCGCCGGCTCTATCGCCGCCACGAACTCTGGGTCACGCGCATTTCCGGCGTGATCTTCCTCGGCTTCGGCCTGCAGGCGCTGTGGACTTCGGCGCCGGGCCTGATCAGGCGCGCCTGATTACGCCTTCCTGAGCGCCGCGCGCACCAGCGGCAGGCGGTCATTGCCGAAATACATGTCGCTGCCGTTGACGAAGATGGTCGGCGAGCCGAAGCCGCCGCGCGCGATCACCTCGTCGGTATTGGCCTTCAGCTGCGCCTTGAGCGCCGGATCGTTGACGGCCTGCAGCATGGCCGCGCCATCCAGCCCGGCGCGGCTTGCGGCTTCCAGCAGCACGTCGTCCTGGCTGATATCGCGGCCCTCGCTCCAGTAGAGCTCAAAACAGGCGGTCGCGAGCTGTAGCTCCTTCCCCTGGTCCTTCGCCCAGAGGCAGCCGCGCAAGGCCTTCACGGAATTGACCGGAAACACCGTTGGCGGAAAGGTGATCTTCAGTCCCGCCTGCCGCGCCCAGTCCTGCAGGTCCTTCAGCATGTAGGCCGCCTTGGCCGGCACCGGCGTCTCGCGCTGCTGGTAGACGCTGGGGTTGACGCTGTTGAACACGCCGCCGACCAGGAACGGCCGCCAGGTGATCTCCGCGCCCTCTTCCCTGGCCAGCGGCTGGATATTAGCGAAGGCGAGATACGTCCAGGGACTCGAGACGTCGTAGAAGAATTCGATGCGCTTCATCGTCTACCCCTTGTGCGGCACGAGGATGAAGCCGGCGCGCGGGAAATGCACATGCACGCGGCCGACCTCGGGCGCCTCGCGGCGGATGGTGACGCTCTGCGCCTCCAGCCGGACCAGTTCGCCGATCACCGGATCGCGGCCGGTATCATCGGGCATTACGCGCACCAGCGACCCCTCGCTCAGGCCAAGGCTGTTCGCCACGATGCCGGAGGCCGGTTCCGGCTCGGCAATCTTCGCGATCTCCAGCGCGGCCTTGGCCTCCAGCGCCGTCTTCGCGCCATGGCCGAAGGCCTTCATGCGGTCGGCCCATGCGTTGAGCGCAGCGTAATCGGCAATGTCCTGCGCCTTCGCCCGGTCGCGCACGAACCAGACGCAGTGATAGACGGCGAGATCGGCGAGGCTCGGTGCGTCGCCGTAGAGGAATTTGCGGCCATCACCGAGCGCTTCTTCGACCCAGCTCAAGTGCGCCCGCAGCACGCCCGACATCATCGCGGCCTGCTGCTTCACCTTGGCGCGGTCGACCGGCCGGCCGGAAAACCGGGCGCGGTCCTCGAGGAATTCGTCGGGAAATTTCTCCGCCATCAGGCCGAAGAAGACGGCGGCCGAGGCGCCGAACACCTGGTGGTCGGCCCAGAAGGCGGTGCCTTCGGCCAGGCCTCTGGCGAGACCGGGAAACAGCGTCGGCTCCGGGTGCCGCCGCTCCAGCTCGCGCAGGATCACCTGGGTGTCGCAGTAGATGTCGGCACCGATCTGCATCACCGGCGTCTTGCGGTAGCCGCCGGTCAGCGGCATCAGGTCGGGCTTGGGCATCATCACCGGAATCTCGACCGCCTGCCAGGCCAGCCGCTTGATGCCGAAGGCGACGCGCACCTTCTCGGAAAACGGCGAGGTGCCGTATTGGTGCAGGATGATGCCGGTCATGGCGCAAGCCCTCCCTGATGATCCGGAAAGAATAAGGCCGCTGCCGCAGCGTCAGGCAAGCGGCCGCCGCACGGCCGGTCACCATTCCGTGCCTACTTTCCCCCGCCGATGCCCGCCATAATTGGCCCTGGCACCTACCGGGAGGAGAGACCATGAGCGCAGCCCCAGCCATGCCCGCCGACCAGGCCGTCCATGGCGCCGATTACGCGGCGCTGGCCGCCGTGCTGACCGAGTATTTCGACGGCCTTTACTACAGCGATGTCGGCCGGCTGCAGCGCGTCTTCCACCCGCAGGCGACCTATAACTGCGCCACCGATGGCAGCCTGCTGCAGCTCGACATGCCGGCCTATTTCGCCGTGGTCGCGAAGCGGGAATCGCCGGCCAGCCGCAACGAGCCCCGGCGGGACCGCATTGTCGCGATCGAATTCGCCGGCCCGGTGATGGCGCTGGCCCGCGTGGAATGCGCCATCGGGCCGAAATTCTTCACCGACCTTCTCACTTTCATCTTCATCGACGGCCGCTGGCAGATCATCGCCAAGGTCTTCCATTACGACCTGACGGAGTGACCATGCCGATCGCCACAGCCTTCACCACCCGCTTCGGCCTGCGTCATCCGGTGGCGCTCGCGCCGATGGGCAATGTCAGCGGCGGCGCCCTGGCGGCAGCGGTCAGCCGCGCCGGCGGCCTCGGCATCATCGGCGGCGGCTATTGCAACCGCGACTGGATCGCGCGCGAGCTGGAGGCCGCCGGCGATGCGGAGATCGGCATCGGCTTCATTACCTGGTCGCTCGCCGGCAATCCCGATGTGCTGGATGTCGCGCTCGAGCGGCCGCTGAAATGCGTATTCCTCTCCTTCGGCGACCTGCAGCCCTTTGCCGCAAAGATCAAGGCGCGCGGCGTGCCGCTGATCGCGCAGATCCAGACGCTGGAGCAGGCGCGCATCGCTGCCGCCGAAGGGGCCGATGTGATCGTGGCGCAGGGCACCGAGGCGGGCGGCCATGGCGCCAGCCGGGCGACGCTGCCGCTGGTGCCGGCCGTGGTGGACGCATTGCCGGACCTGCCGGTGCTGGCCGCGGGCGGCATCGCCGACGGCCGCGGGCTGGCCGCCGCCCTGATGCTGGGCGCGGCCGGCGTGGTCTGCGGCACCGTTTTCTACGCCGCGGCGGAAGCATTGTCGCATCCCAGGGCCAAGGAGGCGGCGGTGGCCGCGAATGGCGACCAGACCGAGCGCGGCGCCGTGTTCGACATCGCGCGCGGCATCGACTGGCCGTCGAACTGGAACCTGCGCGCCCTGCGCAACAGCTTCAGCGAACGCTGGAAGGGCAACCTGCAGGAATTGCGGCGCAGCAACCGCGAGAAGGAGCGCTATGCCGAGGCTGCCGCAGCGGGCGATACCGGGACGGCGGTGGTGATCGTCGGAGAGGCGGTGGACCTGGTGCGCGCGGTCGAACCCGCTGCCGCCATCCTCGGCCGCATGACGGACCGGGCGGAGGCGCTGCTGCGCGCCGCCCCGGACCGGCTGTCGTCCGAAAACGCCCGGAAACCATAGCCTTACGAGCCACCAGCGCATTGCGCCGACGGCCGAGAGGGACAATTTGCCGCTTGCCAGCCCGGAAATCCGGTCCTAATTTCCGCCTCGCCTGCCGGGTGTCGACCTGCCGGGCACCAACATTCGTCTCGTGTCACTGATGTCCGCCGGGTGTCGACCTGCCGGACGAGAGAAAGAAGGCTTCAGATGGCGTACAAGGTCGCTGTCGTCGGCGCCACCGGTGTGGTGGGCCGCGAAATGCTCAATATCCTCCATGAACGCAGGTTCCCGGTCTCCGAGGTCGTTGCCCTGGCCTCCCGCCGCTCGGTCGGCCGGGACGCCCATTTCGGCGACCAGAAGATCAAGGTGAAGGCGCTCGACGATTACGATTTCCGCGGCACCGACATCGCCCTGTTCTCGGCCGGCGGCGCCACCTCGAAGGAATGGGCGCCGAAGGTCGCCGCCCAGGGCGCGGTGGTGATCGACAATTCCAGCCAGTGGCGCATGGATCCCGACGTGCCGCTGGTCGTGCCGGAAGTGAATGCCGATGCGCTGGCCGGCTATACAAAAAAGGGCATCATCGCCAATCCGAACTGCTCGACCGCGCAGCTGGTCGTGGCGCTGAAGCCT
>CAYSCA010000122.1:0-9740 GCA_964429465.1 uncultured Rhodospirillaceae bacterium
GCCGCGCCGGTGCCGGTGCCGCCGCCCATGCCGGCGGCCACGAAGGCCATGTGGCAGCCCTGCAGGTGCTCCATGATCTGCTCGATCGACTCTTCCGCCGCCGCCCGGCCGACATCGGGCTTGGCGCCGCAGCCCAGCCCCTGGGTCAGCGTGACGCCGAGCTGGATGCGCCGCTCGGTCAGCGACATGTTGATCGCCTGGGCGTCGGTATTCGCGGCGACGAAGTCAACGCCTTCCAGCTGGGCATTGATCATGTTGTTGACCGCGTTGCCGCCGGCGCCGCCGACGCCGAAGACGACGATGCGAGGCTTCAGTTCCCGCGTGGTCGGCATGCTGAGATTGATACCCATGTTCTCCTCCAGGGTTAACCGATGCAATGAACAAAGTCGCCGCGCGATGCAAGCGACATTCGTGGGACCGCATGGATGCTGATTGTTTTGAACATCGTCGTTGCCATGCGATCAGAAATTGGTGCGCAGCCAGCGGCCGATTCGTGAGATCGCGCCGCTGGGTGCGGGTTCGGGTTCGGGCAGGCGGATGCTGCGCTCGGCCGCCTGCTGCTGCGCGTAGGAGAGAAGACCGGCGCAGGCCGAGAAGGCCGGACCGCCGGTTGCCTCGGCCAGGCCGCCCACGCGAATGGGACGGCCCAGACGGACCTGCTTGTCGAGGATGCGCGCGGAAAGCTCGCGCACGCCCTGCAACTGGCTGGCGCCGCCGGTGAGCACGACTCGCCGGCCGGCCAGCTTCTCGAGTCCCGACTGGGTGAGTCGCTCGCGGACCTGCTCCAGCGTCTCCTCGACCCGCGGCTTGATGATGCCGGTGAGGATCGAGCGCGGCACCTGGTTATGGGCATGTTCGTCGGTCTCGCCTACCTGCGGCACATCGATGGTCTCGTTGTCGTCCGACGGGCTCGGCAGCACCGTGCCGTAGAGCGTCTTCAGCCGTTCGGCATGGGCCAGCGGCGTGGAAAGGCCGCGGGCGATGTCGTTGGTGATATGGCCGCCGCCCAGCGGCACGACATCGGCATGGACCAGCTGGCCGTCGTAGAAGACCGCCAGGCTGGTGGTGCCGCCACCCATGTCGATCAGGGTCACGCCGAGATCCATCTCGTCCTCGACCAGGCAGGCGAGGCCCGCGGCAAACGGCGCGACGACGCGGCCGGAGATCCTGAGATGGCCGCGGGCGACGCAGGTGGCGAGATTGCGCAGCGGGCCGGAACCGGCGGTGATCACATGCATGTTGACGCCGAGCCGCTCGCAGGCCATGCCGCGCGGGTCCTTGATGCCGCGCGAGCCGTCGATGGTGTAGCCGACCGGGATCGAATGGATGATCTCGCGGTCGCTCGGCGTCTGGTGGCGCCGGCCGTGATCGAGCACCAGGCCCACATCGTGGTCGGTGACCTCGTGGCCGTCGATGGCGACCTCGACGCCCACCGTATGCGATTGCGGGTTGCCGGCGCTGATGCTGATGAAGACGTCGCGGATCGTCTCGCCGCACATCCGCTCGGCCGTCTCGACCGCGGCGCGGATCGACTGTTCGGCCTGATCCATGTCGACCACGTTGCCGTTGCGCAGGCCGCGCGACAGCTGATGCCCGATACCGATCACCCGCAGCGTTCCGTTATCCGCCCGGGCGATGAAACAGCACACCTTGGACGAGCCGACGTCCAGGGTGGCGATCAATCCATTGCGCGATACCGCCATGGCTTACTTCCCCTGCCTTTTCTGGCCGATGCACTGGCCCTTCTTTTTCACAGCAACCTGTCTTGTCATGTCCGCTTGCCTGTCTTCCTGGCCGGCGCCGCCACCGGGACAGGCCGTTCCGCTTCCGGGTTGAGCCGCACGGTGAGCCGGTCTTCCTGGCGCAGGTCGACGATCTCGATGTCACGCCGCAGCAGCCCGTGGCTGCCCTCCAGCGCGATCAGGCGCGCCCAGGCCTGTTCCGGATTCTCCTCCGGCAGGCGGGCGACCACGCCGTTGTCGAAGGCGATGTCCCAGCGGCGGCTGCGCACGCGGGTGGCATAGACCACGCGCTGCGCCAGCACCGGATTGCTCTGCAGCATCGTCACCAGGTCGCGCGCCTTGTCGGAGGCGCCGGCGCCGACCAGCAGCAGGTGATGCGCGAATTCCGGGCGGTCGCCCTCTTCCAGAATCTTGCCGTCCTGGTCGATCAGGTAGACGCGGCCGTCGATCTGCCAGCGCGCGAAGGGCTCGCGCTCGACGATCTCGATATGCAGGGTGTCGGGCAGCTGGCGCCACACGGTCGCCTGCTTCACCCAGCCGATGCTCTCCACGTCGCGACGCACCATGTCGAGGTCGAGCGACAGGATGGGATCGCCGCGCTTGACGCCGACCGCCTCGGCCAGCGCCTCCAGCGGCGCATTCACGCGGCCGCGCAGATTCACCTCGCCGAGCCTGAGCTCGACGCTGGCGCCGGCCTCGCCCAGGATATCCTGCATGGCGATGCGGGCCTGCGCCGGCAGATCGGTGCGGAACCAGGCATAGGTGCCGCCGCCGACCAGGCCGGCGAGCAGCAGCGCCAGGGCGCCAACCCGCACCCGCCGCCACCAGACCGAACGCGGCTTGCGGCGCGCCGGCGGCAGCGGCCGGCAATAGCCTTTCGGGCGCGCGGGCGGCAGCACCGGCGCGCAGGGGGCGCAGGGGCGGTCATCGGGCAGCACGACTAGCGAGCGCATGACGCATCCTCCACCATCCAGCGCACCAGCTCGGTGAACGAGATGCCGCCATGAGCGGCGATCTCGGGCACCAGCGACAGCGGGGTCATGCCCGGCTGGGTGTTGATCTCGAGCAGGTAGAATTTGCCCGGCTCGCCCGCGGTGTCGTCATAGCGCCAGTCCGAGCGCGTCACCCCGCGGCAGCCGAGCGTGGCATGCGCCTTCAGCGCCAGCGCGCAGATCTCGTCATAGGCCGGCCGCGCCAAGGGCGCCGGCATCAGATGCGTCGCCTTGCCGTCGGTATATTTGGCTTCGTAGTCGTAGAACTTGCCATGCGCCCTGATCTCGATGGCACCGAGCACGCGCTCGCCCATCACGGCGACCTGGATCTCGCGGCCGGGAATGTAGCGCTCGACCAGCACATGCTCTCCGAAATGCCAGCTGGCATCGTCCTGCGGCTGGTAATTATCGCCGCTCATGACGATATGCACGCCGACCGAGGAGCCTTCGTTCAGCGGCTTGATCACGTAGGGATGCGCCATCACCGGGCCTTTGCCGAAGGCGCTGCGATGCACCACCTTGCCTTCCGCCATCGGCAGGCCGTGATTGCGCCAGACATCCTTGGCCATCGGCTTGTTCATTGCCAGCGCCGAGGCCAGCACGCCGGAATGGGTATAGGGAATGCCGAGCAGTTCGAGCAGGCCCTGCACTGTGCCGTCCTCGCCGAACGGCCCATGCAGCGCGTTGAAGGCGACATCGGGCTTCAGCGCCGCCAGCCGCTCGGCCAGGTCGCGGCCGACATCGATCTCGCTGACCTTGAAGCCGTCCTCGCGCAAGGCCTTGGCGACGGCGCGGCCCGAGGTCAGCGATACCTCGCGCTCCGAAGACCAGCCGCCCATCAGGACGGCGACATGCGGCTTAGCCATGCCCGTCCTCCCGCCTGGTGCCGATCCGCCTGATCTCCCAGCGTAGCTCGATGCCGCTCTGAGCCTTCACGCGCTCGCGCACGGTCTCGCCCAGGGTCTCGAGATCGGCGGCGGTGGCGTTCCCCCGGTTGATCAGGAAATTGCAATGCTGCTCGGAGACCTGCGCGTCGCCGACGACCAGGCCGCGGCAGCCGGCGGCGTCGACCAGCTGCCAGGCCTTGTGGCCTTCCGGATTGGCGAAGGTGGATCCGCCGGTGCGCGAGCGGATCGGCTGGCTCTCCTCGCGGGCCGCCTGGATCTCGTCCATGCGGGTCCGGATGGCGACCGGATCGCCCGCCCTGCCCTTCAGCCGCGCGGCCAGGAAAATCCAGGTTTCGGGAATGCCGCAATGGCGATAGCCGAATTTCATCTCGGCGGACGGCAGGCGATGCAGGTTGCCCCGCTCGTCCAGCGCCTCGGCCCAGAGCAGCACATCCTTGAACTCGGTGCCGTAGGCGCCGGCATTCATGCGCAGGCCGCCGCCGACGGTGCCAGGGATGCCGCGCAGGAATTCCAATCCGGCAATGCCGGCCTGCTGTGCCACGGTGGCGACATTGACATCCAGTGCGCCGGCGCCGGCCTCCACCTCATCGCCGGTTGCGGCGATCTCGACGAAGCCGCGGCCGAGACGGACCACGACGCCCGCCACGCCGCCATCGCGCACCAGGGTATTGGAGCCGACGCCGAGCACGGTGACCGGCACGTCCTTCGGCTTCTCGCGCAGGAAGGCGATCAGGTCCTCGCGGTCGGCGGGGCGGAACATCACTTCGGCCGGCCCGCCGGCGCGGAACCAGGTGATGTCGGCCAGCGGCGCATCGGCCGACAGCCGGCCGCGCACGGGCGGCAGCCGCGCGATCAGGTCCTGCTGCGGAAACTGCGCCGCCGCCATCATGCCGCACCCTTGGCCTGCAGGGCCTGCAACTCGCCGGGCAGCGCATTGGCCCAGGTCGTGATGCTGCCGGCGCCGAGGCAGACGACCAGGTCGCCGGGTGCCGCCTCGGCCCTGATCATCGCCGCCAGCCGCTCGGGCCCGGTGAGCGGCAGCACGCTGCGATGGCCGCGCTCGCGCAATCCCTGCACCAGCGCATCGCGATCGACGCCCTGGATCGGCGCCTCGCCCGCGGCATAGACATCGGCGACGATCACCTTGTCGGCATCGTTGAAGCAGGAGCAGAAATCCTCGAACAGATCGCGCAGGCGGGTATAGCGATGCGGCTGCACCACCGCGATCACCTTGGCCTCGGGATTTTCGCCCACGGCCAGCCGCGCCGCCGCCAGCACGGCGGAGATCTCGACCGGATGATGGCCGTAATCGTCCACCACGGTGACACCATTGGCCTCGCCGGTGATGGTGAAGCGGCGCTTCACGCCCTTGAAGCCACCCAGCGCCCGGCGCACCACGTCGGCATCGAAGCCCATCTCGCGGGCGATCGCCGCCACGACCAGGGAATTCTGGACATTGTGGCGGCCGAACATCGGCAGATGCACGCCGGTGATGGTCTCGCCTTCGCCGCGCACGCGGTCGGTGATCTGGATGTCGTAATGGGCGCCGCGATTGTCGAAGCCGACATTGACCGCGCGCACATCGGCCTGCGGCGAGAAGCCATAGGTGACGATGCGGCGGTCGGTGATGCGGCCGATCATCGCCTGCACTTCCGGATGGTCGATGCAGAGCGTGGCGAAACCGTAGAAGGGCGTGTTTTCGACGAACTGCTTGAAGCCCTCGCGGACCTTGTCGAAGGAGCCGTAATGATCGAGATGCTCGGGGTCGATGTTGGTGACGACGGCAATCGTCGCCGGCAGCTTGAGAAACGTGCCGTCGCTCTCGTCGGCTTCCACCACCATCCACTCACCGGCGCCCAGCCGGGCATTGGTGCCATAGGCGTTGATGATGCCGCCGTTGATCACGGTGGGATCGACGCCGGCGGCCTCCAGCAGGGCCGCGACCAGCGAGGTGGTCGTCGTCTTGCCATGCGTCCCGGCAATGGCGATGGCCCATTTCAGGCGCATCAGCTCGCCCAGCATCTCGGCGCGGCGTACCACCGGGATCAGGCGCGCGCGTGCGGCCTTCACTTCCGGATTCTCGGGCTTGACGGCCGACGAGATCACCAGCACCTCGGCGGCGGCGACATTCTCCTCGCGATGGCCCTCGAACACCGTGATGCCGAGATCGCGCAGGCGCTTGACGTTGTAATTCGCCGACAGGTCTGAGCCCTGCACCTGGTAACCCAGATTGTGCATCACCTCGGCAATGCCCGACATGCCGATGCCGCCGATGCCGACGAAATGGATGATACCGATATCGAGCGGCAACGCTCTCATGCCGCAATCCTTTTCACTGAAGTGTTGTCCGGGGACGGCCTGGCGCCCGTGGCAGTGGCGCTGCGGCGCTCGGCGACGACGCGCTCGACCAGGTCGGCCAGCGCCTGGGCCGCCAGCGGGCGGCCGACGCTGCGCGCCGCCGAGGCCATGCGCGCGAGCTCGGCAGGATCGCTGAGCAGGTCGCTGAAGGCGGTCGTCGCGCGCTCGGTGGTGAACTTGTCCTGCGCGATCACCACCGCGCCGCCGGCCTGGGCCAGCGCCTGGGCATTCGCGGTCTGGTGATCGTCCATGGCATGGGCGTAGGGCACCAGCAAAGCGGGCCGGCCAATCGCCGCGATCTCCGCGGCGCTGCTGGCGCCCGAGCGGCTGACCACCAGATGCGCCGCGGCGAGACGTTCGGCCACGTCGCCGAAGAAGCCTGCAGTTTCGGCCTGGATGCCCGCCTGGGTATAGGCCGCGCGCACCCGTTCCAGGTCTTCCGGCCGGCATTGCTGCTGCACCTTCAGGCGGCGCCTGATCTCCTGCGGCAAAGCGGCCAGCGCGGCCGGCACGATATCCGACAGCACGCGGGCACCCTGGCTGCCGCCCATGACCAGCAGCGTGATCGCCCCATGCGGCGCTTCATAGGGGCGGTCGGCGGCGGCAAGGATGGCGGGGCGCACCGGATTGCCGGTGACGGTGGCAGGGGTCTGCGCCGGCAGGAAGCGCGTCACCGGAAACGAGGTGGCAATGCGGTCGGCGCGGCCGGCGATCAGGCGGTTGACGCGGCCGAGCACGGCATTCTGCTCATGGATCAGCACCGGCACGCGCTTCATTCTGGCGGCCAGCAGCAGCGGCAGGGCCGGATAGCCGCCGAAGCCGACCACGGCGGCCGGACGGGTGAGGCCGAGCAGGTTGGTTGCCGCCAGAACGCCGCGCGCGATCTCGAGGGCGGCCAGCAGCTTGCCGCCGAGCGAGCGGCCGCTCGGCGTACCGGCGGGAATCCGGTACAGCGGCAGGTCCGGCAGGTTCTGGCCGAACCCCTTGCCGCGCGTATCGGTGACGAGGCCGACGCGATGGCCGCGGCGCAGCAGCTCGGCCGCCAGGGCTTCCGCCGGGAAGACATGGCCGCCGGTGCCGCCGGCCGCGAGCAGGATCGGATTGTCGCCCGTCATCGCGTGCCTCCCTGCTGATCGGGACGCCAGCGGGTCAGCGCCAGCAGCATGCCCATGGCGAAGGCAAGCGCCAGCAGCGACGAGCCGCCATAGGAGATGAACGGCAGCGTCATGCCCTTGGTCGGCAGCAGATGCAGGTTGACGCCGATATTGATCAGCGCCTGCAGGCCGAACTGCGTGGTCAGTCCGGCGGCGGCGAGCAGCACGAACAGGTTGCTCTCGGTCATCAGGCGCGACAGGCAGCGCAGCACGACGAAGGCGAACACGCCGACGATCAGCAGGCAGACCAGCAGGCCGAATTCCTCGCCGGCGACGGCGAAGATGAAATCGGTATGGGCATCGGGCAGCACGCTCTTCACCGAGCCCTCGCCCGGACCGCGCCCCCAGATGCCGCCGGCGGAGAAGGCCTCCATCGCGCGGTCGATCTGGTAATTCTCCTTGTTGGCCGGATCGAGGAAGCGGTCGATGCGGCTGGCGACATGCGGGAAGACCAGATATGCGCCGAAGATGCCGGCCAGCCCGAGCGCGCCGAGCGCCAGCACCAGCACGATCGGCAGGCCCGCGATGAAGAACTGCGCCAGCCAGACGGCGCAGACCACGACGGCCATGCCGAGATCGGGCTGCAGCAGCAGGATGGCGATGACCAGCGCACAGAGGCCGGTCGAGATCGCCCAGCCGGGAAAGCCGGTCCCCTTGCGCCATTCGGCGAACAGCCAGGCGGCGACGACGGCGAACGCCGGCTTGACGAATTCGGACGGCTGCAGCGACAGACCGCCGAACGAGATCCAGCGATGCGCGCCCTTCACTTCGAAGCCGATCGCGAAGGTCAGCCCCATGCCGACCAGCGAGCCGAGGAAGACCACAGTGGCGATGCGCCGCACGCCGACCGGATCGAGCAGCGAAGTGCCGATCATGATCAGCAGCGCCGGAAACAGGAAGATCAGCTGGCGCTGCACGAAATGAAAATTGGACAGGCCGATGCGATGCGCGACCGCCGGCGACGCGGCCAGGGTCAGCACGGTTCCGATGGCGATCAGCACGGCGATGGCGATCAGCAGCCAGCGGTCGACGGTCCACCACCAGCGGCCGAGTATCGAGGTATCGGTGCGGGAAAACGTGATCATGCCGCCGCGCCCTTCTCTCCGCTGCGCTCATTCACCAGCGCGATGAAGGCATCGCCGCGATGTTCAAAGCTCCTGAACTGGTCGTAGGAGGCGCAGGCCGGCGACAGCAGCACGACGGCACCCTTGACGCCGTCGCGGCAGGCGGCGTCCAGCGCGTCGTCCAGGGCGCGATCCAGGGTGCCGCAAAGCGTATGCGATACGGCGTCGCCCAGGGTCGCAGCAAAGGCCGGCGCCGCCTCGCCGATCAGGCTGGCATGGTAGATGCGCGAGAAGAACGGCCGCAGACTTTCGATGCCGCCCTCCTTCGGCTTGCCACCGGCGATCCAGTAGATCGTCTCGAAGGAGGCCAGCGCCCTGGCGGTGGAATCGGCATTGGTCGCCTTGGAATCGTTGATGCAGGGAATGCCGCCGATCATGCCGACGCGCTGCAGCCGATGCTTCAGCCCCGGGAAGCTGGCGATGCCGGCGCGGATCGCCTCGGCATCCAGACCGGCAGCGCGGGCGGCGGCATAGGCGCAGGCGATATTCTGGCCATTGTGGGCGCCAGGCAGGTTCACGAAATCCAGCGCGAAGACTTCGCGGCCGTTCTCGTAGAGCATGCCGCCGATGGCGCTGATGCCTTCTTCCAGCCTGCGCTCGATCGACACCGGCACGATGCGGCGGCCGCTCTGCCCGGCTACAAGCTGATCGTGGATGCGGCGGCAATGCTCGTCATCGACGCCGATGATCGCGGTATCGCCCGCGCCCTGGCCCGCGAAGATGCGCGCCTTGATCGCGGCATAATTCTCGATGTCGCCATGGCGGTCGAGATGGTCGGGGGTGATGTTGAGCAGGATGGCGGTGGTCGCCCGCCAGCCCGGCGTGAGGTCGATCTGGAAGGATGACATCTCCAGCACGTAGATGCCGCTGTCGTCCGGGCCGAAGCGCGGCAGATCGAGCGCGGGCGTGCCGATATTGCCGCCGAGCGCCGTCCTGCGGCCGGCCTGCTGCAGCACATGCGCCAGCAGCGCCGAGGTGGTCGACTTGCCGTTGGTGCCGGTGATGCCGCAGATGCCGATGCCGTTCTGCGGCGGCTGCAATTCGCGCAGCAGCAATTCGATATCGCCGATCACCGGAATCCCGGCCCGCGCCGCGGCCGCCACCACGTCATGCGGGGCCGGATGGGTGAGCGGCACGCCGGGCGCCAGCGCCAGGCCGCTGCAGTCGGCCAGGGCCGCGTCATGCAGAGGCACCGGCTGCAGCCCCGCGGCCTCGGCCGTCCGGCGCGAGGCTTCGCTGTCGTCCCAGGGCCGCACCCGCGCGCCGCCGGCCACCAGTGCCCGCGCCGTGGCCAGCCCGCTGCGCGCGAGGCCGAACACTGCCCAGGTCTGTCCGCCGGTATGATACAGCGCGATCATCGGCCTACCGCAGCTTGAGGGTCGACAGGCCGGCCAAAGCCAGGATCACCGCGATGATCCAGAAGCGGATCACGATGGTCGGCTCCTTCCAGCCCTTCTTCTCG
>CAYSCA010000123.1:0-9645 GCA_964429465.1 uncultured Rhodospirillaceae bacterium
AGCGCGCCACCGGCCGCACGCTCTATATTCTCGACGAGCCGACCACCGGCCTGCATTTCGAGGACGTGCGCAAGCTGCTCGAGGTGCTGCATACGCTGGTCGAGTCCGGCAACACGATGATCGTCATTGAGCATAACCTCGAGGTGATCAAGACCGCCGACTGGATCGTCGATATGGGCCCGGAAGGCGGTAATGGCGGCGGCCGTGTCGTTGCCCAGGGGACGCCGGAGGACGTGGCCAAGATCAAGGAAAGTTACACCGGCCAGTATCTGAAGGAATATCTCAAGCCGGCCGCGCAACGCAGCCATGAGCCGATGACGCTGGCCATGAAGAAATCCGAAAAATCCAGACGCCGCGATGCGGCGGAATAACGAGGGGGAGTTTGTTACGATGATTATCCGCAAGGCCCTGACACTTGCCGATGTCCAGAAGATTGCCGCTGCGGCGGAAGCGGAAGCGAGGAAGAACGACTGGAAGGTCAGCATTGCCGTGGCGGATGACGGCGGTCATCTGCTGCATTTCCAGCGTCTGGACGGTGCGCCGTTGACCTCGATCGAGATTGCCCAGGGCAAGGCCAAGGCTTCGGCTTTCGGCCGCCGCCCGAGCAAGGCGTTCGAGGATATCGTCGCCGGCGGCCGCAACGCCTTCCTTTCGGTGCCAGGCATCGTGCTGCTTGAGGGGGCTGAGCCGATCATGGCCGACGGTATCTGCATCGGCGCCGTCGGCGTGTCGGGCGTGAAATCCGATCAGGACGCGCAGATCGCCCGCGCCGGCATCGCCGCCCTGGGCTGACGCCGCTCCGGCCCATGCCGCGCAAGCGCCCGAAGAAGGTCACGCCGGACTATCTGGAACGGGCGGCCGTGTTCTATCTGGAGCGCTACAGTTCTTCGGCCGAGAACCTGCGCCGCGTGCTGGACCGCAAGGTACGCCGCTCGATCCAGGAACATGGCGTGCCCGAGGCCGCCGAGGCTGCGCAATGGATCGCGGCGGTGATCGCCAAGCTCCAGCGCAACGCCTTGGTCAATGACCGGGCTTATGCCGAGGGCCGGGTCCGGCGGCTTTACGCCGAGGGCAAGGCGCTGGGCCGCATCCGGCAGATACTGGCGTCCAAGGGCGTTGCCAAACCGGATATCGAAGCGGCGCTGGAAAGACTGCAGGCCGAGGCCGAAGGCCCTGTTTCCGACCTGCCGGCTGCCATATCCTATGCCCGGAAACGCCGGCTGGGCCCCTTCCGTGCCGATCCGGCCGAGCGCGCGGCGATGCGACAGAAGGATATGGGCGCGTTGGCCCGTCGCGGCTTCAGCCAGGCGGTGACGATGAAAATACTGGGCGCACCTGACCGGGACGCGCTCGAGGAGTTGGTCTATGAGCAAGAGTAAACCCGTCCACATCATCGGCGGCGGCTTGGCCGGTTCGGAAGCGGCCTGGCAGATCGCGCGTGCCGGCGTACCGGTCGTGCTGCATGAGATGCGCCCGGTGCGCAAGACTGACGCGCATCAGGGCGAGGGATTGGCAGAACTGGTCTGCTCGAACTCCTTCCGCTCCGACGATGCCGAAAGCAACGCCGTCGGCCTGTTGCACGAGGAGCTGCGCCGCTGCAACTCGCTGATCATGCGCGCGGCCGATCTCGCCAAGGTGCCGGCCGGCGGCGCGCTGGCCGTCGACCGCGACGTCTTTTCAGCCGAGGTGCAGAAAGCCATCGAAGCCGAGCCGCTGATCGAAATCCGCCGCGAGGAAGTTGCCGGCCTGCCGCCGGAGGAATGGGACAATGTCGTCGTTGCCACCGGCCCCCTCACCTCGCCCGCGCTGGCGGAAGCGGTCCGTAATCTCACCGGCGAACAGAGCCTTGCCTTCTTCGATGCGATCGCCCCCATCGTGCATCGCGACAGCATCGACATGGAGAAAGCCTGGTTCCAGTCGCGCTACGACAAGGTCGGGCCCGGCGGTGCCGGCGAACAGGATGAGGGCGACTACATCAACTGTCCGTTCGAGAAGCCGAACTACCTCGAATTCCACGCAGCATTGCTGGCGGCAGAAAAAACCGAATTCAAGGATTGGGAGAAGAACACCCCGTATTTCGAGGGTTGCCTGCCGATCGAGGTCATGGCCGAACGCGGACCGCGGACGCTGACTTTCGGGCCGATGAAGCCGGTCGGCTTGACCGACCCGCGCACCGGCCGCCGTCCCTATGCCGTCGTGCAACTGCGCCAGGACAACAAGCTGGGCACGCTCTACAACATCGTCGGCTTCCAGACCAAGATGAAGCATGCCGAGCAGGTGCGGATCTTCCGCATGATCCCCGGCCTGGAGAACGCCCAGTTCGCCCGGCTTGGCGGCATCCATCGCAATACCTTCCTGAACAGCCCGAAGCTGCTGGACGGCCAGCTGCGGCTGAAGGCGATGCCGCGCCTGCGGTTTGCGGGTCAGGTCACCGGCGTGGAAGGCTATGTCGAGAGCACGGCAATCGGCCTCCTGGCCGGACGCATGGCGGCGGCGGAAAGGCTGGGCGGACGGCAGGAGGCGCCGCCGCCGACCACGGCGCTCGGCGCGCTGCATAACCACATCACCGGCGGAGCGGATGCCAAGACCTTCCAGCCGATGAATGTCAATTTCGGCCTCTTCCCGCCGCCCGGCGACGATATCCGCAAGGATGACCGCAAGCGTTTCATGAGCCGCCGGGCGCTGGCCGATCTGGCTGGCTGGCTGCAAACGACCACGGCTGCGGCGGCGTGAGCCGGGCGCTGGTCACTGTCGTCGGCGCCACAGGCAAACTCGGGGCGGTGGTTGCCCGCCGCCTTCTGGCGCGCGGGGTTTCCGTCATCCCCGTCGTGCGCTCGCCCGAGAAGCTTGATCCCGACCTGCGGGCCGTGGCGCGACGGTTCGACGTCGAGCGAAGCGAGACGATCGCGCCGGCGCTGGACGGGGCGACGCTGCTGGTCTCCTGCCTGCATGGCCGTTATGGCGTCGATCTGCTGCGCGCGATGCCGACGAGCGTCGAGCGGGTCGTTCTCCTGGGGTCGACGCGCATCTTCACCCGCTTTCCCGACCCGAATGTCGGATTACTGCGCGCGACCGAGGATGCACTGGCCCGGTGCGGCATTCCCGGCGTCATGCTGCATCCCACCATGATCTACGGCGCCGCAGCAGAGAATAACCTGCAACGGATCGCCACCTATATCCGCAAGTTCGGGATCATTCCGCTGCCTGGCGGCGGCCGGACATTGCTGCAGCCGATCCATGTCGAGGATGTGGCGGCTTGCGTGGAGGCCGCTCTCTTCCGCGCCGAGGCGCCTGGAGCGCCGATTGTCGTGGCCGGCCCCGAGCCGGTGAGTTATCGCGACCTCGCTCTCGCGGTCGGCGATGCCATCGGCAAGCGGCCGCTGATCCTGCCCCTGCCGGCGCCGCTGCTCGAAGCCGGCACCGGCCTGACAGCCGTGCTCCCCTTCCTTCCCCGGATCCGGCGGGCAGAAGTCCGCCGCCTTGCCGAAGACAAGACATATCCGATCCACGAGATGCGACGGCGCCTGGGCGTCGAGCCGATGCCGCTGGCCGAAGGGCTGCGCAGGACTTTCGGCTAGACACGCCGGCGCAGCCAGGCACCGATCAGCGCCAGGTGCTTCCGCGTCGGCGTGGCGGTCGCCTCAGGAGATTCCGGATCGAATCCTGCCTTTGCCAGTTGCCGCAGATAGGCTCTGGCCAGGCTGGCAGGCAAAAGGGCCGGCAGAACATCCCGCCCGACCGGCCGATGCTTCAGCATGTCCAGCCGTCGTTCGGCCTCCGCGGCAACCGTTGCGATCACATCGGCCACTGCGCGGCCGTGATCCTTCTGGTGGAATCCATCCGGCGCGATCCCCGCGCTGCGCAGGAGATCGGCCGGGAGCAGGACCCGCTGCTGGCCGGCGAGAAACGGCGTGGCGCGCAGGATGCCGACCAGCGCATAGGCCGTGCCGGCGAGCCGGATGGTTTCGGTGAGAGCCGTCGAAAGCTCGGCACCGAGCGCCGCTGCTGCCAGCCGCATCAGCGGCGCAGACGTCGCCTCGACATAGGCGAGCAGTGCCGGCAGGTCGGCCATCGGCGCCGGGTCCATATCGCGTTCGCGCGCCTCGATCAGGGCATAGGCATCGGCCGGATCGAGATGCCGCAGATGCGCATGCAGGGCCTGCACGACGGGATGCTTCCGGGGCTGGTCGAGCCGGATGCCGTCCCAGGCCTCGCGCCACCATTGCAGGCGGATCTGGCCGATCATTGGCTGGCTGACCGATTCCCGCGCCCGGGCGATCTCGGCATTGAAGGCATATAACGCCAGCAGGGCCGGGCGCTTGGCATCCGGTGCAAACAATGTAGTCAGCCAGCGATCGGAATCGTGGCTGCGGACTTCCTGGGCGCAGTAATCGTCGAACGAATCGGTCATCCGGTCATGATCCGCAATGGGATGCTCGCTTGTCGCTACCACGAATCATGCTAGCCTGCAGTAGCGATTCGTAGTGTCGCGCGCAGACGTAGCGGAAAGTTCGTTGGTCGCGTGTCGCTGTCTGCGTTGGTACAACGATAACAAACGCCAACGAGGAACCGCATCATGGCAAAGATACTCGAACATCTGTACAAGGCGCTCGGCGCCGGCGTCGTGCTGGCGCTGGTGCTGTTCTTCCTCGTCCACCGCAGCTTCGATGCGGCTTTCGTCAGCTTCTTCTTCCGCTGGCTGCATGTGCTGTCGGGCATCCTGTGGATCGGTCTGCTCTGGTACTTCAATTTCGTGCAGATCCCGACCATGCCGAAGATTCCGGCTGAGCTGAAGCCCGCTATCGGCAAGTTCATCGCCCCAGAGGCGTTGTTCTGGTTCCGCTGGAGCGCCGTCGCAACCGTGGTCACCGGCCTCACCCTCTCCTTCCTCAACGGCTATGGCCATCAGGCCCTGGCGCTGCAGGAAGGCAGCCGCACGATCGGCATCGGCATGTGGCTGGGCCTGTTCATGGCGGCCAATGTCTGGTTCGTGATCTGGCCGAACCAGAAGAGGGCCTTAGGCATTGTGCCCGCCGACGATGCCGCCAAGGCCAAGGCGGTGCGGTTCGGCCTGCTGGCATCGCGCACGAATTTCATGCTCTCGCTCCCCATGCTGTATTGCATGGTGGCGCAGCAGAATGGCGGCGCCTGGTAGACAGGCCGGAGCAGGCCGTCGGCTTAGACAGGCAGCAGGGCGGCGGCGACCCGCCGCCCTTCTCCCATCAGCAGATTATAGGTGCGGCAGGCCGCACCGGTATCCAGCCCCTCGATCACCGCGCCACGGGCCTTCACCGCGGCGCGGATGTCTTTTGGGATGAAGGCAATGCTGGGGCCGCAGCCGATCAGCAGCAATTCTACCGGCGGATCGGCAGTAAATACCGGCTCCAGCGATTCAATGCTCAGTTCGGCGAAAGAGCCTATCGCCCAGGATTGTGTCTGGGCCGGAAAGACCAGTACCGGCTCGGTCCAGCGCCTGCCGGAGATGCGGAAGCCGCCATCGCCATAAGCATTGATCACCTGGCGGTCGGCAGGAATGCGCGGCAGCAGGTCCATGTGCGCCGCCGCGCCGGTCAGGGCCGCTGGGCGGCCGGCGCGGATTTCGCCGCGATTTCGGACGCTTTCTGCCGCCGCAGCCATTTCTCGCCGGTCAGCAGCACCAGCGGGGCCGCGATGAAGATCGAGGATGACGTACCGACGACGATGCCAAACAGCATGCCGATGGCGAAAACCTCGACCGCCTCGCCGCCCATGAAGGCGAGCGGAATCATGGCGAGGAAGGTGGTCAGCGACGTGAAGATCGTGCGTGACAGCGTTTCGTTGATGCTGAGGTCGATCAGCTCGCGCAGCGGCATGGATTTGTACTTGCGAAGGTTCTCGCGCATCCGGTCGTACACGACGACCTTGTCGTTGATCGAATAGCCGATGATGGTCAGCACCGCTGCAACCGCTGTCAGGCCGAAGGGAAGCTGGGTGATGCCGTAAAAGCCGATCATCTTGGTGATGTCGAGCAGCAGGGTGGCCAGCGCCGCCACCGCGAACATCCACTCGAAACGAAACCAGATATAGACCGCTATGCCGGCGAGGGAGAGTCCGACGGCAAGAAGGCCGCTGGTGAACAGCTCCTCGCTGATCTTGCCGCCCACGACCTCGACGCGGCGCACGTCGGTGCCCGGATAGGTGCTGGTCAGCTCGGTGCGCACCCGCTGTGCCGCCTGGTTCTGTGCAGCATCATCATCGCCCTGGCGTTCCAGCCGGATCAGCACGTCGCGGGGCGATCCGAATTCCTGCAGGGCGACCTCGCCCAGGTTCATGGCGCCGAGCATATTGCGGAGCGCGGGAAAATCGGCCGCCTGCTGCATCCGGATTTCCATCAGGATGCCGCCGCGGAAATCGATCCCGTAGTTGAGGCCGGGATAGAAGAACAGGATTATCGAGGTGATCGACAGGAAGGCGGAAACCGCCAGGCCGGCGAAGCGGCCCTTCATGAACTGGATGTTGGTCTTCTCGGGAACCAGGCGAAGGCGAAACATGATCCGGGCTCCTTACACGGCCAGTGTCTTGGGGCGGGCCGACTTCATCCAGATGACGATCATCTGCCGCACAACCAGGATTGCCGTGAACATGGATGTGACGATACCGACCGAAATTGCCACCGCGAAGCCGCGCACCGGGCCGGTGCCGAAGGCATACAGGATCGCCATGGCGATCAGCGTCGTCAGGTTGGCATCGAGAATGGTCGAGAATGCCCGGTTGAAACCGGCGTCCAGCGACGCAATGACCGATTTGCCGAGCTTGTACTCCTCGCGAATACGCTCATTGATCAGCACGTTGGCGTCGACCGCCATGCCGATCGTGAGCAGGATACCCGCGATGCCCGGCAGCGACAGCGTGGCCTGCATGCTCGAGAGGACGCCCAGGATCAGTACCAGGTTGAGGGTGACGGCAACCACCGCGAAGGCGCCGAACAGGCCGTAAGCGGCGACCATGAACAGGTTGACGGCAACGAAGCCGATGATGATCGCGATGATGCCGGCGCGGATCGCGTCGGCGCCGAGATCGGGGCCGACCACCCGCTCCTCGATCACCTTCAGCGGTGCCGGCAATGCGCCGGCGCGGAGCAGGACGGCGAGATCGTTGGCTTCAGTGACCGAGAAATTGCCGCTGATCTGGCCCGATCCGCCCAGGATCGGCTCGCGGATGACCGGCGCGCTCAGGACCTTGTTGTCCAGCACGATGGCGAATGGCAGGCCGACGGAATGCTGCGTGACCTCGGCAAATCGCCGCGCCCCGACGCTGTCGAAACGGAAGCTGACGATGGGCTGGCCGCTGCGCTGGTCGTAGCCGGCCTGGGCATCGACCAGATTGTCACCCGCAACCTCGACCTTGCGCTTGACGACATAGCGTTCCGCCGGTGCATTGGGATTGCCCGTGCGCGGTTTGTCGCCCTCCAGGATTTCCGATCCCGGAGGCGGCGGAAGAGAAGGGTCGGCCTGGGTATCCACCATCCGGAAGGTCAGCTTTGCGGTGGTGCCGATGAGGCGCTTGACCCGCTCGGGATCGTCGACGCCCGGCAACTGCACCAAGATGCGGTCGCTGCCCTGCACCTGGATGGTCGGCTCATTCACACCCGTCTGGTCGATGCGGCGGCGGACGATCTCCATCGACTGAGCCACCGCCGAACGGGCCCGCTCGCGCACGGCAACCTCGGAGAGGGTCATCCGCACCGCACCTTCGGGGCTGATCTCGATTTGAAGGTCGGTCGCTGCCGCGCCCAGATTGAATGCCCCGCCTTGCAGAGGCTGGCCCAGTTTGGACAGCAATTCACGCGCCCTGCCCGCCTGGCCGGGGTCCCGCAGGCGCAATCCGACGGCATTGCTGCCGACAACGCCGAGATTGGTATACCCGATGCGTTCCTTGCGCAGTTCCTCGCGCGCGCCCTCAACGACGGCTTCGAGCCGTTCGCGCAACACCGCCGCCGTGTCGACTTCCAGCAGCAGATGCGACCCGCCCCGGAGATCGAGGCCGAGATTGACCTGCGGCAACTGCATCCAGGACGGCAGGGCTTCCAGTTGCTGGCGACTGAGAAGATTGGGCGCGGCAGTGATGAGCCCGGCAAGCGAAACCAGGATCACCAGCGCGGTTTTCCAGGGCGCAAAGTAAATCATCGCAAATCCCTTTAGACTCAGCCTTGTCGAGCCACCCTGGACCGAGTTGTCGGAAGAACCGCGTCAGCCCGGAAACCGGCGCAGATCAGCCAGCTTTGGCCTCGGCCTTGTCGTCGTCGATATCACCGCCCTTCGAGCGGACTTCGGAGATGGTGCCCTTGACCACCTTGACCTTTACGCCTTCGGCAATTTCCAGCTGGACAACGCCATCTTCCTGGACCTTGGCGACCTTGCCGATGATGCCGCCGGAGGTGGTCACGATATCTCCGCGACGCACCGCTTCGATCATCGCCTTATGCTCTTTCATCTTCTTCTGCTGGGGGCGGATCAGCAGGAAATAGAAGACGACAAAGATCAGCACCAGCGGCAGCAGCGAGGTCAGCATATCGGTGGTTCCGCCACCGGCCTGCGCAAAAGCCTCGGAAATCAACATGAAGGCACTCCCCTGTGCATCTTTGAGCCGGCCTCCCGGCGCGAGACCGGGACTATAGCGAGAGGCCTCCGGATTGCAAGCGTCCGGCCACCTTTCGGATTCCGCGACGATTGAGAAATTCCCTGTCAGATCAAATATCTGTGCCGTGTTCCGGCGCCCCGGCATAGCCTCTCGCGGCCGTCGGATTTATAGTGGCCGGCATCGGATTCGGAGTTCAGATGATGCATATCCTGGCGATCGAGGGCATGACTTGCGACGGGTGCAAGCGCGCCATCAGCAATGCCATCAGCAACGCCGTACCTGGGATGGCATTCGAGGTGGATCTGAGACGCAAGCAGGTTCGCTACCGCACTGCCACCGCCGCGCAACAAGCAGCGGTACGCAACGCCATCCGCGATGCCGGATACGGCATTCTGGAGAGCGACAGGAACTGAGGGCGGCGGCGTCTGCTGCCCTAAGGCAGCGTAGCCCTGCCCGAACGCGCCGTGCAGTTCCGGCGCGACCATTCTGTGGCTTCGGCTTCCCAAGTTTTTTGAACAGCTAAAGAGCGGAACTTCGCTTCCTGGAAAGGGTTGGTCGCACCTGCCCTCCATGGAGCGTGCAGCGTGCTGCGTTCGTGCCCTCGCTCCCGATCTCCATGCCGATCGGGCCAGCAGAGGAGATCACGAATGCCGAAGCTCCCTCTTCTCCTTGCCCCAAGTCTACTGGCCATCAGCACCGCTGTCTGGGCAGTGCCGATCACAGCCAATTCTCCCGAAAATCATCATCAAAGCGATGAGTATCAGCTAGCGAAAGGCGGCGGCGGTGGTGCTGGTGCCGGTGGCGGAGCTGGTGGAGCTGGTGGCGGCGCTGGTGGTGCCGGTAGTGGAGCTGGTGGAGCTGGTGGTGGCGCTGGCGGAGCCGGCGGTGGTGCTGGCGGAGCCGGCGGTGGTGGCGCTGGTGGTGCGGGTGGTGGTGCGGGTGGTGGCGCTGGTGGCGCTGGTGGCGCGGCCGGTGGTGCCGGTTGTGGTGCTGGCGGAGCCGGCGGTGGTGCTGGCGGAGCCGGCG
>CAYSCA010000124.1:0-9628 GCA_964429465.1 uncultured Rhodospirillaceae bacterium
GCGGGCGGCGCTGGCGCGGGTGCTGGCGCCCGAGCCCGACATCCTGCTGCTGGACGAGCCGACCAACCATCTCGACCTGCCGGCCATCGAATGGCTGGAAGCGGAACTGTGCGGCCTGCGCTCGGCGCTGGTGCTGATCAGCCATGACCGGCGCTTCCTCTCGACCCTGACCCGCGCCACCATCTGGCTGGATCGCGGCCAGGCGCGCCGGCTGGAGCAGGGCTTCGCCGCCTTCGAGGACTGGCGCGACGCGCTGCTCGAGCAGGAAGAGACCGAGCGCCACAAGCTCGACCGCAAGATCGTCGCCGAGCTCGACTGGGTGCGGCATGGCGTCTCGGGCCGGCGCAAGCGCAATATGGGCCGCATGCGCGCGCTGCAGGAGCTGCGCAGGACCCGCCGCGAGCAGCGCAAGGTGGCCGGCAACGTGACGCTGACCGTGAGCGAGGCCGAGACCTCGTCGAAGCTGGTGGCCGAGGCGAAGGGCGTGGCGAAGGCCTTCGGCGAGCAGGTCGTGCTGCAGGATGTGTCGCTGAAACTGCTGCGCGGCGACCGGCTCGGCCTGATCGGTCCGAACGGCGCCGGCAAGACCACCTTGCTGCGCATCCTCACCGGGCAATTGCCGCCCGATTCCGGCAGCGTCCGGCTGGGCGAGAATATCGCGCTGGTGGCTTTGGACCAGAAGCGCGACGAACTCGATCCGGAGATGACGCTGCAATACGCGCTTGCCGGCGGCAGCGACAAGGTCACCATCAACGGCCAGCCGCGCCATGTGATGAGCTATATGAAGGATTTCCTCTTTGCGCCCGAGCAGGCGCGCACGCCACTCCGCGTGCTGTCGGGCGGCGAACGCGGCCGCCTGATGCTGGCCCGGGCCCTGGCGAAGCCGTCCAACGTGCTGGTGCTCGACGAGCCGACCAACGATCTTGATCTCGAGACGCTCGACCTGCTGCAGGAGATGATCGCCGATTATCCCGGCACGGTTCTGCTGGTCAGCCATGACCGCGATTTCCTCGACCGCACCTGCACCTCGGTGCTGGCCGCGGAGGGCAATGGGCGCTGGCAGCTCTATGCCGGTGGCTATTCCGATATGGTGGCGCAGCGCGGTGCCGGCGTCTCGGCGAAAGCGACAGCAAAGCCGGAGAGGGCTGCGAAAGCGGAAGCGAAACCGGCCGCCGCCAAGCCCGCGCCGAAGCGCAAGCTCAGCTTCAAGGAGAAGCACGCGCTGGAGACCCTGCCGAAAACGATGGACGCGCTGCGCGCCGCCATCGCGCAGCACCAGGCGGCGCTCGCCGATCCGCAGCTTTTCACCCGCGATCCGGCGAAATTCGAGGCCGCCTCGAAAGGCATCGCGCAGGCCGAAGCCGATCTCGCGGCGGCGGAAGACCAGTGGCTGGAACTGGAAATGCTGCGCGAGGAGCTGGAGGGGTAGGCCCTCACCCTCCCGCCGCTATCGCGACGGGCCCCTCCCTCTCCCACTGACGTGGGCGAGGGGACTTCTGTTGCCCTCTCCCGCTTGCGGGAGAGGGAGGGACCCGCGCAGCGGGAGGGTGAGGGTGACGGCAATCAGCCGCTTTACAGAAATCGTCGCCCAGTTCGCGGCCTGCATGAGGCCCGATACTTTCAGGGCCCTCCGGCTTCACTGCACCAGCCGGGTATCCTGGCGCTGGCCGGGGATCAGCGGCGGCACGCCGAAACCGAGATCGATGAAGCGCATGCCGTCGCCCTCCTGGTAGGAATCGGGGTCGACGGCGCTGCCCTCTCCCGTCCTGGCCAGGCCCGAGGCGCTGCCGAGCAGCAGGCTGGGCTGTTCGGCGCCGGTCTCGCGCAAGGGCGCGCAGACGATCTCGACCGGCAGCAGCGAGCCGTCGCCCGCCCGCAGCCAGTAATAGATGACCGAGCCGCAGGGCTGGGCGATCTGCGCGAGCGTCAGATGCGCGCGCCAAGAGCGGTTCGCCTTGGTCGTCATGTCGAGATAGTTGATGCCGGTGAGGTCGATGCCCAGGCGCTCGGTGAAGACCGGGCCGGCGAAGACGATCGGCATGTCGTCGCGCCCGCGCGCCTCCAGCATCATGGCCGTCGCCTTCAGCTCGCCGAGGCCGAATTCCAGATGCGAGCGCTCGGGGATTTCGTCGGCCTTGCGCCAGCTATGCCAGGCGCGGAAGAACTGGCGGCTGCGCTCCGAAAGCGGAGCAGGAAGGGTGTCGAGGAAACTCATCGCCCCGCATTATAGCGCGACGCGCGGCGGCTCGAAACCAAAACAGCCGGGCGGCGTTTCCGCCGACCCGGCTGCTGTGGATATTAACCTGCTATTTCTTGACCTTCCTGACGAAGCGGTCGTCGAAGGTCTTCTTCAGGTCGACATTGGCCTTGGCCAGCGCCTCGTCGAACTGCGCCAGCATGTCATAGGCGCTCTTCATGCCCGCGGCGGGGATGATGCCGTCGCGCGAATAGGTCTCCAGCGAGTTTTTCGCCGCCTGCATGTAAAGGGCCTTGTCGCCGAGATAGTAGCTCTCGGGCACCGTCGCGACGATATCCTCCGGCTTGGCGGTCTTGAGCCAGACCAGCGCCTTGTAGAGCGCGTTGACCAGCGCCTGGGTGGTTTCCGGGTTCTCCTTGATGAACTCGCCCTTCAGATACAGCACGGCGGCCGGGTTGGAGCCGCCGAAGATCGCCTTGGTGCCGGCTTCGGTGCGGCTGTCGGCCAGGATGAAGACGCTGCCGTCGGTCTGCAGCTTGGTGATCACCGGGTCGAGATGCGAGATCGCATCGATCTCGCCCTTCTGGATCGCCGCCACGCCGGACGCGCCGCCGCCGACGCCGATAAAGGCGGAATCCTTGTAATTGCCGCCGGCCTTGGCGATCAGGTAGTTGACGAAGAAATTGGTCGACGAGCCCGGCGCGGTGACGCCGATCTTCATGCCCTTGAGGTCGGCGGCCGACTTGACCTTGCCCTGATGCTCCTTCTTCACGGCGAGCACGATGCCGGGGAAGCGGCCGAGCTCAAGGACGGCCTTGATGTCCTGGCCCTTCTGCTGCATGCGGATGGTGTGCTCGTAGGCGCCGGTCACCGCGTCGACGGAACCGCCGACGAGCGCCTGCAGCGATTTGGAGCCGCCGCCGAAATCGTTGATGGTGGCGTCCAGGCCCTCGGATTTGAAATAGCCCTTCTGCTCGGCGATGGTGAGCGGCAGGTAGTAGAACAAGGCCTTGCCGCCGACGCCGATCGTGACCTTGGTTTTCTCCGGCGCGGCCTGCGCCGCATCCGGGGCGGTGCCGGCGCCCAGCATCAGGGCCGTTGCGGCGGCCAGAAGCAATCTGATTTTCATGACGTTCCTCCGTTGGTTCATTACATCGTTCTTGCTGTCGTATCGGGCCGCCAGATCAGCAGGCGGTTTTCGATCAGGGTCACCAGGGCATCGAGGATGATGACGAAAATCGTCAGGATCAGCATGCCGGAAAACACGCCGGTGACGTCGAACACGCTTTCGGCTTCCTGGATCTTGTAGCCCAGGCCGGCGGCCGAGCCGAGATACTCGCCGACGACGGCGCCGATCAGCGCGAAGCCGACGGAGGTGTGCAGCGAGGAAAACATCCAGGTCAGCGCGGCCGGCCAGTAGACATGGCGCATCAGCTGGCGCTCGTTCATGCCGAGCATGCGCGCATTGGCCAGCACGGTGGGGCTGACTTCCTTGACGCCCTGGTAGACGTTGAAGAAGACGATGAAGAAGACCAGGGTGAAGCCGAGCGCCACCTTCGACCAGATGCCCAGCCCGAACCACAGCGCGAAGATCGGCGCCAGCACGACGCGGGGCAGCGCATTGGCCGCCTTCACGTAAGGGTCGAAGACGGCGGCCAGCAGGGCGCGGCGGGCGAAGGCAAAGCCGATGACAATCCCGCCGCCGGCGCCGATGGCAAAAGCCAGGATGGTCTCCAGCAGGGTGATGTAGAGGTGGTACCAGAGCTCGCCCGACAGCACGACCTTCCAGGTGCGCTCCAGCACCGCCAGCGGCGTCGAGAAGAAGAAGGGCGCAAACAGCGGCTTGCCGTCGATCACCGGGATGGTGGTGAGCAGGTGCCAGAGCACCAGGACGGCGAGGCCGACCAGGATCTGCAGGCCGAGAAGCAGGGAACGGTTCATCCTTATGTCACTCCGCCCGCGGCCGCTTCGCCCTGGGCATAGGCCTTCTGCACTTCGACGCGCAAGGTCGCCCAGATCGCCTTGTGGATTTCATGAAACGCGGGCTCGATGCGGATCTCGGCGATGTCGCGCGGCCGCGGCAGGTCGACCCTGTAGTCGCCGACGATGCGCGCCGCCGGCCCGGCCGACATCACCACCACGCGGTCTGACAGCGCGATCGCCTCTTCCAGATCGTGGGTGACGAACAGCACCGCCTTCCTGTCGTCGGCCCAGAGCTGCAGCAGCAGGTTGCCCATGATCTGCCGCGTCTGCGCGTCGAGCGGCCCGAACGGCTCGTCCATCAGCAGGATTTCCGGGTCGCGGATCAGCATCTGCGCCAGCGCCACGCGCTTGCGCTGGCCGCCCGACAGCATATGCGGATAGCGGTCGGCAAAGGTGGCGAGCCCGACCTTGCCCAGCCAGGCGCGGGCCCGCGCTAGCGCCTCGTCACGCCCGATTCCCTGCGGCTCCAGCGCCACGGCGACATTGTCGATCGCGGTTTTCCACGGCATCAGCGCGTCCTGCTGGAACAGGTAGCCGGCCCTTCCGTTCAGGCCGCTCAGGCTCGCGCCGTCGATCTCGACAGTACCGGCCGAGGGCCTGAGCAGGCCGGCGGCCGCGTTCAGCAGGGTGGATTTGCCGCAGCCGGTCGGGCCGACGATGGCGACGAACTCGCCCGGCTGCACGGCCAGGTCGATCTGCTCCACCGCGCAATGACTCTGGCCGGTCTTCAGCGCGAAGGTGATCGCCAGCTGCGACAGGCGCACCGCGGGCATGCCGGCACCCATCGCCTGCCCGGCTTGGGACGAAGCCATAGTTGCCGTACCGGGGGCAGTGGCTGCCACGGGCGCGTTCCTCCTGCTTTCTTATTCGCGTGCAAACGGTAACAATGGCCGCCAGCGGCGTAAAGGGCGCGGGGGCGGGGCGGCATGGATTCGGTGACCCAGATTCTGTTCGGCGGGGTGGTTGCCTCGGCCGGCTTCCGCCGCCTGCTGGGCCGGCGCGCCGCCATCATGGGCGGCCTGCTCGGCGTGGTGCCCGATCTCGATACGGTGGCCGGCTGGATGACCGGCGGCGATGCGACGGCGGGCTGGCTGACCCATCGCGGCATCAGCCATGCGGTGCCGGCGACGCTGGTCTATGGCGCGGCGCTCGGCTGGCTGATCTGGCGGCTCGAGCGGCTGAAGCGCGAGCCGCTGGACGCGCGGGAGGATTTCACGCGCCGGCGCGCCTGGATGTGGCTCGGCGCGCTGTCCTGCGTGACCCATCCGCTGATCGACCTGTTCACCGCCTATGGCACGCAGCTGCTGGCGCCCTTCACCGATCTCCGCTTCGCGATCAACGCGATGCCGATCATCGATCCGCTCTATTCGCTGCCCCTGCTGCTGGCTTTCCTGTTCGCCCTGCTGACGCGCAGCCGGGCGCGGCTGGCGCAGACATTGTCGCGCGCGGCGCTCATCTATGTCCTGCTTTACACATTGATGGCCTGGGGCGTCGGCCTGGGTCTCGAGGCGCGGGTGCGCGATCAGCTGCGGCGGGAACTCGGCGGCGCCGCGCATGGCGCCGAGGTCACCGCCTATCCCACCCTGCTGCAGCCCTACTGGCGCCGCATCGTGGTCGATCTGCCCGACCATATCCTGGTCGGCTTCGTCTCGCCCTTCGACGAGCGGCCGATCCCCTGGCAGCAATTCTCGCGCGCCGACCATCACCCGGCGGTGGAAGCGGTGCTGAAGACGCCGGCGGGCGGCGTGTTCCGCTGGTTCGCCATGGACAAGCTGCACTGGACCGTACAGGCGCAGGCCGGCAAGGGCGGCTATATCGTCGAGGCGCGCGATTACCGCTACGGCCTGCCCAATGGCAGCGAGCTCGGCTTCTGGGGCCTGCGCTTCCGCCTCGACGGACAATACCGGCTGACCGGCGCGCCGGAACGCTTCAGCGAACGGCCCGATGCTGGGGGCGACAGCTTCCGCACCATGTGGGACGGGCTGCTGGGGCGGTGACCGCGCCGCCGGGAAAAGCTGGCGCTTTTCCGGGATATTGCCTAGCCTGACCGGAAGGCTTGTCGGACAATCGGATAATCCCGATGCGCATCATCATCACCGGCGCCGCCGGTTTCATCGGCACGGCGCTGACCAGAGGCCTGCTGTCCCGCGGTGAGGTAAGCGAATTGCGGCTGGTCGACCGCGTCGCCCCGGTCCTGCCGCCGGCGCCCGCCGGCGTGGCCATCCAGGTCGAGACCGGGGATTTGAGCGATCCGGCCTGCCGCGCCCGCGTGTTCGCGCAGCCCTTCGACAGCCTGTTCCACCTTGCCGCCACGCTGACGACGGAGGCCGAGCGCGACCTCGCCCAGGGGCTTGAGGTGAATGTGCTGGGCTTCCTGCATCTGCTCGCGGCCTGCCGCGCGCAGAAGCGGGCGCCGAAACTCGTCTTCGCCTCCTCGATCGCCACCTTCGGCGGCGCGCTGCCCGAGATCGTCGAGGACGATACGCTGCAGCGGCCGCAAACCTCCTACGGCATCCATAAGATGATTGCCGAGAAGCTGATCGACGATCATTCCCGTCGTGGCGCGATCGACGGCCGCGCCCTGCGCCTGCCGGTCGTCATCATCCGGCCGCCGGGCTCGGCGCCATCGGTGTCGGACCGCATCGCCGCGATCACGCGCGAGCCGCTGCTGGGCCGCGATGTCGACTGCCCGCTGCAGCCCGATACGCGCGTGCCGGTCGTATCGGTCTCCTGCGTGGCGGAGGCTTTGATTCGCGTCCATGATCTGCCCGGCGATGCTTTCGGCGATACGCGCGCGATGAACCTGCCGGCGCTGAACGTCACGGTCGCCGAGATGATCGAAGCGCTGAAGCGCGTTGCCGGAGAACCGGCCGCCGCGCGCATCCGCATGAAGCCGGATGCGCAGCTGCAGGCCATCGTGGACGGCTGGCCACATCGTTTCGACTCCGCCCGGGCGCGAAGCCACGGCATCCTGCCGGACGAGAGTTTCGACGCGATTCTCAAAGCCTTCCTTGCCAGCCGCACCTGACAATATGAGCGAGACGATTCCCGATATCTGCATCATCGGCGCCGGCTCCTCCGGCATTGCCGCCGCCAAGGCGCTGAAGCAGAAGGGGCTGGCTTTCGAGGTTTTCGAGAAGGGCTCGGATATCGGCGGCAACTGGCGCTACAACAACGACAACGGCGTCTCGGCCGCCTATCGCAGCCTGCATATCGATACCAGCCGCAACAATCTGCAATATCCGGATTTCCCGATCCCCGATCACCTGCCGGATTTTCCCTCGCACTGGCAGGTGATGGAGTATCTCGAGGCTTATGCCGAACGCTTCGGCATCCGGCCGCATATCCGCTTCCGCACCGAGGTCACCAAAGTGGCGCCCGCCGGCGACGGAACATGGGAGGTCACGCTCGACAGCCCCGATCTTCCCGGGGGCGAGACGCGGCGCTATCGCGCGGTGCTGGTCGCCAATGGCCATCTCTGGGATACGCGCCTGCCGGACTTTCCCGGCCGATTCGACGGGCTGGCGATCCATTCCCATGCCTACAAGACGGCCGATGCCTTCGAGGACAAGCGCGTGCTGGTGGTCGGCATCGGCAATTCCGCCGTCGATATCGCGGTCGACCTCTGCCGGCGCGCGAAAAGCGTGCATCTCTCCACGCGGCGCGGCGCCTGGATCATGCCGAAATACATCCTCGGCATCCCGACCGACCGCTGGGCGGCCTTCCTGTCGCGCAAGCTGAAGCTGCCGACCATGCTGACCCGCATGATCATCCACCGGCTGATGTATCTCACGGTCGGCGACCAGGCACGCTATGGCGTGCCGAAGCCGCCGCATCCGATGTGGCGCGAGCATGCCACGATCAGCCAGGAGCTGCTGCCCTATATCGGCCATGGCTGGATCACGATCAAACCCAACGTGAAGGAACTGCAGGGCGATCGCATCGCCTTCACCGATGGCAGCATCGAGTCCTATGACGCGGTGATCTATGCCACCGGCTACCGCACCAGTTTTCCCTTCCTCGATCCGGCGATCTTCGCGGTGCAGGACCGCCAGGCGCCGCAGCTTTACCGCCGCATGGTGGCGGCGAAGCAGCCCGGCCTCTATTTCGTCGGGCTGGTGCAGCCGATCGGCGCGACGATTCCGCTGGTGGAGATCCAGTCGCGCTGGCTGGCCGCGCATCTCGCCGGCGAGATCGCGCTGCCCTCCCGCGCCGAGATGGAACGCGAGATCGCCGAGCACTGGCGCCTGGTGCAGCGCCGCTATGTCGATTCCGCCCGCTACACCCTGGAAGTCGATTTCCGCGATTATGCGAAGCAGATGCGGGCGGATATGGCGAAGGCGGGCGTGTAGCCCTCAGATCATCGGCAGGCTGCGCGGCTTCTTCCCGCGCGGGAAGGCGGCATCGAGCTGCGCGACCTCGGCCGCGCTCAGATCCAGCCCGCCGGCGCCGGCATTGTCCTCGGCATGCGCCGCCCTGGCGGCCTTCGGGATGGCGAAGACCGCCGGACGCCGCGTGAGGAAGGCGAGGGCCACCTGCCGCGGCGTGGCGCTGCGCTTCGCCGCAATCTCCGCCAGCACCCTGCCGCCGGCGCTCTGCGCGGCGGGAAAGCTGCCGCTGCCGAAGGGGCTGTAGGCCACCACGGCAATGCCGTGCTTTTCGCAGAACGGGATCACCGCATGCTCGATGGCGCGTTCCTGCAGGTGATAGAGCACCTGGTTGCAGGCAACGCGGCCGGGCCCGGCGATGCCGAGCAGCTCGGACAGGTCGTCCTCGTCGAAATTGCTCACGCCCCAGGAGAGAATCTTGCCATCGCGCTGCAAGGTCTCGAAGGCCGCCACGGTCTCGGCCAGAGCATGCCGGCCGCGCCAATGCAGCAGGTAGCAATCCAGCCGGTCGGTGTTCAGCCGTTTCAGCGAGGCCTCGCAGGCGCGGATCGTGCCGGCGCGCGAGGCATTCTGCGGCAGCACCTTGGAGACGAGGAAGCATTCCTCGCGCCGGGCCGCCAGCGCCGCGGCGACGATGCGCTCGGCTTCGCCGCTGCCATACATCTCGGCGGTGTCGATATGGGTCATGCCGCGCTCGAAGCCGCGCCGCAGGGCGGCGATGGCGGCCTCGCGGTCGCCGCTCTCGATATTCCAGCTGCCCTGGCCGATCCGGGCGACCTGCCGTTTCGTGCTGCCGAAACCGCGCTGCTGCATGACGCGCGCCTCCGTTCTCAGGCCCTGTCCAGCGTCTGCCGCACCATGGTGGCCAGCTCGGCGAAGGTGAAGGGCTTGGTGATCAGCTGGACGCCCGGATCGAGCCGGCCGTCATGCACGATGGCGTTGCGCGCATAACCGGTGGTGAACAGGATCTTCAGGTCCGGCCGCCGCTTCGCTGCCGCGTCGGCCAGCTGGCGCCCGTTCATGCCGCCGGGCAGGCCGACATCGGTGAACAGCAGGGTGA
>CAYSCA010000125.1:0-9597 GCA_964429465.1 uncultured Rhodospirillaceae bacterium
AGGTGGTCTCGAAGATCGTGAAAGCGTCGAAGTCGAGCGCCGGCGGCACGCGGTAATCGACCGGCAGCTTGCCCCAGATCATCTGCACCAGCTCCTCGATCACGAAGGCCAGGCCGAAGGTGAACAGCAGCTCGGCGACATGGCCCCATTTATGCACCATGCGCAGGCCGTAGCGCTCGATGACGGCGCCGATCAGGCCGACCAGCACGGGAGCGACGAACAGGGCGACCCAGAAATCCAGCCACTGGCTGATCTGGTAGCCGAAATAGGCGCCCAGCATGTAGAAGCTGGCATGGGCGAAGTTCAGCACGCCCATCATCGAGAAGATCAGGGTCAGCCCGCTGGCCAGCAGGAACAGCAGCATGCCGTAGAGCACGCCGTTCAGCGTCGAGAAGATCACCAGTTCAAGCAAAGGGCGCCCCCGTCGGTACACAGACTACGCATGCGTCGATATGAAACGGCCCCGGATTCCGGGAGAGGAAGATCCGGGGCCGCACCCATGGTCAGGCCGTCAGCTCGGCTTGGCCATCTTGCAGGTGGTCGGCACGTCGGTGTCCGCCATCGGCACGGTGGCCACCAGCTTCCAGCCCCAGCCGGTATTCTCCTCGTCGAACTTCATGTCGCCGGAGAGCGGGGTCAGCGCGGAGATATACATGTCCTGGAAGAACTGGTGGTCTTCCGCCCGCATGTAGGTGTCCTTGCCGTAGATGTTCTTGTACTTCATGCCGCGCAGCTTCTCGGCGAACACCTTCGGGTCGTTGGACTTGGCCTCGTTCATGGCACGCGCCAGCATGTCCATCTCGTTGCGCACGCGCGGATACCACCAGCCATGGTTCTGGTTCTTCTTGCGGAAGTCTTCCTCCCAGGCGTAGTTCTCCTTGGTGTTGATGTTGGCGAGGCCTTCGGTGATCTGGAACACCCGGTCCTTCAGGCCGGTCTGCTTGATCGCGGTCGGGCCGCCGGCACCGCCGGCATAATAGGTGTACCAGTCGACCTGCAGGTTGGCGTCGGCCGCGGCCTTCAGCAGCAGCGCGATGTCGGAGCCCCAGTTGCCGGTGATCACGCTGTCGGCGCCGGACGCCTTGATCTTCGCCACATAGGGGGCGAAGTCGGTGATCTTGGCCAGCGGATGCAGCTCGTCGCCGACGATCTGGATGTCAGGACGCTTGGCTTTCAGCATATCGCGGGCCGATTTGCGCACCGCCTGGCCGAAGGAGTAATCCTGGTTGATCAGGTAGACCTTCTTGATCTTCGGATTGTTCTTCATGTAGCCGGTGATCGCCGCCATCTTGATGTCGGCATGGGCGTCCCAGCGGAAATGCCAGTAGCTGCATTTCTCGTTGGTGAAGCTCGGGTCGACCGCGGCATAGTTGAGGTAGACCACTTCCTTGCCGGGATTGCGGTCGTTGTGCTTGTTGACGAAGTCGATCAGCGCCGCGGCCACGCCCGAGCCGTTGCCCTGGGTGAGGATGCGCGCGCCGGCATCGATCGCCTTCTGGGCGGCGATGACGCTTTCCTGCGGCGACAGCTTGTTGTCATAGGTGAGCAGTTCCATCTTCTGACCGTTCACGCCGCCCTTGGCGTTGATCTTGTCGATCATGTACTGGAAGTGCTTCACGCCATGCTCGCCGATCGGCGCCATTGAGCCCGACAGCGGATCGATAAAGGCAATCTTCACTTGCGCCATAGCAGGCGCGGCCATGAGGCCGACCGCTATTGCGGCTGCCGCTATGCCGGTGCTGAAACGAGTCGGCATCATTTCCTCCATCCAGTTATGTTGCGGCGGCTTCCGGTCCGCCGATCCGCCGCAGTCGCGGCGAATTCCGTGGCTTCCGCTTTCGGCGCTGGCCGGCGGAAGTGTAACAGGTCATGACGGGTCTGCCGCGGCTTCATCGCGGCGATCTCGCCTTTGTCATTGCATCGGGCAGGGTCTTTGCACGGGACGGAAGGGGCAGGAACGCTGGGCAGGACCGGCCGCGGGCCGGGGCTTCGGCCGTGACGAGCACATAACGGACCGGCAGCGCTGCAGCGAACGCCTTCATCGAGTGCCTCCCAGGCGGCATGTATTCACGCCGCTTTTCTTGTCGTCTTCTTGGCGTATATGATTGTCGGACAATCCGACGTGAGTCAACAAAACGAATCCATCCGCTGGAAAGCTGCGCGAGAAAAGCCGATGATGCCGCCGCAGCGAATCGGCATAGCCGGTTGAGGGGATTAAATGTCTGAGATTGCGGAGAAATTTTCGCGAATTACGCCGATCCCGGCCTACCAGATGGTGGCCGAGGCGATCGAGCGCGAAATCCTCTCCGGCCGGCTCAGGCCGGGCGATCCGATCGGCACCGAAGCCGAGCTGGTACGCCAGTTCGGCGTCAACCGCTCCACCGTGCGCGAAGGCATCCGGCTGCTCGAGCATGGCGGGCTGGTGCAGCGCGATTCCAGCCGCCGGCTCTCGGTCGGCCTGCCGCATTACGACCGGCTGGCCACCCGCGCCACCCGCGCGCTGATCCTGCACGAGGTCACCTTCCGCGAGCTGTTCGAGGCCACGATGGTGCTCAGCATCGCCTCGATCGAGCTGGCGGTGGAGCGCGTGACCACCGAGGAACTGGAGCGGCTGGACGCCAATATCGCCGCTACCGAGGAGGTCGCCGAGAATCCCGCCGCCGTCGCCGCGCTGGACAGCGAATTCCATATCCTGCTCGAGCGGGCCGGGCGCAACCGCGTGCTCGAGCTGGCGCGCGAGCCGTCCAACATGCTGATCCATCCCAGCACCCAGGCGGCGCTCGGCGGCACGCCCTATGGCCCGCACCGGCTGATCGAGGCGCATCGCATGCTGGTCGAATCGCTCCGCCGCCGCGACAAGGAGATGGCGCGGCTGTGGACCCGGCGCCACCTCAACGACTGGCGCAAGGGCTTCGAGAAGGCCGGCCTCGATCTCGACCAGCCGGTCGACCTGGTGACGGCAAGGGGCGTGGAGGGTTAAGGCCCTCACCGCCCATTCCTGGCGGAACGGGCCCCTCCCTCTCCCGCTGCGCGGGCGAGGGATGTTTTTATCCTCTCCCATGCAGCGGGAGAGTGAGGGTGCTCACATCCGGCACGTCGTCGGCAGCGCGGTATCGGCCGCCTTCACCATGCCGGCGGTTTTCCAGCCCCACCCGGTCTTCTCCTCATCGTATTTCATCGTGGCATCCAGCGGGCCGAACGAGGCGACATAGAGATCCTGCAGCACCTGATGATCGGCCGCGCGCATCACCGCTTTCGCGCCATACATCGTCCGGCGCTCGGCACCGGCCATCGCAGCGGCGATTTTCTGCGGCTCTGCACTGCCGGCCTTCACCACCGCATCGGCCAGCATCTCCATCAGCAGGCGGATGCGCGGCACGTTGAAGCTGCCGCCGTATTTCGCGCGGTATTCATCCTCCAGCCGGTCGGTCATCGTCATGTTCGGATGACCCTCGATCACCGCGAAGACGCGATGCTGCAGCCCGGTCTGGCGGATCGCCGTCGGGCTGCCGATGCCGCTGGCGTAATAGGTGTACCAGCCGGCCTGCAGGCTGGCCTCGGCCGCCGCCTTCAGCAACAGGGCGAGATCGCTGCCCCAGTTGCCGGTGATCACGCTGTCGGCCTGGCTGGCCTTGATCTTGGCCACATAGGGCGAGAAATCGGTGATCTTGGCAAGCTGGTGCAGCTCGTCGCCGACGATCTCGATATCCGGCCGCTCGGCCTTCAGCATCTTCAGCGCCGCAGCGCGCACCGCCTGGCCGAAGGAATAATCCTGGTTGATCAGGTAGACCTTGCGGATCTGCTTCTGCGTCGCGATGAATTTCGCCAGCGCCAGCATCTTCATGTCGGCATGGGCGTCGAAACGGAAATGCGCCGCCGAGCATTTCTCGTTGGTCAGCACTGGATCGATCGCGGCGTAATTGAGGTAGATCACGCGCCGCGCCGGATCGCGTTCGTTATGCTTGACCACGAAATCGGCGAGCGCCGCGGCCGCCGACGAACCGTTGCCTTGCGCCAGGATGCGGATGCCGGCATCGATCGCCTTCTGCGCCTGGATCAGCGTTTCCTGCGGCGACAGCCGGTTGTCATAGCCGGTGACCTCGAACTGCGTCTTTGCATCCGACAGGCGCTCGGCCATGAACCTGAAATGGTTCAGCCCGTTCTGCGTCACCGCCGCCGCCGGCCCCGACAGCGGATCGATGAAGGCGATGCGGATGTTTTCCGCACGTACGCCGAGCGACAGGAAAACAACAGCAAGGAAGGCGAGAATGCGCATGGGATCTCCGCGAATGCGCCGCGGAGATTATGGGGATTCGCCGCCCGCGCAAGACTCGGCGCGATCACATAAATGCATGTGTGCGGATGATCGCCCTCACCCTCCCGCTTACGCGGGCCCTCCCTCTTCCAGAGGGAGAGGGGTAGCTTCACCCTCGCCCACGCAGTGGGAGAGGGAGGGGCCCATCACGAAGTGATGGGAGGGTGAGGGGTTTCGTATTTCCAGTTGACCCGCCGCAAAGTCGTCTATCATCGCCGCATCCGGGCCAGCGACAACCGCCCGGTCAGCTGCCCGACAATCCGCATCAGCAGCCAAGCGTTGTCTCGCTCCGCCCGGAGGTGAGACATGTCTTGCGGCAGCACAATCTGTACCCCGTCACCCACACCCGACCTGCAGCGCGCCCGCAAGGCGCCACATCTGCCCTCGCCAGCGGAAAGCCTCGTAAGGTGGTTCGCCGTACTTGTGCATCTGCAGCTCTGCTGGCGCGAGCGGGAAGAACTGCGCGAACTGGAAGACCGCATCCTGCGCGACGTCGGCCTCACGCGCGAGCAGGTCGAGCGCGCGTCGCGGCGGCGGCTGTGAATGCGTGGAGTTCATTACCCTCACCCTCCCACCGCTTCGCGGCGGGCCCCTCCCTCTCCCGCCAGGGCGGGCGAGGGGTAAAGACCCTCTCCCGTGAACGGGAGAGGGAGGGACTCGACCGTCAGGTCGGGAGGGTGAGGGGCTTTGTTATCGCGCTACACGCCACCCCGCCGCGCGCTCAGCGCGCGGAATAAGCAGCCAGCGCCGCGAGGTTGACGATCTCGCTGACGCTCGCGCCCATCTGGACGATCTGCACCGGCTTTTCCAGGCCGATCAGCAAAGGTCCGATCACCGTGCCGCCGCCGAGCTCGCGCAGCAATTGCGAGGAGATCAGCGCCGAATGCAGGCCCGGCATGATCAGGACATTGGCGGCGCCGTTCAGCCGGCCGAAGGGATAGATCTTCATCAGGTCGGGATTGAGCGCGACGCGCGCCGACATCTCGCCGTCATATTCGAAATCGACGCGATGGCCGCCCGCCTCGCGCGCATCGAGCTCCATCACCGCCTGGCGCATCGTCTCCACCACGCCGCCCGGCGCATTGCCGAAATTGGAATGCGACAGCAGGGCGACGCGCGGTTCATGCCCCATCTGGCGCGCCACCGCCGCCGCCTGCACGGCGATCTGGCTCAGCTCCTTGGCATCGGGCAGCTCGGTCACCGTGGTATCGGCGATGAACACGGTGCGGCCCTTGGCGACGATGATCGAGATGCCCATCACGCGCTGGCCGCGCTCCGGGTCGATGGCCAGCCGCACGCCGTCGAAGGAGACGGAATAGGTGCGCGTCACGCCGGTGATCATCGCATCGGCATGGCCGTTGGCGACCATGCAGGCGCCGAAGACGTTGCGGTCCAGGTTGACCAGGCGCTGCGCATCGCGGTGCAGCATGCCGCGGCGCTGGTGCCGCTTGTAGAGGAAGTCGGTGTAGAGCGCATTATGCTGCGACAGCCGCGCATTGTGGATTTCGCAGCCGTCGAGGTTCTTCAGCCCGATTGCCTTCATCGTGGCTTCGATCCGCTCGCTGCGGCCGATCAGCACTGGCGTGCCATAGCCGGCATCGCGGAATTCCAGCGCGGCGCGGATCACCGTCTCCTCCTCGCCCTCGGCGAAGACGACGCGCTTCGGATTCGCCACCACCTGGTCGAAGAAGATCTGCAGGCTGCCGGCGGTCGGATCGAGCCGGGCGCGCAGCTTGGCCGCATAGGCCGCCCAGTCCTTGATCGGCTTGCGCGCGACGCCGGACTCGCAGGCGGCCTTGGCGACCGCCAGCGGCACGTCGACGATCAGCCGCGGATCGAAAGGCGAGGGGATGATGTAGCCGGCGCCGTATTTCGGCCGCTCGCCCTTATAGGCGGCGGCGACCTCGTCGGGCACGTCCTCGCGCGCCAGCATGGCGATGGCCTCGGCGGCGGCGATCTTCATCTCGTCGTTGATGGTGCGGGCGCGCACATCCAGCGCGCCGCGGAAGATATAGGGGAAGCCCAGCACGTTGTTGACCTGGTTCGGATAATCCGAACGCCCGGTCGCCATGATCACGTCGCCGCGGGTGGCCAGAGCCTCTTCCGGGGTGATCTCGGGGTCCGGATTGGCCATCGCGAAGACGATCGGATTGGCTGCCATCGAGCGCAGCATCTCCGGCGTCACCGCGCCCTTCACCGACAGGCCGAAGAAGACGTCGGCGCCCTTCAGCGCATCGGCGAGGCTGCGCGCATCGGTCTTCACGGCATGGGCGGATTTCCACTGGTTCATGCCGTCGGTGCGGCCCTGGTAGACCACGCCCTTGGTGTCGCAGAGAATCACGTTCTCATGCTTCATGCCCATGGCCTTGACCAGCTCGGTGCAGGCGATGCCCGCCGCGCCCGCGCCGTTCACCACCATCTTGGCATCCTTGATGTCGCGACCGGTGAGATGCAGCGCGTTGATCAGGCCGGCGGCCGAGATGATCGCCGTGCCATGCTGGTCGTCATGGAAGATCGGAATGTCCATCAGCTCGCGCAGGCGCTGCTCGATGACGAAGCATTCCGGCGCCTTGATGTCTTCCAGGTTGATGCCGCCGAAGCTGGGGCCGAGATAGCGCACGCAGTTGACGAACTCGTCGACATCCTCGGTGGCGACTTCCAGGTCGATCGAATCGACATCGGCAAAGCGCTTGAACAGCACCGCCTTGCCCTCCATCACCGGCTTGCCCGCCAGCGCGCCGAGATTCCCCAGGCCCAGCACCGCCGTGCCGTTGGAGATCACCGCCACCATGTTGCCGCGCGAGGTGTAATCGTAGGCGGTATCGGGGTCCTTCTGGATCTCCAGGCAGGGATAGGCGACGCCCGGGCTGTAGGCCAGGCTGAGGTCGCGGGTGGTGGCCATCGGCTTGGTCGGCACCACTTCCAGCTTGCCGGGCTGCCCTATTTTGTGGAATTCGAGCGCGTCGTCCTGGAGGGTCTGGCTCGGGCTTTTGGTTTCGCTCATTTTCTCTGAAGGCTCTGTGGTTTTTCCTGCGGGCATTCCGCTCCCGGCATCATCATAGGGCCAAGTCCCGAGGGGTTAAAAGCCCCGTCCGCTGTGGTATGTCTGCGGCCTGCCAGATTCTTTTGCCATGAACAGACCCGAGCCTTTGCCCCTGCCGCCCGGCACCTCGCCCCTGATGGCGCAATACCTGACCATCAAGGCGGGCCATCCCGATTGCCTGCTGTTCTACCGGATGGGCGATTTCTACGAGCTGTTCTTTGAGGATGCCGCCACGGCGGCCGGGGCGCTGGATATCGCGCTGACCAAGCGCGGCGAGCATGACGGCCAGCCGATCCCGATGTGCGGCGTGCCGGTCCATGCCGCCGAGGCTTACCTCTCCCGTCTCATACGCCAGGGTTTCAAGGTCGCCGTCTGCGAGCAGGTGGAAGACCCGGCCGAGGCGAAAAAGCGCGGCAGCAAATCGGTCGTGAAGCGCGACGTGGTCCGCGTCGTCACGCCGGGCACCATCACGGAAGACAGCCTGCTGGATTCGCGCCGCAACAATTACCTGGCCGCGCTGGCCCAGGCGGGCAGCGGCGACGGCGCCATGCTGGCGCTGGCCTGGCTCGATATCTCCACCGGCGAATTCGGCCTGGCGGAGACGGCGCCGGCATCGCTGGGCGCCGATCTCGCCCGCGTCAATCCGCGTGAACTGGTGCTGCCGGAAGGGCTGCTGGCCAGGGCGGAGCTGCGCCAGGTTCTCGAGCAGTCGAATGCCGCCCTCTCGCCGCTGCCCTCGGCGCGCTTCGACTCCGTGTCGGGCGAGCGGCGCATGAAGGCGGCGCTCGGCGTCGCCGCGCTGGATGCCTATGGCAGCTTCAGCCGGGCGGAATTCTGCGCCGCCGGCGCGCTGCTGGATTACGTCGACGCGACGCAATGCGGCAGGCTGCCGCGGCTCGATCCGCCGCTGAAGCAGCCGGCGCAGAGCGTGATGGCGATCGATCCCGCCACGCGGCGCAATCTCGAACTGACCGAGACGCTGAGCGGCCAGCGCGAGGGCGCCTTGCTCGCCTGCATCGACATGACGCTCACCGGCGCCGGCGCGCGCCTGCTGGCGCAACGGCTGCAGGCGCCGCTCACCGATCCGCCGCAGATCGCCGCCCGGCACGATGCGGTGGCCTTTCTGGTCGACGGCGTGCGGCTGCGCGAGGATATCCGAGAGTCCCTGCGCCGCGTGCCCGATATCGCGCGCGCATTGTCACGGCTTTCGCTTGGCCGCGGCGGGCCGCGCGATCTCGCCGCGATGCGCGATGGCCTGCGCGGCGCCGGCGACCTGGCGGCGCGGCTGCAGGCGGAGACCGCCCTGCCGCCGGCGCTGGACGCGATGCGCGACGGTCTCGGCGATCATGGCGGGCTGGTGGCCGCGCTGGATTCCGCCCTGGCCGAGGAATTGCCGTTTCACGCGCGCGATGGCGGCTTCATCCGGCCGGGCTACAGCGCCGATCTCGACGAGCTGCGGGTCCTGCGCGACGAAAGCCGCCGCCATATCGCGGCGCTGCAGGAGAAATACTGCGCCGAGACCGGCATCAATACGCTGAAGATCCGCCATAACAACCAGCTCGGCTATTATATCGAGATCGCGCCGAAGCATGCCGCGCAGATGGGCGTTGCCTTCATCCATCGCCAGACCATGGCGAATGCGATGCGCTATGCGACGCCGGAGCTTTCCGAGCTGGAAAGCAGGATCGCGCAGGCGGCCGAGCGCGCGCTCAGCATCGAGCTCGGGCTGTTCGAAAGCCTGGTGCAGCAGATCCTCGCCGCGGCGTCATCGATCACCCGTGCCGCCAATGCCCTGGCGGCCCTCGATGTCACCGCCGCGCTGGCCGATCTCGCCGTGGCGCGGCGCTGGGTGCGGCCCGTCGTCGATGACAGCCTTGCTTTCCTTATCGAGGGCGGCCGGCATCCTGTGGTGGAGGCGGCGCTCGCGAAAGCCGGCGCGGGCGAGCGCTTCGTCGCCAACGATTGCGACCTCGGCGAAGGCCGCAAGCTCTGGCTGCTTACCGGCCCGAACATGGCGGGCAAATCCACCTTCCTGCGCCAGAACGCGCTGATCGCTCTGCTCGCCCAGATGGGCAGCTTCGTGCCGGCCACCACCGCCCATATCGGCATCGTCGACCGGCTGTTCAGCCGCGTCGGCGCCGCCGACGACCTTGCCCGCGGGCGCAGTACCTTCATGGTCGAGATGGTGGAGACCGCCGTCATCCTGCATCAGGCGGGCGCCCGCGCGCTGGTCATCCTC
>CAYSCA010000126.1:0-9485 GCA_964429465.1 uncultured Rhodospirillaceae bacterium
ACATCGATGTGATCGGTGAACCAGGGCTTGAGCATCAGCGAGGGGATCAGCGCGATCAGATTGGCATTGCCGCAGCGCTCGCCCAGGCCGTTCAGCGTGCCCTGCACCTGGCGCACGCCGGCCTTCACGGCAGCGAGCGTATTGGCTACGGCATTCTCGGTGTCGTTATGGGTATGCACGCCGAGCCGGTCGCCGCCGCCGAGCCGGGAGGCCAGTTCGCCGACGATGCGCTCGATCTCCCAGGGCATGGTGCCGCCATTGGTATCGCAGAGCACGGCCCAGCGGGCGCCGGCATCGAGTGCCGCCTTCACGCAGTGGAAGGCGAAATCGGGATTGGCCTTCCAGCCGTCGAAGAAATGCTCGGCATCGAACATCGCCTCGCCGAATTTCGCCCTGGCGGCAGCGATGCTGTCACTGATCAGCTCGATATTCTCTTCCTTGGTGATGCCCAAAGCCACATCGACCTGGAAATCCCAGCTCTTGCCGACCAGGCAGGCGGCATCGGCTTTGGCATCGAAGATCGCCGCCAGCCCCGGATCGTTGGCGGCCGAGCGGCCGGGCCGCCTGGTCATGCCGAAGGCGACGAATTTGGCGCGCTTGAGATTGGGTTTGGCCGAGAAGAATTCCGTATCCGTCGGATTGGCGCCCGGCCAGCCACCTTCGACATAGGCGACGCCGAGGCGGTCGAGCGCGGCCGCAATGCTGCGCTTGTCCTCGACGGAAAAATCGACGCCCTGGGTCTGCGCGCCGTCGCGCAGGGTGGTGTCAAAAAGATAAACGCGTTCCTTGGTCATGGCTTTCTAGCTTCCACGCAGGCGCGACAGCGCCCGCTCGCGGCCGATCAGCGGCAGCAGGGGCGCCATTTCGGGCCCCTTGTCGCGTCCGGTCAAGGCCAAACGCAGGGGATGGAAGAGCGCCCTGCCCTTCACGCCGGCTTTGGCCGACACCGCCTGGCTCCAGCCCTTCCAGGTGGAGGCATCCCAGGGCTCCGGCGGCAAAGTTTCGATGGCGGCCTGCACCACCTTCTCGTCCTCGATCACGGGACTGATCTCGCCGCGCACCACCGGCCACCATTCGGCGGCATCGCCGACTTTCGCGATATTGCCGCGCACGGCCAGCCAGAAAGCCTCATCGGCGCCGGACGGCAGGCGGTCGCGCACGGCGGCGAACGGCGTTTCATGCAGTATCTTGGCGTTCAGCGTCTCCAGCTCCTGCGGATCGAGCCGGGCCGGTGCGCGCGAGAAGCGCGTCAGGTCGAAGCCCGCGACCAGATCCTGCAGGCTCTGCTTGGGCTCAACGGGATCGGCCGAACCGAGCCGCGCCAGCAGCGCATTCAGCGCCATCGGCTCCACGCCCTGCTCGCGCAGATCGGCGAGGCTGAGCGAGCCAAGGCGCTTCGACAATCCGCCGCCTTCGGCATCCAGCAGCAGCGAGAAATGTCCGAAGACCGGCACGGGATAGCCCAGCGCCTCAAAGAGCTGGATCTGCGCCGCCGTGTTGGTGACATGGTCCTCGCCGCGGATCACATGCGTGATCCCGAGATCGCCGTCATCGACCACGGACGAGAGCGTGTAGAGCGGGTAGCCGTCGGAACGCAGCAGCACGGGATCGCTTAAACTCGCCATGTCGATCTCGACATGGCCGTGGATCAGGTCGTCCCAGGCGGTCCTGGTATGCTCGAGTTTGAAACGCCAGACCGGCTTGCGGCCCTCGGCTTCCAGTTTCGCGCGATCGGCATCGCTGAGCTTCAGCGCGGCGCGGTCATATACCGGCGGCTTGCGCTGGCTGAGCTGGATCTTGCGGCGCAGCTCCAGTTCTTCCGGCGTCTCGTAGGCCGGATAGAGCCGGCCGCTGGCTTTCAGTTTCTCCGCCGCCTCGGCATAGAGCGCGAAGCGGTCCGACTGTTTCGCGAAGCGGTCCCAATCGAGCCCGAGCCAGCGCAGGTCGTCCTCGATGCCCCTGGCGAATTCCGCGGTGGAGCGGCCGGTATCGGTATCATCCAGCCGCAGCAGGAAGGAGCCGCCGGCCCTGCGCGCGAACAGCCAGTTCAGCAGCGCGCCGCGCGCATTGCCGACATGCAGCCGGCCGGTCGGGCTCGGCGCGAAACGGACGGCGACCGGATTCATGCCTTGTGGTCCCGGAAGGCGTTGGTGATCGGATAGCGGCGGTCGCGCCCGAAGCCGCGCGGCGTGATCTTCACCCCCGGTGGCGCCTGGCGGCGCTTGTATTCGGCGAGATACAGCAGATGCTGGATGCGACGGACGATCTCTTCCGGCTGCCCTAGCGCCACGATGTCGCGGACCGGCATCTCCTTCTCCACCAGCATTTCGAGGATGGCATCGAGCTGCTCGTAAGGCGGCAGGCTGTCCTGGTCGGTCTGGTCCTCGCGCAGCTCGGCCGAGGGCGGCCGGACGATAATGCTCTCGGGAATGACGATGCCCTTCGGCCCCAGCCCGCCATCGGGCACCTGCTGGTTGCGCCAGCGCGACAGCGCGAAGACCGTCATCTTGTAGACGTCCTTCAGCACGGAATAGCCGCCGCACATATCGCCATAGAGCGTGGCGTAGCCGACCGACATTTCCGACTTGTTGCCTGTCGTCAGCACCATATGGCCGAACTTGTTGGAGATCGCCATCAGGGTGACGCCGCGCACGCGGGCCTGCAGGTTCTCTTCCGTGATATCGGGCTCGCGGCCCTTGAAGGCCGGGCTGAGCATCGCGTCGAAGGCCTCGACGGCGGGCGCGATCGGGATCGTCTCGTAGGAGACGCCGAGAGCCTTCGCACAGGCCTCGGCATCGGTGAGGCTGAGCTTGGAGGTGTATTTCGACGGCAGCATGATGCAGCGCACTTTGTCTGCGCCCAGCGCATCCACCGCGACGGCCGCCGAGAGCGCGGAATCGATGCCGCCCGACAGCCCCAGCACCACGCCGGGAAAGCGGTTGCGGCCGACATAGTCGCGCAAGCCCAGCATCATCGCCTGGTAGATCGCAGTGAGGTCGTCATAGGCCTCGGCCATCGCGCCCTTGTCACAGATCCAGCCGTCCCCCCTGCGATGCCAGGTGGTGAGCGTCAGGTCCTCGCGGAACTCGGGCTGGCGCACCGCCATGGAGCGGTCGGCATTGAGCACGAAGCCGCCGCCATCGAAGACCAGCTCGTCCTGGCCGCCGACGCGGTTCACATAGATCAGCGGCAGGCCGCTTTCGACCACGCGGGCGACGGCGAGGTTCAGCCGGGTATCCCATTTGTCGGTCTCGTAGGGCGAGCCGTTCGGGACGACCAGGATTTCGGCGCCGGTCTCGGCCAGGCATTCCGAGACATCGGGCAGCCACATATCCTCGCAGACCATCACGCCGAGCCGCACGCCGCGGAACGGTACCGGGCCCGGCAGAGGCCCGGCCGCGAAAGTGCGCTTTTCGTCGAACACGCCGTAATTGGGCAGCTCGTGCTTGTAGCGCGCGGCCGCCACCTTGCCGCCCTCCAGCAGCAGCGCGGCATTGTAGAGCTTGCCGTTGTCGCGCCAGGGCGAGGTGACCAGCAGGGCCGGGCCGCCATCGGCGGTCTGGGCGGCGAGCTCACGCACCGCGGCCTCGCAGGCCTCCTGCAGCGAGGGCCGCAGCACCAGATCTTCCGGCGGATAGCCGACGATGACCAGCTCGGGGAACACCACGAGATCGGCGCCGGCCTGGGCCGCCCGGGCGCGCAGCTCCTCCACCCGCCGGCGGTTGCCGGGGATGTCGCCCATGGCGGAATTGACCTGGGCAAGCGCGATAACGAGGCGATCTGGTGCGGCAGCAGGCATGGGGTCCGGACGATCTGGGGGCGGAATACTTAACCCTACGGCAGGCTTATCTCAACAGAGCAGTCAGTTTACTCTGCCGGGCGGAAGCTTAGATAGCCTTGGCTGAAACACCGGGAGGATGAAATGGCTGCGAAAAACACTCAGGTCCTGATGAAACAGCACCCCAAGGGCTGGGTCACCGAGCAGGATTTCGAGATCGTCGAGCGCGACATCCCCAAACCCGGCCCCGACCAGGTGCTGGTCCGCAACATCTTCCTCTCGCTGGACCCCTATATGCGCGGCCGCATGGACCCGGTGCGCTCCTATGCTGCCCATCTGCATCCCGGCGACATGATGGGCGGCGGCACGGTCGGCGAGGTGATCGAGAGCAATGTCGCCTCCCTCCCCAAAGGCACCTACGTCAACGGCATGCTGGGCTGGCAGGAATACGGCGTGGCGAAACAGAACGAGCTGCGCGTGCTTGATCCGAATGTCGCGCCGGTCTCGACGGCTCTGGGCGTGCTCGGCATGCCGGGCTGCACGGCGCATTACGGCCTGATGACCATCGGCGAGCCCAAGCCGGGCGAGACCGTGGTGGTCTCGGCCGCCAGCGGCGCGGTCGGCTCGGTCGTCGGCCAGATCGCCAAGATCAAGGGCTGCCGCGTGGTCGGCATCGCCGGCGGCAAGGACAAATGCGACTACGTGGTGAACGAGCTCGGCTTCGACGCCTGCATCGACTACAAGGCCGAGGGCATGCAGGAGGCCTTCAAGGCGGCGACGCCGGATCGCGTCGATGTTTATTTCGAGAATGTCGGCGGCGAGATCATGGAGATGGTGTTCAATCGCCTGAACAGCTTCTCGCGCGTCGCCATCTGCGGCCTGATCGCCCAGTATAACGGCCAGCCCTATCCCTTCACCGGCATGCGCCACATCCTGGTCAACCGCGCCAAGGTGCAGGGCTTCATCATCTCGGAGCATATGTCCTACTGGCCCGGCGCGATCATCGAGATGGCCGGCTGGATCAAGTCGGGCAAGCTGAAATACCGCGAAGACATTGCCGACGGCCTGCGCAATGCGCCCAAGGCCTTCATCGGGCTCCTGTCGGGCAGGAATTTCGGCAAGCAGCTGGTGCGGGTCGGGCCGGACAAGGTTTAGCCGTCGCCTGCTTCGTCATTCCCGCGAAAGCGAGAATCCATTCTGGGTCCCGCTTTCGCGGGGACGACGACGTCAACTGACCCCGAACAGGAACAGCAGCGCGACGCCGGCGGCGAAAGCCGCCGCCTTGCGCAGCCAGGCTTCCGTGTTGCTGATCAGCGCATAGGAGATCAGCGTCAGCGCGGCGCCGATCTTCACCGTGGCGAGGATGGCGAACCAGGGCGTGGATGCGACATGCAGCAAAGCCGGGTTGGCGACGAAGCCGAGCGGGATCAGGAAAAGCCCCAAGCCGATCCGCATCGCCATGCCAGCCACCGGCAGCCAGGGCGTGCCAGCGATGCTTGCCGCCACGAACACCGTGCCGCAGACCGGCGGCGTGATGGTGCAGAGCAAGGCATACCAGAACACGAACATATGGGCGTGCAGCTCGGGCAGGCCAAGCTTGACCAGCGCCGGACCGGCGACGGCGACGCAGATGAGATAGGCCGCCGTGGTCGGCAGCTCCATGCCGAGGATGGTGCAGGCAATCGCCGTCAGCAGCAGCGCGAGCCAGAGCCGGCCGCCCGAGAGATCGAGGATCAGCCCGGTGATCTTCACGCCCAGCCCGGTAGCGTGAAAGACGCCGACGATCAGGCCGGCGCAGATGATGATGGCGGCGATCAGCGCGATCTGCCGCGCCGCGTCGACCACCGCGACCTTCATGCGGGCGAGGAACAGCGGTGCCGAGAGCCGCTTCTTCTGGCCGTCCCAGACCAGCATCGCGACGGTGACGGCGGTGGCGATCATCGCCGAATAGGCCGGCGAATAGGCCAGCAGCATCAGCATGACGATCAGCACCACGAGCGGCGCGGCGAAGAACGGCGCCGAGACGGCTGCCGCCGCCCAGCCGGGCAGCTCGCTGGCCGGCAGGCCCTGCAGGTTGAAGCGATGCGCGAAGTAATGCACGCCCACCCAGGCGGCGAAGAAGAACAGCGCCGCCGGCAAGGCCGAGGCGATGGCGATATCGGCATAGGGCTGGCGGATCAGCTCGGCCATGATGAAGGCGGCCGAGCCCATCACCGGCGGCATGATCTGGCCGCCCGAGGAGGCCACTGCCTCGACGGCGGCCGCCAGCGGCCGCGGATAGCCCATGCGGATCATGCCGGGAATGGTGATGGCACCGACCGAGGCGACATTCGCCGAGGCCGAGCCGGAGATCGTGCCGTAGAGCGCCGAGGCCAGCACCGAGACTTTCGCCGCGCCGGCGCGATAGCCGCCGGCGAGCTGCGTCGCCAGCGCCATGAAGCCGCGCCCCGCCTCGCCCGCCGAGACCACGGCGCCGAGGATCATGAAGGGCACGATGAGATCGATGGAAATCCCGGTGAGCTGGCCCCACAGGCCGCCTTCGGCCAGCACCATGCTGCCCAGGAAGTAATCCGCCGGCAGGCCGGGATGGCCGAGCAGGCCGGGCAGATACTCGCCGTAGAAGGCATACAGCAGGCAGAGCACCGCGACGCCCGGCAGCACCGGCTGTACCGCGCGGCGCGCCATTTCCAGCGCCACCGCGATCAGGCCGAAGGCCAGCACGAACTGCCACAGGCTGCCATCCAGCGAGCCATACTGGTCGAGGATCGCCTTGCGCCCGACGATCAGGTAGGCCGCGCCGAACAGGCCGAAGGCGGTGGCGGCAAAGCCGATCCAGCGCTCGATCCTGTTGCGGCTCTGCACGAACAGAAAGACCCAGGGCAAGGCGGCCGCGAAATGCAGCGGCCGGCTGACCAGGTTCGGCACCAGGCTGGTGAAGATCAGCCAGACATGGATGCCGACGGTGATCGCGGCACAGACAAGAATAATCCAACCCGGCCGCGCGCCGGCATCCTGCGACTGCATGCTTTACTCGTCGAACTCCGGCTTACTGCATGGAGGCCGGCACCTTGACGCCGGCTTCCTTGTAATATTTCAGCGCGCCGGGATGCAGCTTGGTGTTGCCGAGCGCACCGATCAGGTCCGGCGTGACGGCAGCCCACCAGGGATTGGTCTTGGCCATCTCGTCCTTCTTGGCCCAGAAGGCCTTGACGATGGCATAGGCGGTCGCGTCGTCCATCTTGGTGGTGCCATAGGCGCCGACCGGCACGCCGACGGTGGGCACCGCCGGCACGCCCTTATAGGTGCCGGCAGCGATGGTGATCGGGCTGGACGACGGATCGTTCTTGGCCAGCGTCTCGGCCTGGGCGGCGCTGATCGGCAGGATGCGGATCGGCGTGGTGGTGGCGAGTTCCTGCAGCTGCGGCGTCGGATGCGACGAGCAGGTGGCATAGCCGACCACCTTGCGGTTCTTCAGCGCGTTGTCGGCCGAGGCCAGCTCGACATCGACGAAGTTCACCTTCCCCTCCAGCCCGAGCAGGCCGAAGATCGTGCGGGTGCGGCCATCGCAGAAGGTGCCGCGGCCGCCGGAGATGAAATCCTTGCCGGCGAGGTCCTCGATCTTGGTCACGCCGCTATCCTCGCGCACGACGAAATGCACGGTCACATAGGGCATGACGAACAGGGTGCGCACCGTGTCGTAGCCGGTCTCGCCCTCGAAGGGCTTCTTGCCGGCGCGGGCGGCGGCCAGCAGGCTGGGCGGCGTGGTGAAGACGAAATTGCCGGGCCGCTTGGCGGCTTCCTTCACGTTCTGCACCGAGCCCTGGCTTTCCTCGACGGTGGCCTGGATCTGGCCCTTGGTCTCGGCGCGCAGAACCTCGCCCAGCTGCACCATCATCACATAATAGGACGACGAGGCAGTGGCGGACTTCAGCGTGATGCGGGTCTGCGCCTGGGCGGTGCCGGCGGCAAGGGCAAACAGAGAAGCGGCAAGCGCAAAAGGCGCGACGAAACGGCGCATGGATTCCTCCCCGGGATTCGAATGTGGGCGAACAGTCTTGGCCTATGCGCCCGGTTTGCGCAACAGGAATTCGCGGCCGACCTTCACGCTCGGCATGTCGTCATAGGCGACGATGTCTGCGGTTGCATAAGTCTCGATCCAGCTGTCCGGCAGGTAGGAGCCGGTGCCGACGATGTCGATCGGCGCCGCGACGCTGGCCATCACCTTGCACTTCGCGGCGTTGAAACCCGAGGAGGCGACGATCTTCACGTTGAAGAAGCCGGCGCGATCCAGCGTGGCGCGCATGTGGTAGATCGCGGCGGCCGAGACGCCGGTGCCGACCAGCCAGCGCAGCTCGTGCTCGGTGCGATACTGGCGGATCGCATTCGGCACATGGCGCTCCAGCACCGCGTAGGACGCCTGCGGATCGAGGCCCTCGATATAGCGGCCGCCATGGGTATCCAGCCGCACGGCGAGCCGGCCCTCGTTGGCGGCGTCGGGGAAGCGGTTGCACACCGCCAGTGCATCGGTGATCTCCTGGCCGTAATAATCGACCAGCACGGTCATCTGCTCACCGGGAAAAGTCTCGGCATAGAGCTCGGCGGCGCGCAGCGTCGATCCGGCATAGCCGATCAGCGCATGCGGCATGGTGCCGAAGCCCTTCTCGTTGCCGAAGTAATGCGCCGTCGCATCGGTGGCATTGCCGATGAAGCCGGCGGCGCCGACATCGCGGCGGGCCGCCTTGCCGCCGACGGAGGCCGCATAGGCCATCATCTCGGCCATCTCGGCACCGGCGCAATGGCGCGCATCCATGGCGAGGAAGCGCACATTGGGCAGGTCGCAGCACATCGAATAGGCGTTGTACGCGGCGACGCAGGCGGCGCCCAGCTTCTGCAGGTAGATCGTCTCGAGATCGACGAGCTGCGCCATCGGGCCGGTGAGATAGACCAGCGGCTCGCCGGCACCGACCCAGGTGCCCTCCTCATGCAGCAGGTCGATCCTGAACTTCGTGCCGCGCGCGGCGCCCACCTTCTCCAGCCATTCGACCATCAGCTGCGGACAGAAGATCACCGGGCGCCGCATGAACACGGCATAGGTGACCGTCTTGTCGCCGGTGCGCTGGACGATCTCCTTGGTCTTCTTGAAATAGGTGTCGGTATGGGCGGCGATCTGCCGCTCCAGCTCGGCCGCCTGGGCAGGCGACACGAGCTTGGCGACGGTGCTGTCAGGCCTGGGCGACATGACGCTGGCTGCTGCCGCGGTTCATGCGCTCGAGCTTGAGCATCTCGGCCATCAGGAAGGCCAGCTCCAGCGACTGCGAGGCATTGAGCCGCGGATCGCAATGGGTGTGGTAGCGGCTGGACAGGTCATCATCGCCGATCGCCTGGGCGCCGCCCATGCATTCGGTGACATCCTGGCCGGTCAGCTCGAGATGCACGCCGCCGGCATGGGTGCCCTCGGCCAGATGCACCTCGAAGAACTGGCGCACTTCCGAAAGGATGCGGTCGAACGGCCGGGTCTTGAAGCCCGAGGTCGCGGTCAGCGTGTTGCCATGCATCGGATCGCAGGACCAGACCACCTTGCGGCCTTCCTGCGCCACCCGGCGCACGAGCTGCGGCAGATGCTTCTGCACCTTGTCATGCCCCATGCGGGAGATCAGCGTCAGCCGGCCCGGCTTGTTCTGCGGGTTGAGGATGTCGATCAGCCGGA
>CAYSCA010000127.1:0-9476 GCA_964429465.1 uncultured Rhodospirillaceae bacterium
TGGAGCGGGCGATGAGATTCGAACTCACGACCCCAACCTTGGCAAGGTTGTGCTCTACCCCTGAGCTACGCCCGCTCAACAGATCCGGGCGGCCCCGAGGGAGCGCCGGGCAACCGGAGGGGCCCGGTTGCAGGCGCGCAATATACCCAGACGTTTTGCCGATGCAAGCGTCTCGTGCAACAAAATGGCCGCGCCCAGATGTCGCAAGCCGTTTTGCCGCTTAACGAATTCTGAACGCGGCGGGAAGGGCTTGCGCAGCCTCGGCGGCTCCTGTATCTGGTGCGCCTCGCGGCGCCGCACCGGCGCTGCCATGGGTCCCCATCGTCTAGAGGCCCAGGACGGCGCCCTCTCACGGCGCAAACCGGGGTTCGAATCCCCGTGGGGACGCCAAACTCGACTAACGAATTGGAACAGTTGGTAAAGCGGTAAAAAGGCTGCGCCACTTGTTGGAAAGTTGGTCTTGTTCGAAAGTTGGTCGAAATTCTATGACCGGCTGTCCTTGCCGATCCACCTGTTCCAGGGTGAGGCCATGGATCGCTTCCGCCATCGGGTCCCATTGATACCCTGGCGATTGCCATTCGTCGGCACGCGCAATGAGCATCGACCGTGCTTCGACATGTGCATTCTCCGCCCACGCCCAGCCAACCTCGATCGGGTAGCCATCGCGCAGGGCGGAGGCCTCGAAGTCAACGAATACGAGGCGCCTCACGGCTCATCCTGGCCGATCGGGTCGAGCTTCCAGAGTCGGAGCTGATCAGCACAGCGCGCCGCGACTCCGTCGAGAACCTTGTTCAGGATTGGCGCCTTCAGGCCAGCCAGGTGGCATCGTCTCACGACGGCGGCCATTGCGTCTGGCAGCTGGTGTGCCATCTCCCACAGCGCGTCAACAAGCCGATCCTCGTCTGTGCGGAGCTTCTTGGCGAGTTGGCGCCAGTGTCGAAGCGCAACGTCTCCGTATTCCCGCTTGTCGGTGATCCGCATCGGCATTCTGGGATTCCTCCCGTCGTGATACGGCAGAAAGCTCGCGATGTCATAGAGCGGCGCCAAGCGGAATCCGTGCTCGCCGTGGAGGATTGAGTAGTTCTTGGCGTGCGCGTCCGTGCCTTCGATCAGGAAATTGAAGATTATCGCCTTGATGAACGCCAGCCGATCGTCCTGGGCCCGGCGGCTGCCGATTAGCACGCTGTCGATCTGCGCGATGCCGGGACCGCCATCAGACTCATATTTCTGCCCCGGGTGCAGACCAAGTGCCTGGCACATGTCCTCCTGATGCACCCGAAGCACGGAATCACCATCGAAGACACGATCATATCGCTCGACGACGATGACGACATGCTCGCCAAAATGGGCAATCTCGCTGTACGTCGTCGTCAGGCCCATTTCGGCCGCGGTCTCAAGGCACAGATGCTCGTTCTCGACCAGGCCCTCGAGGTTCGCGGCCGCTGGCTTGAAGATATGCGTCGACGGCACGCTACCCCATGGTTGGAACCATCGATCGTCTTTGTTCAGCAGTGCGATCTTTGGCTGAGCTCCTGGAAGGCTGAACGCGCCAGGGTGTTCGCCTGACCCCGGAACGCTGCCAGTGGTGATGACATGTCTCAGATTCTGCGCAATCTGCTCCTCGGTAAGCGGATCCGCGCCGCCATCACGCACGATCTGATCAACATCTTCAGGCGCCACGATCTGAAGGGCGCCCGCACAGTCGGCACCAACCTTGCGGATCAACTGCATAACACTGTTCGGAGAGCAAGGGCCGCCAAAATTTGGGTCCCTTGCGATCGCTTCAAGGCGGCGCGGATTATCCGGCAGCAGGCCCCAGAGGAAGTTTTCGACTATTCTACGCTGTGCACGGCCGCGCCTGCCCGGCCCCGCCATTCCGAACCGGGGAAGCGAGATGGATACTGGGATCGCGACGTCGTAGCCGTCGGCGTACTCGAAAAAGATGCCCGCTTCGTCCTGGATGAAGTTGCCGGCATGGACGCCATGCAAATAGGCCTGCAGGATCATTTCGGTCGCCGGAAGCGAGCAATATGTTCGTCGATGTCGACCATCGGGCGGGAGGGCGGGCGGAGATCCCGATCGGTCCGCATCATGTGCTCGTCAGTCATCAACCTGACATCGAGCACATTGAGGATTGCGAATAGGGTGCCGACACGGGGGTCGGCGTTTCCATTCTCGATGTCGGAAATCGTCGCCTGGCGGACACCGACCCGGCGAGCGAGGTCGGCCTGAGTCATGTTGCGCTGTTGCCGCTTGGCCGCGATTAAGTCGCCTATGTCTTTGATAGATCTAAGCATAGAGCAAACATATACGGTTTGCCGTATAAGTCAACGTGCATACGCTTGACCGTATTTATGCGGTTTTCCGTATACTTGGTCGGAAATACGGTATTCCGTATAAGTCACTCCCGAAATGCGTCGCTCCGGCATAGTCGTCATTTTGCTGCTGCAGCGCAGCATAGCCGCTGCTTAGGGCTCCAGATCGTTCATTTTTTGCGCTGCGCTGCTTGCGGCGGCATCTCGGCTACTACCCCAGCCGGCAGCCATGGAAACGCTCCCACGGGCCTGGAAAACAGCCTCTGATTCGATGCCAGTATTTTGCCAGCGCGCCGGAATTGCGGTACACAAATTTCCACCCACTGATACACAGAGGCTAATCAGCGGTCGAGTAAGTAACTGGAATTTATGGCATGATTGCGTTGTGAAGAGTGCAGGTTGGTCTCCCCGCGGGGACGCCACTTTCCTGACATCGCGGCGAGAACGTCGGCCCGGGGCGTGCCGGCGGGTGTTATGCATCCGATGTCGCCCGAAATCCTGATCTTCGGCACGGCTGCCGCGGCGGCCATCGCTTCGCCGCTGGGCGGGTTGATCGCGCTGTGGTGCCGGCCGACGACCCTGTTCATGTCACTGGCCCTGGGCTTCGCCAGCGGGGTGCTGCTGGCCACGATCAGCCTCGAGATGCTGCCGCAGGCGCTCGGGATGAGCTCGGTCGCGGTGGCGTCGGCCGGATTCCTCGCCGGCTTCGGCGCCGTCTATGCCTTCGACCTGTTCATCCATCGCGGCCGGCTGGCTGGCGAGAAGGCCGAGCAGCGCGAGGCCGTCGCGCGCTTCCGCCGCCGCCATCGCCCGCGCGGCGACGGGATCACCGTGCTGGCCGGCGGCACCAGCACGGAAGAGCTGATCGAGGGCCTGAGCATCGGCGTCGGCGCCGCGATCCAGCCCGATCTCGGGCTGATCGTCGCTTTCGCCATCGTCATCGACAACCTGACCGAGGCGCTCAGCATCGGGGAGCTGATCCGCAGCCAGGCGAAGGGCGGGCGCGGCACGGCCTGGCGCGTGCTGCGCTGGACCGGGCTGATCGGCGTGGCGCTGTTCGGCTCGGCGCTGGCCGGCTGGTTCTTCCTGCGCGGCCTGCCCGAACCGCTGCTCGGCTTCCTGTTCGCGCTGGGCGGCGGCGGGATGTTCTACCTGGTGGTGACCGACCTGCTGCCGGAAGCCGAACAGCGCCAGTACCAGCAATCCTCAGCGCTGGCGATGGCGGCGGGCTTCACCGCCATTTTCATCACCGGCCATCTCGGCTGAGCGCTCAGTCGGCCGCATCCTGCTCGGCCGGCATGTCGACCGGCACGCCCGGCTCGTTCTTCGAGCTGCGGATGGTCAGCGCGGTCTTCACATGGGCGACATTGGCCAGGGCGGTCAGCTCCCGGGTCAGGAAGGTCTGGTAGGCATCCCAGTCGCGGGCGACGATCTTCAGGATGAAATCGTTCTCGCCGGCCAGCATGTAGCATTCGCGCACCTGCGGCCAGCCGGCGACGGTCTGCTCGAAGGCGACCAGGTCGTGCTCGGCCTGACTGTTCAGGCCGACCATGGCGAAGACGGTCACGCCGTAGCCGAGCAACTGCGGGTTGAGGTCGGCATGATAGCCCTTGATGTAGCCGGCCTCCTCCAGCGCGCGCACCCGGCGCAGGCAGGGCGGGGCCGAGATGCCGACCCGCTGGGCCAGATCGACATTGGTCATCCGGCCATCGGCCTGAAGGTCGGCAAGAATCTTGCGATCGATGAGGTCGAGTTTCACGCGTTGCATGGAAATTTTCTCAGCGGGGTGTGTTTGCGCAATAATATTATACGCCAGCCCGGAATTCCAAGGGGCAGGCGGGAATTGTTTGGCGGGAAGCCCTGCCGGAGTCCCTCCCGGTGTCGCTGCCTGGGGCCGGGACGGGAGCGCCCGAGAGCCGCTCTGGCCGCGCCTGTTTATACCCGCATGCAGCCCCGCGTCGCGCGGCGCCCTATATGAGCCGCGGCATGTCGCCCGAGTCGCCGCGCCGGCAAAGCGAAACGCCGCGCCGGGCCCGTCGGCGGCGTCCGGAAAGCCGCGATTTCCGCAGCCCGGGACCATGCCTTTGCACAGCGGAAAGCCGCTGTCATAATTCGCAACCACTCTCATGCCGCGCAAGGCGCCGGAGCATCGTTTAATGGCCACCACCCATCGCACCAAGGTCCTGATTCTCGGCTCCGGCCCGGCCGGCTGCACGGCGGCGATCTATGCCGCCCGTGCATCCCTGGAGCCGATCATGGTGCATGGCCTGCAGCCGGGCGGCCAGCTCACCATCACCACCGATGTCGAGAACTATCCCGGCTTTGCCGAGGTCATCCAGGGCCCCTGGCTGATGCAGCAGATGGAGGCGCAGGCCCAGCATGTCGGCACCACCATCCTGCATGACTACATCGTCTCGGTGGATCTCTCGAAGCGGCCCTTCGTGGCCAAGGGCGATTCCGGCGATACCTATATCGGCGACACCCTGATCATCGCCACCGGCGCCCAGGCACGCTGGCTCGGCCTGCCCAGCGAAGGCGCCTTCCAGGGCTTCGGCGTCTCGGCCTGCGCCACCTGCGACGGCTTTTTCTTCCGCGGCAAGAAGGTCGTGGTGGTCGGCGGCGGCAACACCGCGGTGGAAGAGGCGCTCTACCTGACCAACCATGCCAGCGAAGTGACCGTGGTGCATCGCCGCGACAGCTTCCGCGCCGAGAAGATCCTGCAGCAGCGGCTGTTCGCCAATCCGAAGATCAGGGTGGTCTGGGACCATGTGGTCGACGAAATCCTCGGCGATGCCGAGCCGAAGGGCGTCACCGGCGTGCGGCTGAAGAATGTGCGCAGCGGCGCGACGCAGGAGCTGGCCACCGACGGCGTCTTCATCGCCATCGGACATACGCCCAATACCGAGCTGTTCAAGGGGCAGCTGCCGCTGGATGCGGACGGCTACCTGACGACCAAGCCGGGCACCGCGCAGACCGCGATCGCCGGCGTCTTCGCCTGCGGCGACGTGCAGGACAAGATCTACCGCCAGGCGGTGACGGCGGCCGGCACCGGCTGCATGGCCGCCCTGGAGGCGGAGAAGTTTCTGGCGCATCACCTGCAACCGTCGGCCGAGGCTGCCGACTGAGCGACGGCAGCCCATCGACCTGCAGTCTGGGGGGAGGAGATGTCGGCGCTCGACTGGGACAAGCTGCGCATATTCCATGCCGTCGCCGAGGCCGGCAGCCTGACCCATGCCGGCGAATCGCTTGGCCTGAGCCAGTCCGCCGTCAGCCGCCAGATCGGCGCGCTGGAGGGCCAGCTCAATGCGACGCTGTTCCACCGCCATGCCCGCGGCCTGATCCTCACCGAGCAGGGCGAGCTGCTGTTCCGCACCGCGCGCGAAATCTTCTCGCGGCTGGCGGTTGCCGAGGCGATGATCGCCGATGCCAAGGACAAGCCGACCGGCGAGCTCTGCGTCACCACGACGGTGGCCTTCGGCACGATCTGGCTGGCGCCGCGGCTGAAGGAATTCATCGAGCTCTATCCCGACCTGCGCATCGAGATGGTGGTCGACGACCGCGAGCTCGACCTCTCGATGCGCGAGGCCGATGTCGCCATCCGCATGTGGAAGCCGACCCAGGCCGACCTGGTCTATCGCCGGCTGCTGACCGTGCATAACCATGTCTATGCCTCGGTCGATTACGTCACCAAGTTCGGCGCGCCGCAGAATGTCGAGGATCTCGACCGCCACAGCCTGATCGTCTATGGCGAGGAGGCGCCGGCGCATTTCAACAACATCAACTGGCTGTTGAAGGCCGGCAATCCGGTGGCGCCGCGCATCCCGGTGCTGACGGTGAACAACGTCTACGGCGTGATGCAGGCGGTGGCCAGCGGCCTCGGCATCGCCGCGCTGCCGGACTACATGGTGGAGAACAACCCGCGCATCGTGCGGGTGATGCCCAGCATCGACGGGCCGAGCTTCGACACCTTCCTCGTCTATCCCGAGGAATTGCGCAACACCAAGCGCCTGGCCGTCTTCCGCGACTTCCTGCTGCGCAAGGTGGCCGATTGGCATTTCTGATGTCTGCGCGTCCGCCCGCGCCGGAGATGGCGGCGCGCCGTAACGAACTGCTGGCCCGGATACGGCGGCCCTGGGACATGCTGGCCCAGCTGGTGGCCGCCATCGGCATGGCGGTTCTGCTCGACGGTCATCTCGCCGATCTGTGGCGCTGGGGCTATGTCGCGGGCACGATGGCCGCGCTGCTGCTGCAGTATCTGACGCATCGCGCGCTGCTGGCCGATCGCGGCCGGCGCCAGCGGTCGCGGACCTGGCGGCGGCGGCTGTTTGCCGTCTATGTCGTCAACGGCGCGCTGCTCGGCAGCATGTGCGCCGCCATCGTGCTGCTGCCGCCGGCGCCGGCGCCGATGCTGGCGCTGGTCTGCCTGGCCGGCGTTGCCATCGCCGTCACGCTGACCACCGCGGTGCAGCTCGGCATCTCGATCACCGTCGCCCTGCTGGCCGGCGGCCCCGGCATCGCGGCGCTGCTGGCCGGCACGCCGCAGATGCAGGTTTTCGGCGCCTGCATCGCCATGGCCCTGTCGGTGCTGATCACCTTCGCCATCCGCCTCAACCGCTATTTCCGCCGCAGCACCGAGATGGTCGCGCGCCTGCGGGTGACCCTGCGCGACCGCACGCGCAGCGGCGCCGATGCCGAGCGGGCGCAGGACCGGCTGCGCTCGATCCTCGACACCGCGCCGTTCCCCATCGTGGTGGTGCGCCGCGGCGACGGCGCCTTCCTGTACAGCAACCGCCCGGCCGCCGAGCTGTTCGGCATCGATGCCACCACGGCAGACGCGCCGCCGCGCTTCGTGCTCGATCCGGTCCATCGCGACCGCATCTTCGGCGCCGAGCCGCTGCGGCCGGAGGAGGAGCTGCAGATCGCCACCGCGCAGGGGCGGGCGATCTGGGCCACCATCGCCGCCGTGCCGATGCATTACGGCGACGAGGACGCGGCCCTGGTGGTGGTCAACGATGTCACGGCGCAGCGCGCCTCGGAAGAGCGCCTGCGCGAAGCCGAGCAGCGCCTGAGCGACGCGCTGGCCGTCGCGCCCGATGGCGTCGCGCTGTTCGATGGCAGGGAACGGCTGGTCATCTGCAACAAGGCCTATGCCGACATCATCGGCATCGCGCTGGCCGCCGGCCCCGGCATGTCGCATGACGAAATCTGCGCGCATTCGGTCGCGACCCGGCCGCGGCCGGAGCAGGCCGGCATGCGGACCGATTACGAGGACTGGTCGGTGACGCGGAAGCGGATCTTCAAGGCGGCGGCGGGCGAGCCGCATATCTTCTACGACACCCGCGACCGCCGCTGGCTGCAGATCCGCGATTTCCGCCTGACCTCGGGCGGCACGGCCTCGCTGATCACCGATATCAGCGAACTGAAGCAGCGCGAGCGCGAATTGCGCGAAGCCAACGACAATCTAGCCGCCCAGGCCGAGACGCTGGCCGCCCGCAGCGAAACCCTGGAGGCGGCGCGCCAGGCCGCGATCAAGGCGCACCAGGATGCCGAATACGCCAACCGCGCCAAGTCGCAGTTCCTCGCCCATATGAGCCATGAGCTGCGCACGCCGCTGAACGCGATCAACGGATTCTCCGAGATCATGGCGCTGAAGCTGCTCGGCTCGTCCGGCGTGCCGCAATACGACCGCTACGCCCAGGACATCCTGGCGGCGGGGCGCCACCTGCTGTCGGTCATCGACGACATCCTCGACCTCTCCAAGGTCGAGGCCGGCAAGATGAAACTCACGCCCGAGCCGGTGCTGTGGTCGCGGCTGGTCGAGGAATGCCTGACCCTGCTGCGGCCCCTGGCCGCCGACCGCATGGTGACCCTGCAGGCCGAACCGGCCGCCGAGGGCATCAGCTTCTTCGCCGACGAGCGGCTGGCCAAGCAGATGCTGGTGAACCTGCTGTCCAATGCGGTGAAATACACGCCATCCGGCGGGCGGGCCTGGTTCCGCATCCTGCCGGGCACGGCGGGCAGCGCGGTGATCGAGGTTTCCGATACCGGCGTGGGCATGAGCGAGGCCGATGTGGTGAAGGCGCTGGAGCCCTTTGGCCGGATCGATTCGGCGCTGGTCTCGAACATGCGGGGCACCGGACTCGGCCTGCCGCTGGTGAAGGCTTTGGTCGAATTGCATGGCGGCCGACTGGAAGTGCAGAGCGCGGTCGGCAAGGGCACCACGGTGCGGTTGTATTTTCCGCCCGTGCAAGAGCCGGAAAATCTTCCAAGCGACTGAAATCAGGGGATTTTAAGCCACCAAGTAGTTATGCAGCCACCGCATGGCTGGCTTGACAATTCGATGGATACTCAAACGGTGCCGCAGGCCTTACATCTGTCCCTGTCAGATGTTGCGTCGCAGCATCTTCTTGGTTTTTGGCTCCGGCCAGAAACTCTCGGCCGTGATAGCTCCCCCGCTGTTACGGCCTTCCGCGCGTCTCGCGCGGAGCCTCCCTGTTAAGACTTTGCCGGCCTGGATTCCAGGCCGGCTTTTTTTTGGCGTCAGGGTGCCAGCAGCAGCTTGGGCAGTTCCGCCAGGCTGCGGAAGCTCCGGCAGCCGAGAGCGGCGAAAGCGGCCTCCTGGCGATCCGGGTGCTCCGGCCGGTAGGCGAAAACCGTCATCCCGGCGCGGCTGCCGGCGGTGGCGCCGGGCAGGCTGTCCTCGACCACGGCGCAGCGCGCCGGTGGCACGTTCATCTGCTCCGCGGCGTGCAGGAAAAGATCGGGTGCAGGCTTGCCGCGCGCGACCTGCCGGGCGGAGAAGCGGTCAGGGAAATGACGGGCCAGGCCGCAGAGCCTGAGGCTGTGGTCGATCTTGTCGGGTTCGGAGGACGAGGCGATGCATTTGCGCAGATGCACCTGCTCCAGCATTTCAGCAGCGCCGTCGATGGCTTTCAGCTCGGCATCGAAGCGGCGGAAGGTTTCCGCCTGCAGCCGGGCCTCGAAATCCGCCGGCAGGGCGATGCCATAGCGTTCGCGCACCAGCGCAAAGCAGCTCGGCAGGCTCAGGCCGGTGAGGTCATGCGCGACGGTCGCCTCGTCGAAGCGCGGATCGAGGCCGAGAGCGACCAGCTTCTCGTAGAAGACCCGGTTGGCGATCGGCTCGCTGTCCACCAGCGTGCC
>CAYSCA010000128.1:0-9472 GCA_964429465.1 uncultured Rhodospirillaceae bacterium
CCCCTGTCCGGTGATGAAGCGCGCGAAGCCATGGGCCAGATGACGCAGCGGCAGCGGCATGGTGGGCATCGAGCAGCCATCGATGCCGGTCTGCGCGGGATCAAGCCTGACGCCGCAGACATCCTCGATGGCGGCGGTGACGCGGCGCTGCACCGGATGGTCGGGCTTCACGTAACCGCTGACATCCTCGCCCAGATGCGTCGCCACGCTGACCATGCCGGCGTGCTTGCCCGAGCAGTTGTTGTGCAGCGTGGACGGCGCAATGCCGGCCCGCGCCATCTGCCGCGCCGTCTCCTCATGATAGGGCCAATGCGCACCGCATTCGAGCACCGCCGGGCTCAGTCCGATACGCTGCAGCCAGGCTGCCACGGTTTCGGTATGCCGCACCTCGCCGCCATGGCTGGCCCCCGCCATCGCCAGTTCCGCATTGCTCAGGCCGAAGGCATCGGCGGCGCCGCTTTCCACCAGCGGCAGGGCCTGGATCGCCTTGTTGGAGGAGCGCGGAAAGATCGGCGCCTCGATATCGCCCCAGTTCGCCACGATGCCGCCATCGGCATCGATGATGGCGGCGCAGACACCGTGGCGGCTTTCCACTTGCGTACCGCGCTTCACCTCGACGATAAAGGGCCGCGCGCCGGGGGGTGGCAGCGGGCCGAAGGGCCGGCTCATGGATATCTCCTGCTTCAGTCTCTCAGGCGGCTTATACACGGCAAGGGATCGGCTGGCGATGCGTGGCTATTTCGGAATTGGCGTCGAACGCCTGAGCAAGCCGATGAATGCGGGCAACCTGTTCCGCACCGCCCATGCCTTCGGCGCGGGATTCGTCTTCACCATCGATGCGGAATATTCGGTCAAGCGCGCCCGGTCCGATACCAGCAAGTCCCCCGATTCGCTGCCCTGGTACGAATATGAGTCGGCCGCCGAGCTGGCCCTGCCGCAGGGCTGCCAGCTGGTCGGCATCGAGCTGCTGGACAGCGCCGTCGAATTGCCGCGCTTTCGCCATCCGCTGCGGGCCGCCTATGTGCTGGGGCCGGAAATGGGCAGCCTGTCGCCCGAACTGGTGGCGCGCTGCGCCCATGTCATCAAGATTCCAACCAGCTTCTGCGTGAATGTCGCCGTCGCGGGCGCCATCGTCATGTATGACCGGCTGATCACCCTGGGGCGTTTCGGCGAACGCCCGGTTTCCGCCCTGCCCGCCGCCCTCGCCCATGCGGCAGCGGCCGAGGACAACCCCGGCGGCCGCCACCGGAAACGCCGCTGACCCCGGGACTTATCCCCTCCATACTACTCTAGGCAGTATTCCGGGCCGTTAACCGCTTGGTTTGCCTTCCAATTCCCTTTTCGGCCGGCGGCTGTCATAATGGGGCAAGGAGACGGGACGCTGCAGAAGGCCAGCATGAACGCGCCATCGGGGGTTACGGAAATTTCGGGAGGGGTCGTCCTGTGCCAGGACGCCCATGCGCTCTCCGAACGCCGTGCCCGCGTCATGATCGGCCGGGTCTGCCGCGACTATCTGGACGAGAATGTCCTGATCCCCATCGAACTGCTGCACCATAGCGGCCATGCCAAGCTGCTGAACGGGTCCGAAAGCCTTTGCGCCGCCCTGGTGCAGAAGGCCGCCGTCGCCCAGGCACAGGCCACCAATACCGCCGTCCGCGACAAGGTGAAGAAGCTGTATGCCATCACCACGGCGGCGATCACCCAGGTGGAAGCTTTTGAAAAGCGGCTGCCCGCCACCCCGCTGACCCATCGGCTGCTCGCCCAGCTGTCGGGCTCCGACCCGCTCTATGGCGGGCGCATCGCCTTCGCCGCCCTGGCCCATCACCTGCACATGAGCAAGTCCTGGACCGAGAAGGCCGAGCGCTGCCTCGCTCTCTTCGACAAGGCCATCGACCCGGCCGCCGCCGCGATCCTCGACGAGGCGCTGGCGGAGATTCTGCAGGCCAAGACCGCGGTGCCCGAGCTGCTCGGCAAGTTCCGCGATGCCAAGCTGCGCGTCGTCCAGCTGATGTCGCTGCTGGACGGCCGCTATGCCATCGATGACGAGGCCTATGGCACCGAATTCGCCCGCCGCCTGCATGAGATTGCCGAGGTCCACCCGATGCCGGCCCTGCGCGAGGCGGTGATCACCCTGGCGCGGCGCCTGCTGCTGTCCTCCGTGCCGCTGCTGTCGGAGGAACCGGGTGAAGAATTCCGCGCCACCAAGGAGACCTATGCGCTGCTGACGCGCGACCGCGAAGTGGCCCTGGAACTCGGCGCCGCCGACCTGTTCGAAAAACGCATGGTGCGGCTGGTGACGGCGGAGAAGCTGGCCAAGCTGATCCCTGGCCATTATTCGGCACCCAAGCTGATGATGGGTCTGCAGCTCTTCGAGGAGGCGATCGGCGACGGGCCGCGCGAGATCCTGCTCAAATACATCTCGTATCTGTTCGAGCACCGCGACCTGGAGAAGGAATTCGCCGATCCGGCCTACTCGACCGAGGAAAAGGTCGAGATCGCGCAGGAACTGCGCAAGAAAACGGTCGGCGCCGGGCTGTCCGACCACCGCCGCGAGGCGTTCCTCGGCATCCTCGATCCGCTGATCCAGCGTATCGCCAGCGGCGGCGACCAACGCCGCTCGGCCCGCACCCAATGCGGGCCGGAAGATCACGTGATGCTGGAAGGCACGCGGATTCCGCTGAAGAACTGGAGCGCCATCGGGCTGCTGTTCGGCCCGATCACCGGCACCTTCATCGAAGGCGAGTTCCTGAAGCTGACGGTGCGCATCAAGAACCCAAAGCTGCAGATCACCTTCGATGCGGAAGGCGACGTCGTGCGCTACACCGACGAAGGTTTCGTGGCGATGAAATACAAATGCAAGGATGCACAGCTCGCCAAGAAAGTGGCGCTGTATTTCGATCCGCTGGCCGGCGCGAAGGTCTGAGCTCGCGCCCCGGCCCGGAGGGCCGGGGCGACGAGGGATCTCAGTGCTTGGCCGTGACGCCAGGCATTTCCGAGCGCACCATGTATCTCTGCGTAATGTCCGGCAGGTGATCCTCCAGCCAGACGGCCATGGCGATCTCTTCCTCCAGAATCTGCTCGCAGATCTTGCGCGTTTCCATGTCGCCAACCATATCGGCAGCGGCAATCAGGATGCGATAGGAGGCGATTTCCATATGCTCGAAGGTGTAAGCCGCCATCGAGCCCTTGATGACCTCGTCATCGACGAACGCCCCGCTCATGCCCTGCGCCAGCGCCATCATCTTGCCGAAGGTATCTTTCAGCGCCGAGCTGCTGTCGCCATATTTCTCCAGGCAGGATTTCAGCCGGCGCGCCTGGCCGCGCGTCTCCTCGATATGACGGTGGATCTGCTCCTTGAGCTCGGGATAATTCTCGATGCGGCCGGCGAATTTGCTGAGCATCTTCTCCGACTGCTCCTCCGCCGCATGGGCGTCGCGCAGCCATTCAACCAGACGCTCGCGGGCGACTGAATCGTCCTGCTTCCGCGGGCTTTTCCCGTAATCTCGCTGCGGTGATTCCGACATGGCCATGCTCCTTGTTCCTTACTGCACGGCCTTGGCAACCCATCAGACCACAAAGCGTTCCGGCGTTACCCTGCGGGGGTTTACTTCGACCGGGCCCGCCGGACCTTCTTCTCCGGTGCTGCGGCGGGGCCGGCAGCCGGACCTGCCGCAGCCTGCTCGGCATCGCGGGCCAGGCGCAAGGCCCGCAGACGCATGACCTTGGCGGCTTCTGCCGCGGCCTGGGCCTGATGATCCTTGAGCGCCGCAGCCGCCTCTCGCGCCTGGGCGGTCGCCTTCTCGAAGCGCGACTGCGCCCGCTGCCGCGCGGCCTCGGCCGACTTGTCCTGCATTGTCATGAAAATCCTTTTCTGACGTGGCGGGAAGCCGGGTCGGAACCCGGCGCCCGACGTCATACGGTGCGTTGCATCATTATACATAGGGCGCCCGGGCCGGAATGACAGGCCCGGATCGCTCTTTCCTCCCGCTGCCACAATCCCGATCATGGACGCAAAGTGAAGCCAAGCGTCAGACGGACGCCTGCGGCGCCCGCCCATTCGACATCGGCCCCAATTTGTCTTGCCAGGGCATCGATGAAGCGGCGGCCGGAATGGCGCGTCGGGGCATCAGGAAAGCCGATCCCGTTATCTGACAGTATGAGGCGATATCTGCTGCTGTCGCTTTCCCGGTCCAGCTGAATGGCAATCGTGCCCTTGCCGAAAGGAAAGGCGTATTTGATGCTGTTGGTGATGAACTCATTGACGATCAGCCCCAGCGTGACGGCCGCATCATGGCTGATCGCCACCGTCGTGCCGCCGATCTGCAACTCGACCGCCAGGCGTTGCGCCGCACCCCACAGATCGATGCAGTTCCTTGCCAGGTCGCCGAGATAGGAAAGTCCGTCCACCCGGCCGAGGCTGTGATCGCGGAACAGGCGGTCATGGACCAGTCGCAGCGCGTTGACCCGGCTGCGCACCCGTTCGAAGCGGTGCTTGGTTTCGGCGCTGTCCGAATCAGAGGCTTCGACCACCAGCAGGCCGATGACTGCCTGCAGGTCGTTGCGCACCCGGTGCTGCAGCTCCCGCATCAGCATGTCGCGCTCTTCCAGCGTTTCCTGCAGCCGTTGGCGCCAACGCCAGCGCTCCAGCGCCGCGCCGACCAGATTGGCGTAATTCTGCAGGTAGGGCGTATCCACCGAACCGAAGCTTCCGGGCGTCCGGCTGTCGAGCTCCAGCACGCCATAGGGTGAACCGTCGCTGTTGCTGATCAGCACGTTAGACGAGCTGCGCACGCCGTGGCGGCGAACGGTTTCGGAAATCTGAAACCGCGTTTCCGTCAGCGTGTCGTTGCAGATGATCGGCTCTCCGGTGGCGATAGCCATGCCCGCCGCCGACCCCTTGCCCAGTGGAATGCGGGCTTCTCCCACGGTCCCCGGCAGCAATCCATACCCGCTGCAGACCAGGAAGCTGGACTCGGCCGGACGCAGTTCGAGAATTTTCGCCATCTCGATCCCCAGGCTTTCCGCGGCCTGGCGGCTGGCCTCGAACATCACGGCTGCAAGATCGCCGGAGCGCAGGGCGAAGATGCCGAACTCGGCCAGAGCGCGCCGTTGACGCACGAGGGATTCTGTATCGGCCATATGACTGGAACCGGTACGGACCGACCATGTTCCCGGTGCGGCGGAACGAAAGCAGCGCCACAGCGTTGCTGTCGGGCAGCAATAAAAATCTCAACCCGACGCTGCGTGTCTGACTACTGCCCCTAGGAGATCACCATGGCCAAACGTGCCGCCACCAAACCCAAATCACGCGCCGCCAGCAAGGCGCGCAAACCCACCCGGACCAGCACCGCCCGGCGCAGCAAGACGACCAGCCGCCGAACCGCCACGGCGCGCAAATCAAGCGCCCGCAAGCCGCGCCGTTCGGCGGCCCGGCCGCGCGGCTTCGGCATGAGCATCACGCCCGCCCTGGCGAAATTCGCCAGGCAGATGAGTGCCGCCATCGGCGAGATGACGGCGGCGCCCTCGGATGCGATCGCCCTGCTCAAGCAGGATCACCGCGAAGTGGAAAGCATGTTCAAGGAATTCGAGCAGCTGGACAGCAAGGCCGAGAAGGGCAAGCTGGCCTCGAAGATCTGCCTGATGCTGACCATCCACGCCACGATCGAGGAAGAGCTGCTCTATCCGCAGGCCCATGAGGAGATCGCGGAAGATCTGGTCGACGAGGCCATGGTGGAGCATGCCAGCGCCAAGCAGCTGATCGCCGAGATCGAGGCGATGAGCCCCAGCGACCACCTGTTCGACGCCAAGGTGAAGGTGCTCGGCGAATATATCAAACATCACGTGAAGGAAGAGGAAGGCGAGATGTTCCCCCAGCTGCGGGGTAGCGATATCGACCTGGAGGCGCTCGGCGAGCAGCTGATGGAGCGCAAGACCCGGCTTCTGGAGCAGATGTCGAAGCGCTGAATGAAAAGACCCCGGCGGATCGCTCCGCCGGGGTCGGTAACTGCCGGAAAGTCTGTCGGCTTACTGGCCGGCGTCCTCGTCCTTCTTCTTGCGCATGGCGGCACCCAGGATGTCGCCCAGCGAGGCGCCGCTGTCGGTGGAGCCGAACTGCTCCATCGCCTTGCGATCCTCTTCCATCTCCAGCGCCTTGACCGAAAGCGTCAGCTTGCGCGCCTTGCCGTCGATGGTGACGATCTTGGCATCCAGCTTGTCGCCCACCGAGAAGCGGTCGGGCCGCTGCTCGTCGCGGTCACGGCTGAGCTCCGCCTTGCGGATATAGCCCTGCACCCCGTCGCCGACGGTGACGGTGATGCCGCGCGGGTCGACCGCCGCCACCGTGCAGGTGACGACCGCGCCCTTCTTCAGCTCGCCGAGCGACTGGAACGGATCGTTGCCCAGCTGCTTGACGCCGAGGCTGATGCGCTCCTTCTCGACGTCGATGTCGAGCACCTGCGCCTTGACCACCTGGCCCTTCTGGTAGTCTTGGATCGCCTGCTCGCCCGGCTTGTTCCAGTCCAGATCGGACAGATGGACCATGCCGTCGACGCCGCCGTCCAGGCCGATGAAGAGACCGAACTCGGTGATGTTCTTGATCTCGCCCTCGATGGTCGAACCCACCGGATGCTTGTCAGCAAAGGCATCCCAGGGATTGGACATGCACTGCTTGAGGCCGAGGCTGATGCGGCGCTTGGCCGGATCGACCTCGAGCACCATGACTTCGACTTCCTGGCTGGTCGAGACGATCTTGCCCGGATGGACATTCTTCTTGGTCCAGCTCATCTCGGAGACGTGCACGAGACCTTCGACGCCCGGCTCCAGCTCCACGAAGGCGCCGTAATCGGTGATGTTGGTCACGCGGCCCATGAAGCGCGCGGTCACCGGGTACTTGGACTTCACGCCCTCCCACGGATCGGCTTCCAGCTGCTTCATGCCGAGGCTGATGCGCTGGGTCTCCGGGTTCACGCGGATGACCTGCACCTTCACGGTCTGGCCGATGGACAGCACTTCCGAGGGATGGTTGACGCGGCGCCAGGCAATGTCGGTGACATGCAGCAGGCCGTCCACGCCGCCGAGATCCACGAAGGCACCGTAATCGGTGATATTCTTCACCACGCCGTCGAGGATCTGGCCTTCCTTGAGGTTGGAGACCAGTTCCGAACGGGCCTCGGCGCGGCTCTCTTCCAGCACGGCGCGGCGCGACACGACGATGTTGCCGCGGCGGCGATCCATCTTGAGGATCTGGAACGGGGTCGGCTGACCCATGAGCGGACCGATATCGCGCACCGGGCGCACGTCGACCTGGCTGCCCGGCAGGAAGGCCACGGCGCCCGACAGGTCGACGGTGAAGCCGCCCTTGACCTTGCCGAAGATCACGCCTTCGACACGCTGGTTGGCGTTGAAGCTCTGCTCCAGCTTCTCCCAGGCTTCCTCGCGGCGGGCCTTGTCGCGGCTGATCACCGCCTCGCCCTGGGCATTCTCGATCCGGTCGAGGAACACCTCGACGACGTCGCCGACCTTGACTTCCGGCGCACGGCCCGGGGCGGCGAATTCCTTCAGCGCGACCCGGCCTTCGCATTTCAGGCCGACATCGATCAGGGCGAAATCATTCTCAATCCCGACGATGATGCCCTTGACGACCGAACCTTCCATCGCCGAGGAGCTGGTGAAGGATTCCTCCAGCAGGGCGGCAAAATTCTCATTGTCAGCGGAATAGGTTTCCGCAGCTTGTGCTGCAGCACTACGCTTAGCCATATTGTCTCCTAAGAGCCCCTAGGTTTTGTGGCCTGCCGGAGCTGAGCAGCATCCGAGGGGCAGCAGGCAGGGGGCGCAGACGCAGCGACCCGGGGTTGGTGGATCCGCCTGAAGCGGGCGTCAGCGCTTCAGGGCTGCCGCGACGATCTCTGCCGCGGCGGCAACGGCGGCTTCTATAGCCAAATCCGACGTATCCAGCAAGTGCGCATCCGGGGCCGCCTTCAGCGGCGCGGTGCTGCGGGCCTGGTCCTGGGCGTCGCGGCGGCGCAGGTCTTCCAGCACTTGCTCGTAGGTAACCGCCTCGCCCTTGTCGGCCAGCTCCTTGTGCCGGCGGCGGGCGCGCACCGCGTCGCTGGCGGTGACGAACAGCTTCACCTGGGCTTCGGGGCAGACCACCGTGCCGATATCGCGGCCATCCAGCACCGCGCCGGACCTGCCCTCGGGCGGATGGGCGGCGAAGCGGCGCTGGTAATCCAGCAAAGCGGCGCGGACCTCGGGAATCGCCGCCACTCTGGACGCCGCCAGCCCGACCGCCTCGCTGCGCAGATCGGCAGCCGACAGATCGCGCTCGTCCAGGCCGGCGGCCGCCGCGGCCGGATCGCCGCCTTCGCGCAGGACCTTCGAGCCGACGGCACGATAGAGCGAGCCGGTATCGAGATAGGCGTAGCCGTAGCGCGCGGCGAGCTGGCGGGCCAGCGTGCCCTTGCCGGCAGCGACCGGGCCGTCGATGGCGATGACGATGGAAGCGGCTGTCATGGGGGCGGTTTAGCCGAATGGCGGCCTTTAGGCAAATTCCGCTCAAGGGGTGGGCCAAGGCTTCTCATTTGCCTCTGCCGCTGCCGCCGGCTACCCCTGAGCCATGGAATGGGCATGGATACCGATCACCATCTGGGCGGCGTTTTGCCAGACGATCCGCACCGGATTGCAGAAGCAGCTCAAGGGGCGCCTCAGCACCAATGGCGCCAGCTTCACCCGATTTGTCTACGGCCTGCCGCTGGCGATCGCCTATCTGCTGGCGACCGTCTGGGCGACCGGAAAGGCCGTTCCGGCCGGCCATGCGGAATTCTACGCCTGGACGGCGCTCGGCGCCGTGGCGCAGATCCTGGCCACCAACCTGCTCATCCTGGCGCTCAGCATGCGCAACTTTGTCGTCGCCACCGCCTATTCCAAGACCGAGGCGCTGCAGGCGGCGGCCTTCGGCATGCTCATCCTGGCCGAGCCGGTGTCCCTTGGGGGCGTCGCCGCGATCGTGATCGGCACGGTCGGCGTGCTGCTGATTTCCCTGAAGGGCAGCGACAACGCGCTGCGCGCCTTCCTGTTCGGCTGGATGGAAAAATCCGCGTTGATCGGCATCGGCTCGGGCGCGCTGTTCGCCGTCTCGGCCATCGGCTTCCGGGCGGCCTCGCTGTCGCTGAACGAGGACTTCCTGCCGCTCGCCGCTGCGACCACCCTGGTGCACGCCATCGTGCTGCAGATCGCGCTGATGATGACATACCTGGTTTGGCGCGAGCCCGGGGAACTGCGCCGCGTGGCGGCCGCGTGGAAACCGGGCCTGATCGTCGGCATGGCCTCGGCGGCGGGGTCGGCCGGCTGGTTCACCGCCATGGCTCTGCAGGTCGCCGCCTATGTGCGCATGCTCGGCATGACGGAAATGATCTTCACAGCTCAATCCCTGGTCGCAGCCACTCTTCGAGCGCCCCAACATCCACATCGAGGT
>CAYSCA010000129.1:0-9451 GCA_964429465.1 uncultured Rhodospirillaceae bacterium
CGGCGCGCCCGGCATCGAGGAGCGCGTGAACAGGCCCGCTGCCCTGGTGCCGGGCGCGAATTCGACCAGCAGAACGTCATCGCGGTTCTTGTAGCGCATGCCGCTATGGGCGGTGGCCAGCCGCGCGCCGGCAATGGCCGGCAGCTCGGGATATTGCGATGGCGCCAGCGGCGATACGGGATGCGCAGCCATGACCGTCTCGTTTCTTGTCGGATTATTTCTTCTGCGGGTTGGGCGCGCCCGGCGCGATGGTCGGCAGCTTGCCGCCGGAAGACGGCGGCTGCCAGTCATATTGCTCGATCTTGGCGCTCTTCTTCAGGTCGGCGACGGTTTTCTCGACCACTTCGTTCGACATGATCTCGTAGACCTGTTCGCGCACATCCTCGAAGCGCGGCGGCTCGGCCGTGCGCCGCGCCTCCACCTTGATGACATGCCAGCCGAACTGGCTCTGCACCGGCTTCTCGCTGACCTGGCCGGGCTGCAGGGCGAAGGCGGCTTCGGCGAATTCCGGCACCATCTTGTCCTTGGTGAAGAAGCCGAGATCGCCGCCGGTCGCCGCCGTCGGGCCGGTCGAGCGCTTCTTCGACACCTCGGTGAAGTCGGTGCCCTTCTTCACTTCCTCCAGGGCAGCCTTCGCATCCGCCTCCGTCGCGGTCAGGATGTGGCGCGCATGCACCTCTTCCTGCGGCGGCTGCGCCTTGATCAGCTCGTCGTAGCGCGCCTTCAGCTTCGGCTCGGTCAGCTCCTGCTTCAGCTTGCGGTCGAGATAAGCCTGCTGGAGCACCTGCTCGCGGACGGCCTGCAGCTGCGCCTTCACGGCGGGCTCGTCGCCGACCTTGGATTTCTCGGCCGCCTCGCCGAGCAGCTTGCGCGCGGCCAGTTCGTTGATGAGGCCAGGCAGGATCTGCTCGATTGGCATCTGGTTCATCGGCGGCGGCAGCTGGCCATACAATTCCAGCACGGCCGAGCGGGTGATCGGCTGGCCGTTGACACGCGCCACCACCGGATCGTTGCCGCCGGACCCGGCCGGTTGGGCCTGGACGGGCAGGGACGCCGCCGCAATGGCGAGGACTATCAGGGCAGACTGGAAACGGTTGGTCACGATATGCTCACGCGTTCGATGAAGGTCGCCGAGCATACGCCTTTTCCCTGCCGGAACAAGCTGCCGCCGGGCGGAACTCACGCAGTTTCGGCGGCAATTGCGTCGAGTTCGTGACGCAGGTCGTTGATCAGATCGCGGCTGACGGCAAGGTTGGCGGCCTCGCGATCGAGGACCAGGCGGAAGGCTTTCAGCTTGATCGCCTTGCGGTCGAGCGGGACCTCGCTGTCCTGGCCCAGGGCGGCGTCGTAGACGATGTCGATCAGGCGGTCGACCGCATGCAGCCGGCCCCAGAGATAATCGTTTTCCCGGTGCACGCGGCTGAAAAAACCGCCGAAGCGGCCGAGATGGATACCTTTCAGCGTATTGCCGCGGCGGATCGTGACGGCATCCTCCGGGCTGATGCGGTCGATCCGGATTTCGTTGAACTCGCCCAGGTCGCGCCAGTTGGTGATGGTGAAGGTGAGCACATCCCAGAAGGGAAAGCCGATATAGCTGACCAGCAGGTCGCGCCGGGCTTCGGCGCTCCAGTCCTCCGGCTCCAGCTCGGCGAAGAGCGCATCGAGCTGCCCGGTGCTGCGGTCGAGGTCGATATCCTTGGCGAGGCGGTCGATCACCGCATCGATCGCATCCATGTTGGCGGCGGCGAAAGCGGCGGCATCGGCGGCGAGCTGGGCCGGCTGCTGCGGCTGGATGCGGCGGAAGAACAGCAATCGCGCCTGGTCGGCTGCCGCCTCGCCGATGCCGTTGCCGCCGTCGAAACGCCGCAGGCTCTCCTGCGCCTCGTAGAGCAGGCGCTTCATCTCATCGAGCTGCTCTGCCTTCAGCCCGGTATGCAGCGGGTCGCCCAGCTTGCCGTAGAGCTGGTTCAGGCGCTGGATCAGGAAGCGCAGCCGCCGCTGCCGGAAAGATACGTCGAAGCGCAGCAGGAACCGCACCCAGGGCGGCAGCTGCTCGGGGCTGGCGCCGGGAATCGCGCGCTCGAACTGCGTGGCGGTATGGCAGACCTGCCGCTCCTCGGCCCAGCGCAGCAGCGCATGACGCACCCATTGCGCCTCGGTCGACTGCACGCCGAAGCGGCAGGCCCTGCAGATCAGCCGCTGCACGAATTCCAGCACGGCGCCGAGCTTCAGCCGGACATAGCCTTCATAGGCGAAGCCGGCCTCCTGCACGGCGCGTTCGCTCGCCTGCATGCGCCAGAGCCGGATCTCGAGCTCGCTCAGGCTGGCGTCGAGGTTGCGCGGCGCGCTTTCGGCCACCAGGCCGGCGATCTGCGGCTGGGTGGCATCGATCACGCCGCGCAGATGCCGCACCCGCTCGTTGAAACGCGCGACGCCGATCAGTTCGTCGGCGATCGGCTCGTTGCGCGGAATGTCACTCAGCGCGCCCTTCAGCACGCGGAAAAAGCCGGGCACGCGGCCGCTGGGCGGCGGTGCCGGCCGCAGGGGCTGCGGATCGATATAGACCAGGCGGCGATCCACCTCGCGATAGGCCGGCCTACCGCGGATCGCCTTCATCGCGGCGGCAAAGGGCTTGTTGGCCAGCACGCCGCCATCGACGAAGGAGGTATTCTCCGGGTCGAGCTCGGCACGGAAATAGTCCGGGAAGTTCTTCTCCAGGAAGGCCTGCTTCCGGGCCCATTCGCGGCCCTGCTCGAGCATCAGCCGCTCGATATCGTCGATCTGCGCCGGCGGGAAGGCACCGGGGAAAGCCGAGGTGGCGCGGCCGGCAAAGGCAAGCGCCGGCGCATCGGCACTGGTGAAATCCGACTGCTCCTCGCCGTTGGGCCAGCGGCGATAGCTGAAGCGCAGCATATGGCGATGCTCGCGGTCGCGCACGAAAGGCGGATCGTGGATCGGGATATGCTGCAGATAGCCGTAGAAATCGGTGAGCGTGATGAAGAGATCGAGTGCCAGCTGGGTCGGCATCAGCGAGGCGCCGGGCGTTTCCGGATCGCCCATCGCCTCGAGCCCCGCCAGCAGCTGCCGGGCGAGATGCTGGCCGTCGAACGGCGGCTCGAACCAGCGCGAGCGGGTGAACAGCGAAATCTTGTCGCGCACCTCCGTGTCCAGCAATACCCGCCCCAGCCTGGAGCGCGAAGCCAGCCAGAGCAGCGGCCGCATGTAGAACTTGCTGAACTGGCCGGCCTTCTTCTTCGGGTCGAGCAGGCGCGAGACATCGGCCTCGCGAAGCCAGAGATTGCGGAAATGGTCGATGCGCAGATCATGCGCCAGGGCGCGCGCCAGGATGATGCCATTGATGCCCCCCGCCGAAGCACCGGAGACGACATCGACCACGACACGCAGGTCGACATGTCTGCCGATCTCCTGCAGCAGCTCGAAATAGGCATGCTCGCTGTCGTATTCGGTATCGCCCGGGCGGATGTTGTCGGCGAAGCTGGCCGTCTCGCGGGTGCCGTCCTTGGGCAGCGAATGATAGGCGTAGGAGGCGCGGACCAGTTTGAGGATTTCCTTGGTCACGCCATGCATGTAAATGGCGAGGGAGACGCCGCCGAAGCAGACCAGCGCGAGGCGTAACTCCTTCTCCTGCAAGCAGGCCTCCCCCTCAATGGCCCGGAATGAACCGAGTCGGAGTCTGCCCGTTGTCAGCGCGCCGCTCAAGCGGCAGGTAAGGCTTCGGATGGCTGCCGACGCAGCGGCAACCCGCCTTGCATGCCGCGGCTGTGACGACGGTGTCTTGCCGCGTCCCGCCCGGCAGCGTAAACCGGATGCATGATGCCAGAAGTTGATCATCAGCAGGCCGCGATTGCCGTCGACCGTGCCGGACATGAACTGCGCCGCGGCCGGCCGGTGCTGCTGGCCTCAGGACGGGACGGCCGGGTTCTGGTGCTTGCCGCCGAAACGCTGACCGAGGCCGCATTGCGCGCTGTGCTTGCCCTCAACCCTGAGGGCAGCCTTGCGCTGACGGCCTCCCGCGCTGCCGTGCTGCATATCGAGCCGACCGGGCACGACACCATCCTGCTGCCGATTGCCGACCTGCCGGTCGACAATGCGGATCGCGCCACCCTGATCCGCGACCTTGCCGATGCGAGCCGGGATCTCGGCGCGCCGCTGCGCGGTCCGTTCACGCGCATCAAGGCCGCGCCGCCGGAAAGCGCGCGGGCGGCGATCAAGCTGGTCAAGACGGCCTTCCTGCTGCCCGCGGCCATTCACGTGCCGCTCGGAGACAAAGTCGCCGTGCCGGAAGGCACCTTTGCGATTTCCGCCGATGCGGTCGCGGCCTACGACCTCGCGGCGGCGGAGACGCTGGTGCCGGTCAGCCAGGCGCGCCTGCCGGTCGCCGATGCCGAGCATGCCCGGCTCTATGCGTTCCGCCCCGCCGATGGACGGCAGGAGCATTTCGCCCTCGTGATCGGCGAGCCCGACCCGACCGCGCCGGTTCTGGTACGGCTGCATTCGGAATGTTTCACGGGCGACCTGCTCGGCAGCCTGCGCTGCGATTGCGGCGAGCAGCTGCGCGGCGCCGTGCGCACCATCAGCCAGGCGGGCGCGGGAATCCTGCTGTATCTGGCCCAGGAGGGCCGCGGCATCGGCCTGGTGAACAAGCTGCGTGCCTACCAGCTGCAGGACCAGGGATTCGACACGATCGAGGCGAACCAGCGGCTCGGCTTCGATGCCGACGAGCGCTGGTTCCTGCCCGCCGCCCGTATGCTGGAACGGCTGGGCTTCAGCCGCGTGCGGCTGCTGACCAACAATCCGGAGAAGGTGAAAGGGCTGGAGGCCTGCGGGATCGCGGTAGTGGAGCGTGTGCCGCACAAATTTCCCTCGAACGCCCATAATGAAGCCTATCTGGCGGCCAAGCGGAAGAAATCCGGCCATTACCTCTAGGCGCATCTGCACCCGGCAGAAATTGCCGGCCTGCCAATTCTTCTTCTGCTAACCGGCTGATTTCGCTGGGGTGACCTTTGGCCTGACGCTTGCACCATGGGATCCGGAAGAGGATGCGATGGTTGCCACGCTGACCGATACGCCGCTCGACACCCCCCGGGTGCAGCCCAAGGCCACGGCCCCCCAGGCCGGGAGTGCCGGGAAGTCGCACGGCCTGTTCGGGGAAGACGGCTTCTCCTTCTGGGACCTGCTCGACATCGTCAATCCGCTGCAGCATATCCCGGTGGTTTCGACCATCTACCGCGCGGTCACCGGCGACAAGATCGACCCCGGGGCCCGCATCGCCGGCGGCACGCTGTTCGGGGGTCCGATCGGCATGGCGCTGTCGCTGGTCAGTGCCATGGTCGAGGAGGGAACCGGCAAGGATCCGGGCGAACATGCGCTGGCCATGCTGGGCATCGGTGAGGACGAGGCGCCGCCGGCTGACCCGGCCACTGCCATTGCCCAGGCTCCGCCGCCGCCCGATCGCATTCCGCCCGAATTGCTGGCGGTCATTCAGCCGCCACCCAGGTCTGATCTGAATCGGCCCGAGCCGAATCGGCCGGAACCGAACCGCCCGGAGCTGAAGCTCTCGATCAAGCCGCCGTCTGACGACGGCGACGAGCAGGACGCCTCGGTGCAGCCGGGCGGCCGCCGCTCCTCTCGCGCCGCGCCGCCGCAGATCATGACGGCGCCGCTGAATGCTGGCGCCCAGTCCGATCCGGCGGCAATGATCGCCGCGCGCGCCCGCGGCCCGCAGCCCGGCGCGCGCGTGGCCGCCACAGCCGCCGCAGCCCCTGAAGTGATCGACGGACGCACCTGGTTCCCCGCATTTCCGCAGGGCGGGGGCGGCGCGCCGGTTCGCGGCGTGGGTGCCCAGCCGGTCAGCCAGCAGAATGCGGTAGCGAAATTCGGCGTGGCGCGCGGCGCCTCGCATCAGGGCGCGGCCTACCGCCCGCAGTCGCAGGCGGACTGGGCGGAAAAGGCGGCCGCAGCCTATCAGAAATATTCCGACATGCAGCAGCAGCGCGATCGGCAGAAAGCACTGGATGCCCGCTACTAGCTCTTGTGCATCGGCGTTGCTTGCCGCTTGATCACGCCATGAGCGACATTCTCACCACTTCGGATGGCTGGCTGCGGCATGGCGGAGTGACCTTTCGCTGCGCGCTCGGGAAAGGCGGCTGCAAGCCGGAGGCCGACAAACGCGAAGGCGATGGCGCCACGCCGCTTGGCCGCTACGCCCTGCGGCAGGTGCTGTACCGGCCGGATCGCCTGGACACGCCGCCAGTGACGAGGCTGCCCTGCCGCCCGCTCGAGCCTTACGATGGCTGGTGCGACGATCCGGCCGACCCGGCCTACAACCGCCGGGTCCGGCTGCCCTATGCCGCCAGCCATGAGAAGCTATGGCGTGACGACCATGTCTATGACGTGATCGTCACGCTGGGGCATAACGACGCTCCGCCGATTCCCGGCCTGGGCAGCGCGATCTTCCTGCATGTGGCGCGGCCCGATTATGCCGGAACCGAAGGCTGCGTCGCGCTTGCCCTGCCGGATTTACTGCAACTGCTGGCGGCCTTGCGGCCGGGCGACGCCCTGCAGATCGCCAGCGCCTGAGCGCGCCGCCGCGCGCCCGATCGCATCCAGCACCGCTTCGGGATGCGAGAAATGCAGCGGGTGGCCGCCGCCATCCACCAGGATCAGTTCCACCTGCGGTGCATCTTTCGCCAGCTTGCGGCTGTGCAGCGCGGGCGAGACGATGCGGTCATCATCGTTCGCGATGACAACGATCGGCATCTTCAATTCGTGATACCGCTTTGCCTGCCTTTCCAGGAAGGCGCTGAGGCTGTCCACGTCCTCGGCATTGGCGGCATAGGCGTCCGGCCGGATGCTCAGTTCAACCGGCACTTTCCCATAGGCCAGTGGAACGGGGCCGGGCGCGAAGACCCGTTCGATGCCGTCGTCGATCAGCAGGCGGCCCACGGGCATGACGATGGTGTGGCGCAGCAGCGGTCCGATCAGCGGTGCCAGGGTCAGGTCGGCCAGCGAAAAGGCCGCCTTGTCGTAGGGATGTGTCGCGGGGCTGACCAGCACCATCGCTGCCACACGGTCGGGATATTGCAGGGCATAGGACAGCGCGACGGCCCCGCCATAGGAGAAGCCGAGCAGGATGCATGGCCGGTCGACATTCAGTTGCCGCAGCGCGGCGTCCAGGTAGCGTGCCTGCCTGTCGGGCGTGACCGGCGCAGCATTGCCGCGCCGGCTGTAGCCATGGCCCGGGCGGTCGATGGCGATGCTGCGGAAGCGGTGGACCGTGCGCGGCATCAGGCTGACGGCGAAATCCTCGGCGCTGCCATAGGCGCCATGGATCATTACCAGCACCGGAGCATCGCCCTCCGGCGACCCCCGCTCGATCACATGCTGGCGGATGCCATCCGCCTCGATGAAGCGGCCGGATGGCGGAAAGGCCCGCTCCGCCCTGCCGGACAGATGCTGGGTAGTGGCACCAAGCCCGGCCAGAATAAGGCCGGCGAGAATGAGGATGGTGATCATCGGGCGGTCAACTCCACGATTTTATTGATATACGACAGAGACGGCACGGCGGATCTGCTGCGTCATCATGTCGGGGGCTTCCGATTGCGCTGGCAGGGCAGCCTGCCTAAGCTGATGGCAACGTTGTGGAGGAAACAAGATGACGATCCCCGCCATCCTGCAGGGCAAGCTTACGCTGCCGGTGATCGGCTCGCCGATGTTCATCGTCTCCCATCCCGCCCTCGTGCTGGCCCAATGCAAGGCCGGCATCGTCGGCTCCTTTCCGGCGCTGAACGCGCGGCCCAAGGAACTGCTGGAAGACTGGCTGAAGCAGATCACCGCCGAGCTTGCCGAGTACAAGGCGCAGCATCCAGACCGCATCGTGGCCCCCTTCGCCGTCAACCAGATCGTGCATCATTCCAACGACCGGCTGCGGCATGACGTGGAACTTTGCGTCAAGTACAAGGCGCCGATCATCATTACGTCGCTGCGGGCGCCGAACGAGGTTGTCGAGGCGGTGCATTCCTATGGCGGCATCGTGCTGCACGACGTGATCAACATCCGCCATGCCAGAAAGGCGCTGGAAGCCGGCGTCGACGGCCTGATCCTGGTCTGCGCCGGCGCGGGGGGACATGCCGGGACGCTCAGCCCTTTCGCGCTGGTTTCCGAGGTCCGCAAGTTCTTCGATGGTCCGCTTGCGCTCTCGGGCTCGATCGCCCATGGCCGCCATATCCTTGCCGCTCAGGCGATGGGTGCCGATTTCGCCTATATCGGCACCCGCTTCATCGCCAGCCAGGAAGCCAATGCCGTGCCCGACTACAAGCAGATGCTGGTCGACTCGGCGGCGCAGGACATCGTCTATTCATCGCTGTTCAGCGGCGTGCATGGCAATTACCTGAAGAAAAGTGTGGCCAAGGCGGGCTACGATCCCGACAACCTGCCGGAAGGTGACAAGGCGACGATGAATTTCGCCGCCGGCGATGGCTCCAAGGCGAAAGCCTGGCGTGATATCTGGAGCGCCGGCCAGGGCGTTGGACTGATCGATGACGTGCCGCCGGTGGCCGACATCGTGGCGCGACTGAAGCGCGAATACGATGCGGCGCGGGCGGAACTGACCGGCAATATGGCAAGAGCGGCAGAATAGGGAGGAAACGGGATGGCGGGACGTTACGAGCAGGTTTATGCCGCGGCGATGGCGGACCCGGAGAAATTCTGGGCCGAAGCGGCGGGCGCGCTGCATTGGTACAAGACCTGGGACCGGGTGCTGGATGCCTCCAATCCGCCCTTCTTCCGCTGGTTTGCCGGGGCCGAGACCAACACCTGCTACAATGCGCTCGACCGCCATATCGAAGCCGGCCATGGCGACCGTCCGGCGCTGATCTACGATTCGCCGGTCACCAATACGATCAAGACCTTTACGACGCGCGAGCTGCGCGATCAGGTCGCGAAGCTGGCCGGCGCCATGAAGGCGCATGGGGTCCAGAAGGGCGACCGTGTCATCCTCTACATGGCGATGACGCCGGAAGCGGCGATGGCAATGCTGGCCTGCGCCCGCATCGGCGCCATCCACTCGGTCGTCTTCGGCGGTTTTGCGCCGCGCGAGCTGGCCACCCGCATCGACGATTGCAAGCCGAAGATGATCATCGCCGCCTCCTGCGGCCTCGAGCCCGGCCGCGTGGTGGAGTACAAACCGCTGCTCGACCAGGCGATCGAACTGGCGGCACATAAGCCGGAATGCTGCCTGATCTTCCAGCGCCCGATGTACCAGGCGCCGCTGGTGGAGGGTCGCGACCTCGACTTCGCGGCAGAGATGGAGAAGGCCGCTCCGGCCGATTGCGTGACCGTCGCGGCCACCGATCCGCTGTATATCCTCGACACCTCCGGCACGACCGGAATTCCGAAAGGTGTGGTGCGCGCCACTGGCGGCCATATGGTG